>JANNDT010000061.1:0-8380 GCA_031387905.1 Deltaproteobacteria bacterium
TGCTCGGCGAGCTCTTCGGGGCGCAGTTCGCGCGCGGGCTTCGCGGGGCTCCCGAGTGCGAGCATGCGCGGCGCGATCGCGGCGCCGGGCGCGAGCAGCGCGCCGGCCGCGAGCCACGCGCGTTCACCCAGCTGCGCGCCGTCGAGCACGACCGCGCCGATGCCTACGAGCGCGCCGTCGTCGACGCGGCAGCCGTGCACGACGGCGCGGTGCCCGACCGTCACCTCGTCACCGATCTCGCATGCAAAGCGGTCCTTGGTGACGTGCACGACGCTGAGATCCTGGATGTTCGTGCGCGCGCCGACGCGGATCGCGTGCACGTCGCCGCGCAGCACGCAGCCGTACCAGACGCTCGAGTCGCGGCCGATCTCGATGTCGCCCACCACCGTGGCGCCGGGCGCGATCCAAGCGCTCGCGTCGATGCGCGGCCAGCGGCCCTGATAAGGCAGGATGCGCGCGCCGGGGTAGCGGCGTTCGTACTCGGCGGCCTGCCAGTCCGTGGGCGTCTCCTCCACGCGCGCAGCATAGGCAGGCGCGCGCGCCTGCTCACGTCGCAGGCAGTCCCTGCCCACGCAGTGTGCGCGGTTCGGCTCAAGCGCCGGGCGCGCGGCTCATTTCGAGTGGCACGCGCCTTGCTCTGTCTGCCTCCGACTTCCCCCCCATGGAGGCCACGATGTTCACGCCCACTCGCGTCCGTTCTCTCGCCGCAGCTGCAGGCTCACTCGCAGCGCTCAGCGCCCTCGCCTTACCAGCGTTCGCACAGGACGCAGCGCCGCCGCCCGCCATCGATACCGGCGACACCGCCTGGGTGCTCACCGCGACGGCGCTCGTGCTGCTAATGACGCTGCCCGGACTGGCCTTGTTCTACGGCGGGCTCGTGCGCGCCAAGAACATGCTGAACGTGCTCGTGCAGTGCTTCGCCGCGGCGGCCGTGATCGGCGTGCTCTGGATCGTGGTCGGCTATAGCCTGGCGTTCGGCGGCACCGGCGCCTTCATCGGCGACTTCTCTCGCGTCATGCTGAACGGCGTCACGCTCGATTCGGTCACTGCGAACTTCGCCTCGCCGCCGCGCAATATCCCCGAGTACATCTTCATCATGTTCCAGGGCATGTTCGCGATCATCACGCCCGCCCTGATCATTGGCGCCGTGGTCGAGCGCATGAAGTTCTCGGTGTTCGTGGCGTTCATGACGCTCTGGGTGTTGGTGGTCTATTGCCCGGTCGCGCACATGGTCTGGTCCGGCCCCGGCTACCTGTTCGGCAAGAGCGCGATCGACTTCGCCGGCGGCATGGTGGTGCACATGACGAGCGGCCTGTCGGCGCTGGTCGCGGCAATCATGGTCGGCAAGCGCAAAGGCTTCGGGAAGCAGCCGATGGCGCCCCACAGCCTGCCGCTCTGCCTAACAGGCGCAGGCCTGCTCTGGGTCGGCTGGTTCGGCTTCAACGCGGGCAGCGCACTCAGCGCTAGCCCGCTCGCAGCGCTCGCGTTCCTGAACACCAGCACCGCCGCCTCGATGGCGACGCTGACGTGGGCCGCGATCGAGTGGCTGCATCGCGGCAAGCCCACCGCGCTCGGTGCGGCGACTGCAGCGGTCGCAGGCCTGGTCGCGATCACGCCGGCCTGCGGCAACGTCGACCCGGCAGGCGCGATGGCGATCGGTTTCGGGGTGGCGGTCGTCTGTTATGGCGCCGTGACCTTCCTGAAGGCGAAGTTTGGCTACGACGACTCGCTCGACGCGTTCGGCGTGCACGGCGTCGGCGGCACCTTCGGCGCGATCGCGTCGGGCGTGTTCGCGACGGTGCTCGGCACAGGCGTCGAGAGCAAGTCCGCGCAGATCATGATCCAGCTCGAAGGCGTCGCGATCGTCCTGGTGCTCGCGCCGCTCGCGACGTTCGTACTGCTCACGATCCTGAAGTTTGTGTTCGGCGGCTTGCGCGTCGACGACGAGGCCGAGCACAACGGGCTCGATGTCTCGGAGCACAGCGAGAGCGCGTACAGCTTCGGCGGCGGCGGCCAGCAGGGCGACTAGCGCCGCGCGCGGCGTACGCTGCGCGGCTCGAATGAAATCAGGCGGCGGCCCTCGGGGCCGCCGCACTGCTTTCGGCGTCGAGCTTCTCTTGGATCTGCTCGAGCGTGAGCCCCTTCGTCTCGGGCGCGAACTTGGCGATCAGCAGCGCGCCGAGGATCGGGCCGAGTCCGACCATCGCGATCGACCAGCTGATCGTGTAGCCAGCCGCGAGCAGCAGGCTGATCACACCGGGGATCGCAACTTCGGTGATACGGCCGAACAGGTTCGTCGCCCAGCCGTAGCCGGTTGCGCGGAGCTCGGTGGGAAACAGCTCGGAAGCATAGACGTGGGTCGCGCCGATCGCGGCGTTCAGCAGGAACACGGTGGAGATGTGCCAGAAGTACTGGCCGAACGTCGTCCTCGTCTGGAACAGCATCACGATCGCGACCGCGCCCAGGGCGAAGAAGATTGCGCAGGTGGGCTTGCGGCCAACGCGCTCCACGAGTTGTCCCGAGAGCAGGTGCCCGAAGGTCCCCGCGACATACGCCCAGAATACGACGTTGCCGACTTGTGCTGGCGTCATCCCCACTTCGTTGCGGGCGTAGATCGACCAGAACGCGACAGACGGGGCGATGACGAGATACACGCAGTTCCAGAGCAGCGAGACGATCGAGAAGCGGCGCCGGTAGCGCGGCGAGAAGAGCCGACCCGCTTCGCGGAACTGCGTACCGAATACTTGCACCAGCGAGGCAGGGCCACGCGTCGCGGCGACCTCGCGGTAGCGCCTCGTCTCGCGCACGCCGAGCGCGAGCAGCGGGACCACGAGCAAGGGCAGCGCGCCGATCAGGTAGAGCCCGCGCCAATGCGCGCCGTCGAACGGAAGCTCGAGCCAGCGCGCGATCTCCGCTGCGACGAGGAGGGCGCTGTCGTGCGCCCAGTTCCCTTCGGGCGGCGGCGCGTTCGGCTCATCGATGAGCAGAAAGAACGGCTGCACCTTGGCCATGGTGAGAGTGCCCACGGTGGCGAGCCCCGTCAGAACCGTGATGCCCCGCGCGCGCAGAGAGGCTGGCAGCTCTTCGCCCGCCATGATGATGGCGAGCCCGTACTGCGCGGTCAGGAACAGGCGCGCGATCGTCTGGCAGAGCACGAACTCGAACTTCGTCTCCACGAACGCCGTGGCGCCGCTCGCAATCGCGAAACCGGTCACCGTCAGCAGCAGCAGCGGCTTGCGGCCGAAGCGGTCGGCGCACATCAGGAAGAAGAACGAGCCGACGATGCCGGCTCGCGTCCACATGTAGAGCGTGCCCCACTCGCTCGTCGAGATGCCGAGCGATCTGCACACGTCCACCGAGGCCAGCGTCAGCATCGAGGAGTCGAAGCCGTCGTAGAGCGTCGCGATCCCTAACAGCGCAAGCAGTACGATGTGGTAGCGCGAGAAGCGTTCCCTCGGAGGCGAGGCTTCGCTCATGCGCGCGCCGCCTTCATTCGCGGCGCGGGTTGCGCGGCGGCATGTTGAAGTTCGCGGGCGGGCGCCAGCCGCTCTCGCGGATCAGCTCGCCGACCTGGGCCATGTTCAGGATGTCGAGCTCGCGCTTGAACTTGCCGCCGCCCGCGTACTCGAGGATCGAAACGCCCGGCGCCTGATAACTGCTGCCGTCTGCGCGCTGGCCGCCGAGCCGGTTCCACCAGAACGAGACCAGCCGGTCGTCCTCGACCAGCGTGAACGCTTCGGGGAACGACCAATCCTCGAGCCCGGCCATGCTCTCTCGCAGGAACTTCGTGATCGCGGGCAGGCCGTCGACACGCCCCCACGCCGGGTCGATGAACACGGCGTCTTGGGTGAAGAACTCGCCGAGCGCGTCCCAGCCGAGTTCACCGGCCTCGATGCGCTCGCGCGCCTCGAGGTAGCGGCGATAGGCGGCGCGAATCTCGTCCGGCGGATGCGGCATGCGTGCCCTTGTGCGAAGTGGCGCACGCTAGCCCGGCCGAGCCGGGTTACGCTGCGCGGCCCGCGGTTTGAGGAGACGTGCGCCGATGAGCGAACCCCGCATCGAAGAGCTCGGCTGGCAGAACTTTCAGTTCGAGCGCGTGGGCGACGTGCTGCGCATCGCGATCGCGCACCCGACCAACCCG
Organism: Deltaproteobacteria bacterium; assembly: GCA_031387905.1. Taxonomy (GTDB): domain Bacteria; phylum Myxococcota_A; class UBA9160; order UBA9160; family UBA6930; genus VGRF01. The sequence goes on from JANNDT010000061.1 coordinate 4,142, forward strand.
ATGAACGTGGTCGACGACGGCATGCACCGCGAGATGGCGCGCTTGTTTCGCGAGTTGAAGCGCGAGCGCACAGCGCGCGCGGTCCTGCTCACGGGCCGCGGCAGAGCCTTCAGCGCGGGCGGCGATTTCAACTGGTTCCCGCAGTTCAAAGACCCCGTGTTGTTCGACGAGATCCGGCGCGACGGAAAGCAATTGATCTGGGATTTGCTCGATGTCGAGGTGCCGATCATCGCTGCGGTGAACGGCCCGGCGATCGGGCTCGGCGCGTCGATCGCGCTGCTCTGCGACGTGATCTTCATGGCCGACAGCGCGGTCATCGCAGATCCGCACGTGAGAGTGGGAGTCGTCGCGGGCGACGGCGGCGCTGCGATCTGGCCGCTGCTGCTCGGACCGGCGCGCGCCAAGCAGTACCTGATGACCGGCGACGCCGTGAAGGCGGCCGAGGCGGAGCGCATCGGGCTGGTGAACAAGGTGGTGCCGGCGGCCGACCTCGACGCCGAGGCAATGGCGTTCGCGACGCGCCTCGCGGCGGGTGCGCCGATGGCCGTGCAGTTCACCAAGCTCGCCGTGAACAAGCTGGTGAAGGACGCGCTGAACGTCGCCTTCGATACCTCGCTGGCGCTCGAACTCGTGACTTTCCGCAGCGAGGACCACGACGAGGCGCTCGCCGCGCTGCGCGAGAAGCGCGCACCAGTCTTTCGGGGCCGCTAATCGAGGTCAGTTCAAAGGGCGAGACCGAAAAGGGTCAGACCCCTTTTGGTCTCGCCCTCCGGGGAGGAATGGATAGATGGAGCTGTACGAGGCGATGTCGACGCTGCGCGCGGTGCGGCGGGTGCGGCCGGATGCGATCCCCGAGGACGTCGTGCAGCGCGTGCTGCAAGCCGCGGCTTGGGCGCCGACGGGCGGCAATGTCCAGCCGTGGCGCGTGGTGGTGGTGCGCGAGCGCGCGCTCAAGGAAAAACTTGGCGCCCTCTACGACGCGCGCTGGAAGGCGTATTCGACCGGGCACCGGAAGCTGCTCGCGAGCGCGCCCGCCGAGTTGAAGGCGAAGACCGAGCGCATGATCGCGTCGGGCGATTACCTCGCCGAGCACTTCGGCGAGACGCCGCTGGTCGCAGTGTTCTGCTTCAACCCGGAGATCATGGCGATCACCGATGCGAAGCAGCCACGCGTCTCGGTCGTGGGCGGCGCCTCGGTCTACACCGCGGTCGAGAACTTCCTGCTCGCCTGCCGCGCCGAGGGGCTCGGCTGTGTGCTCACCACCTTGTTATGCGAAGTGGAGCCCGAGGTGCGCGAGCTGCTCGCGATCCCGCAGCCCTGGGCGACGGCGGCCGCGGTACCGGTCGGCTGGCCGCTGGGCGCCGGGCACGGCGCGATCTCGCGGAGGCCCGTCGACAAGCTCGCGTTCGCAGATCGCTGGGGCGCCGCGTACCCCACGAATCGTTAGGGCGCGGGCGCACGCTGCATGCCGAGCCATTTCGCGGACGAACCCGAGCACATCGGACTCTTGCGCGAGACGCTGCGGCGTTTCGTCGCGGCCGAGATGCCCCCCGAGAAGCGCCAGCAGTGGGACCGCGAGCACCGCTTCCCGCGCGAGGTGTTCGCGAGACTCGCGGCGCTTGGCGTGTGTGGCCTCACGATCGACGAGGCGTACGGCGGCGCGGGGCGCGACCTCATCGCCGCCGTCGCGGTGATCGAGGAGCTCTGCCGCGGCGGCAGCTTCGCCGCGGGACCGTTCATTCACTGCGCGTTCTACGGCGGCATGAACCTCTCCGAGAACGGCAGCGAGCAGCAGAAGCGCGCGCTCTTGCCGCGCCTCGCGCGCGGAGAGTTGTTATTCGCGTACGGGCTCAGCGAGCCCGACGTGGGCGGCGACCTCGCGAGCGTGCGCACCACGGCGCGCGTCTCGGCGGACGGCCTCTCGCTCGTGCTGAACGGCTCGAAGCGTTGGTGCACGGGCGCCGAGTTCGCGGATTACATCTACTGCCTGGTGCGCAGTGGCCCGGAGGACGCGCGCTACCAGAACCTCTCGTTCGTGCTGGTCAATCCCAAAGGCCCAGGCATTACGATTTCTCCGATCGAGCACATGAACCTCCGCTACACGCTCTCGTCCGACGTGAACTTCGATGACGCGCTCGTGCCGATCGATAACGTGGTGGGCGGGCCCGGCGCGATCGGGCGCGGCTGGAAGATGCTGGTCGGGCGCGCGCTCGACGTGGAGAGACTCGAGATCACGGCGGTCACGTTCGGGCTCGCGCAGGCCGCGGTCGAGGAAGCCTGGAGCTACGCGCAGCAGCGCGTGCAATTCGGCAAGCCGATCGGCGCGCATCAGGTGATTCGCCACGCGCTCGTCGATGCGCGCACGCAGCTCGAAGCCTGCCGGCACATGCTCTACCACGCCGCCTGGCTCGCGCAGGAGGGGCGCCCCTGCAGCGTCGAGACTTCGATGGCGAAGCTGTTCGTCGCGGACACCGGCGTGCAGATCGCCCTCGCCTGCCAGCGCGTGATGGGCGCGTACGGTCTCGCCGAAGGCCATGACATGGAGCGCAACGTTCGCGATTTATTGGGGATGCCGATCGTGGGGGGCTCATCGCACATGCAGAAGAACAATCTCGCGCGGCGCTGGGGGCTGCCCGAGTGACGGTGCTGGGCGCCTCGTCGCATGCGTTCGTGGCAGCCGAGACCGATCCGGTCGCCCGCGCGCGCGAACTCGCGCCGCGCATTCGCGCGCGCGCCGACGAGATCGAGACCGCGCGCCAGCTACCCGCGGATCTCTCGCGCGAACTCGCAGCCGCGGGCTTCTATCGCAGCTGGGCGCCGCGCGAATGCGGCGGCCTCGAGCTGCCGGTGTGGCCCGTCGCGGAGACGTTCGAGGCGCTCGCGACGGCGGATGGCAGCGTCGCGTGGTGCGCTTTCATCGCCGCCACCTCTGCGACCGCGCTCGCGAGCCTTCCCGAGGCAGCTGCGCGCGCGGTGTTCGCGTCGCCCGACACGCTGCTCTCGGGCGTGTTCGCGCCGATGGGCACGGCTGAACTCGAGGGCGATTCGTTCCGCGTGAACGGGCGCTGGGCGTTCGGCTCGGGCACGCAGAACGCGGACTGGGTGCTCGCGGGTTGTCGCCTGCTCGAAAGCGGCGCGCCGATCACGCGCGCGAACGGCACACCGCGCGTTCACATGGTGCTCGTGCCCGCGCGCGAGGTGGAGTTCCTCGATACCTGGCACGTCTCCGGCCTCTGCGGCACCGGCAGCACGGACTTTACGCTGCGCGATGTGCGGGTCCCTGCAGAGCGCGTCGTCGGCTACTCGCGCGAGCGGCCGCCAGATCGCCCGCTGTATCGCTTCCCGAACTTCACGCTGCTCGCGCTCGGCATCGGCATGGTCGCTCTCGGCCTCGGGCGCGCGGCGATCGACGAACTCGTCGCGCTCGCGAATGCGAAGAAGCCGACGGGCAGCGCGCGAAGCCTTGCCGAGCGGCCGGCGGTGCAGAGCGCAGTCGCCGAAGCGGAGGCAGAGGTGCGCGCGGCGCGCGCCTTCCTGCGCGAGAGCGTCGAAGCCGCCTGGGCGCGCGCGGCGGCAGGTGACGCGGTGCCTGTCGAGCTGCGCCGAGATCTGCGGCTCGCAACGACCCACGCCGCGCGAGCCTCGGCGCGGGTGACGCATCGCATGTACGACCTCGGCGGCGCGAGTTCGATCTACAAGAAGTCGCCGCTTCAGCGCATCTTCCGCGATGCGCATGTCGCAACACAGCACCTGATGGTCGCGCCTCCAACGCTCGAGCTCGCCGGTCGCATGTTCGTCGGACTGGCAACCGATACGAGTGCGCTCTAAGCGCGAAGGGAACCGGCCGTGATGCGAGTGGAGTTGCGTGATTCGGGGCCGCCCGGCATCTCGGCGCCGATCGCGGGGGCAGGCGTCGCCGCCAGCATCGGGCTCGCCGAGTTTGCACGCGCCGCGCTTGCGGGGAACGCGGACCCAACCGACATCCAGCGTGGCCTCCTGCTCGTGCTGGCCGTGTATCCCGCGCTCGGCGCGCTCGCCGGCCTCGCGTGCTGGCTGGCGCGCCGCGTGTGGGCTGCGCCAGCAGCTGCCTTCGCGCTGATTACGGCGATCGCGGCGGGCGCCTCGGAGAGCCGCCCGATCCTCCGCATCGCTGCCATCGCGCTCGGCCTGTTCGTGCTCTGGCTCGGCGCGCTTCCGCTCGAACGTTTCCAGTCGCTGCCGCGCGCGCGCCTCGGCGCG
>JANNDT010000129.1:0-14694 GCA_031387905.1 Deltaproteobacteria bacterium
ATCACAACAGCGTCCCGCTGAGGAGCACTGTCGCGACGCTGAAGTAGATCACCAGCCCAGTCACATCCACGAGCGTCGCGACGAACGGCGCGGAGGCGCTCGCGGGGTCGAAGCCGAAGCGGCGCAGCACGAACGGCAGCATCGAGCCCGCGAGCGCGCCCCACATGACCACGCCGACCACGGCCACGGCCACCGTGTAGGCGAGCAGCACGTAGTGCTCGCCGTAGAGCTTCACGCGCGATGGCCAGAGCAGAACGCGCAGCAGCCCGATCACGCCGAGGATTGCGCCGAGCGAGAGGCCGATGCCGAACTCGCGGCGGAACACGTGCCACCAGTCGCGCAAGCGCACTTCGCCCATCGCCATGGCGCGGATCACGAGCGTGGTCGCCTGCGAGCCCGCGTTGCCGCCGCTGGAGATGATCAGCGGGATGAACAGAGCGAGCACCACCGCGCGCGCGATGCGGTCCTCGTAATAAGCCATCGCCGTGGCCGTGAACAGCTCGCCGACGAACAGCACCACGAGCCAGCCTGCGCGCTTCTTCACGAGATCGAGGATGCTCGTCTCGAGATACGGCGCGTCGAGGGCCTGCGTGCCGCCGATCTTCTGGATGTCCTCGGTCGCCTCTTCGCGCACGACGTCGATCACGTCGTCGATCGTGACGATGCCCTGGAGACGCCCGTCGGCATCGACCACGGGCACGGCCATCAGGCCGTTCTCGGCGATCACGTTGGCGACCGCCTCCTGATCGAGGTCGTCGCGCACCGTCACGATCTTCGTGCGCATGACGTCGCGCACGAGCGCGCCGGGCTGTGCGCCGAACAGCTCGCGGAACGAGGCCACGCCGAGCAGCCGCATCTCCGCGTCGAGCACGTATATGTAATAGATCGTCTCGACGCGCTCGCGTGCCGCGCGGCGCAGGTACGCGATCGCCTCGTCCACCGTCATGTCGGGGCGCAGCCGCACGTAGCGCGGGCTCATCAGGCCGCCCGCTTCGTCCTCCGCGTAAGCGAGCAGGGCGGTGACTTCACGGCGCGCCGGCGCGTCGAGCGCGCCGAGCAGCGCATCGCGGTCGTTCGCGCTGGCGGCCTGCACCACGTCGGCCGCGTCGTCTGGCGCGAGCTGCCGCATCCAGAGTTGGCGCTCGGCGGGCGTGAACGTCGTCAATAACTCGTACTCTTCGCGCGCATCGAGCGCGACGAAGAAGTGCTCGGCTTCATCGGGCCCAAGCAAACGGAAGCCTTCGAGGCGCTCCTCGGCGTCGAGGAACGGCCAGGCGTCGGAGAGGTCCTGGGCTTGGACGGCGTCGGCTGCGCTTGCGGGTTGCATACTTCGGGCAGCGTACCGCGCGTGCCCCGCGCGCGCGGCACTCGAGCTGCGCCGGAGCGAGGCGACCGGCGAAGCGCGAGTATGCTGCGCGCATGAAGCGAACTCTGCTGGCCGCACTCGGCGCTCTTTGCTTCGCGTATCTCGCCGCGCTCACCGCCTGCACCACGCGTTCGGCGCACAGCGTGGCTCCGTACGACGCGGACCCGGCGGCAGCGGCGACGATCGAGCGTGCGGCCGCGGATTGGTGCGCGGAGCGCGGCCGGCCCGCGGGTCCGCCCACGCTGCCGTTTCGCTTCGACGGTTGTTCGTGGTTTCCGGATGGCAATTGGCGCGATTGCTGCCAGATGCACGACTACGCGTACTGGTGCGGCGGCTCGGCGGCCGATCGCGAAACGGCGGACGAGAGCCTGCGCGAGTGTGTTGCTGAGAAGCGAACTCCGGCGCTCGGAGCGTTGATGTGGCTCGGCGTGCGCGCGGGCGGGCATCCCGCGCTGCCGATCTACTTCCGCTGGGGATACGGGCACGAGTACACGGGGAGCTATCCCGCACCGAGCGAGCCGCGAGCCGAGGCGCACTGAAGGCAATGATTACGCTCGAGGAATTCGTCGAACGCGTCGTGCGGCTTGGCGCAGATCGCGGGCCGCGTGGCTTCCCGCGCGGCAAGCAGGACCGCGAGATCCTGATGAAGAGCATCACGCTCGATCTCGATGAGAAGGCGACTTACAGCGAGCGCGAGGTGAATGAGCAGCTGCTGCGCTGGAAGCGCGAGGTGGCGCCTGCGATCGAGACCGATCACGTGACGCTGCGGCGCTGGCTCGTTGATTATGGGCACCTCGAACGCACGCGGGACGGGAGCGAGTACCGCGTGGGCTTCCCGGCGAAGTCGGTGGCGTTCGATCTCGCGATCTACGAGGTGGATCTGCGCGCGACGGTGGCGGCGTATCTCGCGGAGCAGCAGCGGAGGGCGGCGGAGAAGAAGGCGAAGCGCTCGGAGGGGGCGAATGGCTAGTTAGACGGCGCTCGGGCGCGACTGCCCCGCGTCGCGCAGCAGTCGCTCCGCGCCGCCGCACAGTTCCTCGATGATCTCCGCCGCGCTCTTCACGGAGTCGATGCCCGCGACGGATTCGCCCGCGTAGAGCGCCATCGCATCGATCTCACCCGTCGTCTCGCGCGTCGGGGGAAACGTCGCGAAGCGCGGAATGGGCATGGTCTTCCCGCGAAAACGCGTCGCGCCTGCGTTTTCGCCAGAGAGCTGCTCGGCGGCGGCGATCGCAGAGCGCAAAACGCGGTGAGGCGCGTTCGACCAGCCCACGGAGAATGCCTCGGTCAAGCAGGTGTCTTCCGCTCTCGCTGCGAGCAGCGCGGCGACGTAATTAGGGTGCGCGTCGGATTCGCGCGACGCGACGAAGCGCGTGCCGAGGCGCGCGGCGCTCGCGCCGCACGCGAGCACGGCGGCGAGGTCGTGTGCAGTCGCGATGCCGCCCGCCGCAACGACAGGCACGCGAAGCGCGCTCACCACTTGCGTGAGCAGCGGCAGCAAGGGGCTCGCGCTGCGCACGTGTCCGCCGGCTTCGGTCCCCTGCGCAATCACGAAGTCGCAGCCGGCGCTTTCCGCCGCGACGGCTTCCGAGAGCGAGCCCACCTGCCAGCCGACGAGCGCGCCAGCCGCGCTGGCTGTCTTTACGAGCGCGGCGTCTGGATCGCCGTAGAAAAACTCGACCACGCGCGCCCTGCGAGCGGCGATCTCGAGGCTGGTGCGATCGAGGAATGGCATTAGGAAGTTGACGCCGAACACGCCGCGCGTGCGAGCGGCGAGCGCATCGAGCCCTGCCTCGAGCTCGGCGGCCGAGGGGAAATGCGTCGCGAGCATGCCGAGTCCGCCGGCATCGCAAACGGCCACAGCGAGGTTCACGCCGCCGATCGGCGCCAGCTGGATCGGCTGCCGGCAACCGATCAGCCGTGTGAACGAAGTCTCGAGCATCCGTCTCTCCTGCTGCGCTCAGCGTGGAGTAGCAGCGTACTCCGCTTGGAGTTCGCGCTTTAACACCTTGCCAGAGGGGTTCCGCGGGAGTTCGCTCCGTTGCTCCAGTTGCTCGGGCAGCTTGTGAGTCGCGAGCCCGCGCCCGCGCAGGAACGCGCTCACTTCCACGAGCGCGAGCGGCGCAGCGCCTGCGCGAGGCACGATCACCGCGCACACACGCTCACCGCGCTCGGCATCGGCGAGCCCGATTACCGCGGCTTCCTGCACGGCAGTATGCGCGTGCAGGTGATCCTCGATCTCCTTGGCGGAAATGTTCTCGCCCTTGCGGATGATGATGTCCTTGAGGCGGCCGGTGATGCTGAGGAAGCCCTCGGGGTCGAGCGTGCCGAGGTCGCCGGTTCTCAGGTAGCCGAGTTCGTCGAGCGCTTCGGCATCGAGACGCGCATCGACGTAGCCGCGAAACAGATGCGGCCCGCGCAGACGCACTTCACCCTCTTCGCCTGGCCCCGCGAGCGCGCCGTTCGACTTCACGACGCGGATCTCGGTGCCGCGAGTCGCGCGGCCCTCGGTCGCGGCGAGCCTCTCGTTCGCGTCGTCGACCGCGCCCATCACCGCAATCGGGTGTTCTGTCAGGCCGTAGCCCGAGAGAATCGGCGCGCCGCACTCGTGCAGCAAATCCCAGAACAGTCGCGGCGGCTTCGGCGCGCCGCCGCCAGGGAAACCGCGCACGTTCGGGAACAATCTCGCGCTGCCGTGCTCGCGCTGCGCGGCGAGGTAGGCCTGATGGAACACCGTACCCGCGCCGAGCTGCGTCGCGCCTTGCTCCGCGAGCCAGAGCGGCGAGCGCTTTGGGTCGAAGATCTCCACCAGCAGCAGCGCGCAGCCGGTCATTAGGCTCGCGTTCAGCCAGTTGATCCCGCCAACGTGCGTGACCGGGAACGGCAGCGCGACGCGGTCGTCCGCCGTGATTCCGACTCTCTCGGCCATGGCGCGCCCGGCGCACGCGACCGAGTGATCCGTGTGGCGCGCGCCCTTCGGATCGGCGGTGGTGCCGGAGCTGTAGAGAATCCAGCGCACCGGCGCGTGAGCCGGATCCGTAACAACCGACTCGGGAGGTAGCGCAGCTGGGTCGCCGTCCGGCAGCCCGCTCTCGACGCAGTGCACAGCGAGCCCCGGTTGCGCGGGCATGAGCGAGTGCGCCATCGCCTCGTAGTCGAAGCCGCGGAACACGCGCGGCACCAATAAGTGCCGCGCTCCGATCTGGCGCGTGATGAAGCCGACTTCTCGCTCGCGCAGAATCGGCAACACGGGGTTCTGCAGCGCGCCGAGCCGCGCGAGCGCCGCCGCGAGCACGAGCGCGTCGATGCGCGTCGGCAGCTGCCACGAGACGGGCACGTCACGCGCAACGCCCAGCGCCGCGAGCCCCGCAGCGCAGCGCAGCGCGGCGCCCTGATACTGCGCGAACGTGAGCGAGCGCCCGCGCTCGTCGAGCGCGAACAACGCGCGGGGCGTCGCGGCGGCGCGCGCTGCGAGCAGCGGCCACAAATCGGTGATGTGCGCGAGAGAGGTCACAACGAACGCGAGCGTCGCAACCCCCGCCCATGCCGCGCAACCTGCTACGCGGTTGCCGCCAGTCTCCGCAGCTCTGTCTTCAGAACCTTTCCCGAGGCGTTCAGCGGCAACGCACTCACCACGCGCACGCTTCCTGGCACCTTGTAGTTCGCCATGTTCTGCTTGCACCACGCGATGAGCTCATCAGGGTTGATCGCGGCCCCGGGCGCGGGAACCACGAACGCCATGCCGATCTCGCCTTGGCGTTCGTGCGGCACGCCAATCACGGCGACCTGCGCGACGCCGGGGTGCTTGTAGATCAAGTTCTCGATCTCGGCGGGATAGCAATTGAAGCCGCCGTAGATGTACATGTCCTTGATGCGGTCGGTGATGCGCAGGTACCCGCGCGCATCCATCACGGCGATGTCGCCGGTGTGGAGCCAGCCTTCTGCGTCGATCGCTTTCGCGGTCTCGGCGGTGTCCTCGAAGTAGCCGCGCATCACGTTGTACCCGTGCACCCATACTTCGCCGGGTTCGCCGCGCGGCGCTTCGCTGCCGTCTGCGCGCATGCACTTCACCTGAGTGCCGTCGAGCGCTTTGCCGGAGGTGTTTGCGACCGTCTCGGGGTCGTCGTCCGGGGTGCAGAGAGAGACGGTGCCGCAGCTCTCGGTCAGGCCATACGCGGTGATTACGGTCTCGAAGCCGAGCTCGCTCTTCATGCGCCGCACCATCTCGACCGGCACGGCGGCGGCGCCGGTGGCCGCCAAGCGCAAGCACGAGAGGTCGAACTTGTTGCGGCCGGGGTGGGCGAGGATCGATTGGTAGAGAGTGGGCGGTCCCGGCAGGACGCTGACGCGATCGCGGGCGATGCGCGCCAGCACTGCGGGCACATCGAAGACCGCGTGCGGCAGCGCGGTCGCGCCGCGAATCAGGCACGAGAGCCAGCCGGCCTTGTAGCCGAACGCGTGGAAGTACGGGTTCACGATCAGGTAGCGATCGCCAGTGCGCAGCCCGAGGCCGCGGCCGCTCCAAGCGTCGAACACTTTGAGGTTCTGCCCGTGGGCGGTCATCACGCCTTTTGGGAAGCCGGTGGTGCCGCTCGTGAAAAGAATGTCGGAGAGGTCGTCAGGTGTTACGGACGCGGCGCACTCGCGCGCGGTCGTGGCGCCCACGCGTTCGCCCGTCGCGACGAACTCGCCGAACGGCTGCGCACTCTTCCCCACGCCAGCGAGCGTGATCACGCGCTCGAGCTGCGGCAGATCCTCGCCCGCGATCGTCTCGGCGTAATTCATGCCGAGGAAGTCGCCGACCGTGAACAGCAAGCGCGCGCGGCTCTTGCCGAGCACGTACGCAGCCTCGTGCGCCTTGAAGCGCGTGTTGAGCGTGACGAGCACCGCGCCCGCGGACTGGAGCCCGAGCGCCGCGACTTCCCACGCCCAGCTGTTGGGCGCCCAGATCGCTATGCGGTCGCCCTTCGCAATGCCCGCAGCGAGCAAGGCCCGCGCAGCGCGTTCCACCTCGGCCGCGAGTTCGGCGAAGCTGAGGCGCACGTCGCCGTCCTCGATCGCAGACGCGTTCGGCCAGAGCTCGGCGGCGCGCGCCAGTGTGCGGGGAATCGTCATCCGGTCCCAAGCCTGGGCTGCTTCTTCCATCGCGACGCGAGTTCCTTGAGCGGGCGCGCAGCGTAACCTACGGTCGCCGCCTCCGAGCCGAGCGCGATCGAACCCATGAACATCAACTTTTCCGACGCCGACGAGAGCTTCCGCCGCGAGATCACGGCGTGGCTCGAGCGCGCGCTCTCGGGCGAGTTCGCGGCGCTGCGGCATCGCGGTGGCCCGGGCGACGAGAGCGCACTGATCGCGGAGCGCCGCGCCTGGGAGAAACAGCTCGCCGTGGGCGGCTGGACCTGCGTCGGCTGGCCGCGCGAGCACGGCGGCCGCGGCCTCTCGCTTTCCCAACAAGTGATCTTCTACGAAGAATACGCGCGCGCCGGCGGCCCCGGCCGCATCAACCACATGGGCGAGACTTTGTTCGGCCCGACTTGCATTGCCTTCGGGACTCCTATGCAGCGGGCGCGTTTTCTGCCCGGCATCGTCGCGGGCGAAACCATCTGGTGTCAGGGCTACTCCGAGCCGAACGCCGGCAGCGATCTCGCAAACGTGCAGACGCGGGCGCGCCTCGAAGGCGGCGAGTGGCTGATCGACGGCCAGAAAGTCTGGACGTCGTGGGCCGAGTGGGCGGACTGGTGCTTCGTGATTTGCCGCACTGATCCGGACTCGAAGCGACACGCGGGGCTCTCGTACTTGTTGGTCCCGATGAAGCAGCCCGGCGTGACGATCCGCCCAATCCGCCAGATCACCGGCGACGCCGAGTTCTTCGAGGTGTTCTACGACGGCGCGCGCACCGAGCGCGGCAACTTGTTGGGGGCGCCGGGGGAAGGCTGGAGAGTCGCAATGGCGACGCTCGCGTTCGAGCGCGGCGTCTCGACGCTCGGGCAGCAGATGCTGTTCCGCAACGAGCTCGACGCGATCATTCGCATCGCCAAACAGAACGGCAAGGCGAGCGACCCGCTAATTCGTCAGCGCATCGCCGACGCATGGATCGGCCTCGAAATCCAGCGCTGGAACGCGCTGCGCACACTGAGCGACGACGCGGCGCTCTCCGGCGCGGGCATGATCCACAAGATCTTCTGGGCGACTTGGCACCGCGACCTCGGCGAACTCGCGATGGACGTGCTCGGGCCCGAAGCCGACATCGCCGCGGGCTTCCCCTACGAGCTGACGCCGCTGCAGCGCCTCTACTTGTTCACGCGCAGCGACACGATCTACGGCGGCTCGAATCAGATTCAGCGCAACCAGATCGCGGAGCGCGCGCTGGGCCTGCCGCGCGAGCCGCGCCCGTTTTGAGCAACGCAGTGGAGATCCAATGAGCCGCGTCGTTCCGCCGTATCCGCAAGGCAAGCAGTTGCTCGCGGGCAAGCACGTAGTGATTACGGCGGCCGCGGGCACCGGCATCGGCTTCTGGGTCGCGCGGCGCTGCGCGGAAGAGGGCGCCACGGTGTTCATCAGCGACTTGCACGAGCGCCGGCTCGCGGAAACCGCGGACACACTCGCGGAGCTCACCGGCAAGCGCCCCGCGACGGCTCTCTGCGACGTCACGAAGCAAGAGCAAGTCGACGCGCTGCGCGACGCGGCGCTCGCCGCGCTCGGCCACGTCGACGTGCTCATCAACAACGCGGGCCTCGGCGGCACCGCGAACCTCGTCGAGATGAGCGATGCACAGTGGAGCCGGGTGCTCGACGTGACACTCACCGGCACGATGCGCGTCACGCGCGCGTTTCTGCCGCACATGCTCGCGCGCGCCCAAGGCTCGATCGTGAACAACGCCTCGGTGCTCGGCTGGCGCGCGCAACCGGGCCAGAGTCATTACGCCGCAGCTAAGGCAGGCGTGATGGCGTTCACGCGCTGCGTCGCGATGGAGGCGGCGGCCTCCGGTGTGCGCGTCAACGCGGTGGCGCCGAGCATCGCGATGCACGAGTTCCTCGCGAAAGTGACGCCCGACGGCCTACTCGAAGAACTCGAGAAGCGCGAAGCCTTCGGCCGCGCCGCCGCACCGTTCGAAGTCGCGAACGTGATGGTGTTCCTCGCCAGCGATTACGCCTCCTACATGACGGGCGAGATCGTGTCGGTCTCGAGCCAGCACCCGTAACTAGGGGTTCAGCCCCAGCTTTTTCGCGACGATGTTGCGCTGGATGTCGCTGGTGCCCGACGAGAACAGGCTGCCGATCGCGTCGCGCGTCTCGCGTTTGATCTCTGATTCCTGCATGTAACCGGTCGCGCCGAACGTGCGCATCGCGTCGAGCGACGACTGCACGTAGGCCTCCGACGTGAACAGCTTCGCCAGCGCGGCTTCGAGCTCGCTCGGCTGCCCGCGATCCTTCAGCCAGCCAATGCGGTAGACGAGCAGCCGCGCGGCATCCAGCCGCATTTTCATGTCCGCGATGCGGTTCGTCACCGATTGAAACTCGCCGATCGATTTCCCGAACTGCTTGCGCGTCTTCGCGTAATCGATGCAGTGTTCGAGCTGGCGGCGCATTCCGCCGAGGCAGGCCGCGAGAATGCAGCCGCGCTCCCAATCCATCGCGCAGTTGAAGACAGCCGCGCCGCGGCCCTCGCGCCCGAGCCGGTTCGCCGCGGGCACGCGCGCGTCGTCGAGGAACACCTCCGCCATCGGCGAAGTGCGCATGCCCATCTTGTGGAGGTCGCCGCCGACGCGAAGCCCCGGCGTAGCGCGCTCTACGAGAAACGCCGTGATGCCCATTAGGCCGTACGCGGGGTCGAGCGTCGCATAGACCACGAACAGGTCGGCGACCTGCGCGTTCGTGACCCAGGTCTTCGAGCCGTTCAGCACGTAGTCGCCGCCGTCGCGCACGGCGCGCGTTCGTAGGCTGAAGATGTCCGAGCCGGCCTCGGGCTCGCTGCCGCCGTTGGCGCCGATCCAGTCGCCGCTGCAGAGCTGCGGCAGGAAGCGCGCTCTCTGCTCGTCCGTTCCGAACGAGAGCAGGGGGATGGTGTTGGTCCACAGGCTCGCGTTGATCGAGAACAAGAGCCCCGCGTCCTTCGAGCCGTAACCGAGGCCCTCCATCACCGCGATCGTAGTCGTTAGGTCCGCGCCCTGGCCGCCGAACGCCGCCGGCACCGGCAGCGAGTGCACGCCAAATGCGGCGCACTTGCGCCAGCCCTCGCGCGAGAACTCGCTCTTCGCATCGCGCTCGCGCAGCGAATCGTTGAGCTCGCCCTTCGCGAACTCGATCGCGGCGTTCTGAAGCTCTTGCTGCGCGGGCGTGAGAGAGAAGTCCATGCGCGGGCCTGCGGTTCCTAAGCGCTCTTCAGCAGCGCCTGATAATCGACCTTGTCGGTGCTCGTCCGCGGCAGCGCATCGATCACCACAAACCGGTCCGGGCTCATGTACGAAAGCAGGTTCTTCGCGCAGAACTGCTTGAGTTCGATGATCGAGGGCGCCTCGCCATTCGCGGAGAGATACGCCCAAATCGCGACGCCGTCTTCCTGCGTGCGCGCGATCACCGCAGCTTCGCGCACCGCGGGGTGGCGATACAGCGCCACCTCGATCTCGCCGAGCTCGATGCGGTAACCGCGGCGCTTCACCATGCGGTCGCGGCGGCCGACGTAGTCGAAGCAGCCGCGCGCGTCGGCGATCACGACATCGCCGGTCGAATACCAGCGGCGCCCGTCCGCGGTCTCGCGAAACGCTCGCGCGGTGCGCTCGGGCAGGTTCCAATAATCACGCATCACCGGCCCGCTCGCGTGGACGTAGAGCACGCCTTCGCTACCGGCCGTGACTGGCTGCATCGCGTCGTCGAGAGCGACGGCTTCGCAGTTCTCGCACGCCACGCCGATCGGGTAGGGCGCCGTGCGCTCCTCCTCGACCGCGTCGGGAATGCGCTGGTACGTGCAGACGTTCGTCTCCGTGGGCCCGTAGAGGTTGTAATAAACGGGCTGGGTCCAGAGTTTTTTCAGCGCGCGCAGGTGCTTCACCGGGAACACCTCGCCCGCAAAAAACACGAGGCGCAACGCCGAGTAGTCGTGACGGTCGAGTCTCCCATGCTGCGCGAGCACCGCGAGGATCGACGGCACCGAGTACCAAACGCTGATGCGCCGCTCGGCGATGAAGCGCGCGAGTCCAAAGGGATCTTTGCCGACCGCTTCGCCGACGAGCACGACGCAGGCGCCGGCGGTGAGCGGCACGTACAAATCGAGAATCGAGAGATCGAAGTGGAACGGCGCGTGGCTGCTGAAGCGGTCCGCGCCAGTCGGCCGAATGAGCCGAGCCGCCCAATCGACGAAGGAGAGCGCGCTCGCGTGGGTGTGAACGACTCCCTTCGGCTTTCCGGTCGAACCCGACGTGTAGAGGATGTAAGCGAGATCCTGAGAAGTGGGCGCGTTCGCGCGCAGCGGAGCCGCCTCACCGCCAGCGAGCCACGCCGCATGCTCACCGCTCGCCGCGTCGCCGGAGAACACGAGCAGCGTCGCTGCGAGGTCTTCTGCCGGCGCGAGGGCCGCGGCGCGCGACTCGTCCGTAATCACCACGCGCGCAGCGCAGTCGGCGAAGATGAAGCGATTCCGCGCGGGCGGCGCAGAGAAATCCACCGGCACGTAGGCCGCCCGCGCCTTCGCGATCGCGAGCAACGCTGCGAACGACGCGAGGCTCTTCGGCAGGCACACGCCGACGCGATCGCCGGGCGCGACGCCGCACTCGAGGAGCCGCGCTGCGATGCGCGATGCGAGCGCATCGAGCGCGCGGTACGAGAGCGCGCGGCCCGCGCTGTCCTCGGCTGCGGGCGCGTCTGGCGTGCGCTCAGCCCAGTGCTCGAGCAGCGCCGCGAGCGAGGCGACTTCGGCCGCGAGCGTCACGACGCCTTCTGCACCACGAGCGAGACGATCTCGTTTACCGAGTCGAAAGCCGAAGAAGCCTCGTGCGGCTCGAGCTCGATGCCGAAGCTCTCCTCGACATACGAGACGAATTGCAACGTCGAGAGCGAATCGAGGATGCCGGCCTCCTTGAGCGAGAGCGCGTCGTCGAGCTTCTCAGGTTTCTCGCCAGGCAGCAGTTCGCGCAGCACGTAGCCGCGCACGGTGTCACGAATGGATCGTTCGTCACGGCTCATCTCGGATCACTCCTGCGGTCGTTGTTGGGGAGCGCGAAAGACTTCAGTCGCGCGCGCGGCCAACGCTTCGTACATCGCATCGGCCAAGAGCGCATGGCCTCTCGCGTTCGGGTGGTAGTCCCATTCTGCGACGCGGATGTCCTCGAGCGGCAGCTGCGCGTAGGCGGCCGCCGTTTCGGTGATCGTGACGAAGCCCGCTCGCGCGGCGCGCTTCGCGGTTTCATCAAGGACTGCCTCCGTCACTTCTTCCTTCGGCGTGGGGATCAACAGCCAGATCGGGACTGCGCCGCCCGCGCGCGCGGTCCGGACGAGCTCGGCGTAGACGTTGCCGAGCATCTCCATCGCGTACGGCTCGAGACGCTTTTCACCCACGCCGCGCTCGTCATCCACTGTCAGCCCCGCGCGCTTCACCGGCTCACGCAGGAACGCGTACGGGATCTCGATTCCCATGCGCGTCGCGAGCGCGACGTGATTGCGCACCTGCCGGCCGTCGATGGAATGAGCGACGTAGATCACGACATCTGGCGCGAAGCGCAGCGCCCGGTCGCGCAGCACGTCGATTTGTTGGGGCGGCGTGTAGCCCTCGACGCCGAAGTTCAGCACCTCGTAATTTTCGTAGCCACCGGGACGCTCCGCGGCGAGGCGCGCTTCGAGCAGCGCGTCGAGAGTGTGCGCGTCGTCGACGCCCGAACCCATCACGTGAGACGAGCCGAGCAGCGCCGCGCGGAACGTGCCAGGCGGTTTGGCCAGCGTGTACTCGCGGTCGCGCATCGCAAAGCTGTTCGTCGTGAGCGTCGCTCCGTGATAAGTGAGCGAGACGGATGGGACCAACTCGACCTTCATCCAGCCGCGCACGCTGCGGCCCGCCGGTGTCTCGTGAATCACCGGCCAACTGGCCGGCTTGTTCATGTAGAGCTCCCAGAGCGGCGAGTTGAAGCGATCCATGTCGATCAGTTCTTCGTAGTAACCGCGCTCGAACCGAGCAGCGTCGTCGTCCGAGAGGTGGCTCTGGCCGAGCGTGCGAAGCACTGCGCCTGCCGAGCCGAGGCGCGCCTGGGCCGTCGCAGTGCCAAGCGCGCACAGCAGCACGATCGCCGCAAACGGGCCCGCGAGTGCGCTGAAGCGCGGCACGAAACGCCGGCTAGCAGCGCGCGCTGCCCAGACGCCGCCCGCGAACACCGCGGCGACTGCGGCGATCGGCGCCCAGGCCGAGAACGCCGGGACTGAAGGCGTGCCATTCCAGTCGAGGCCCGCTCTAAAGAGCGCGAGCCAGGCCGCGGGCGTTTCGCTCGTCCACAACGACCACAGTACGCAGATCGCGAGGAAGGTGCCGGCCGTCGAGAGCACGCGGCGCCAAAGCGGCTCGCGCTGCTGCTTCTTCTTGCGCCGAGCGGGGTCGGCCTCGCGCAGCGTGCCGTGAACGACGAGGCCAGCGAGCACGCCCCAGAACAGCCCATCCTGCCAGGTGACCGGGAAGCTGCCGCGCAACCAGAACCATTGATAACTGTGCAGAAACCACGTCACCGCGAACACGAACAGCGTCGCGCCAACGAGCGCCTGCTTGTTTCCGCGCTTTCGCAGTTTGAAGAACGCCGGGTAGTAGAAGACCTTCAACATGAAGTCCTTCCAGTAGATGTTGATCCGGCGCCAGAAGTCGGTGAACGAGGACGAGAGGGCGTAGTTGTTGTTGGTCTCCGGCAGGTGGAAGCCGAACAGGTGCAGCATCCCGACGATCAGGTGGAACTGGCCGGAGACGCGCAGGTACAGCAAGAAGTTGGAGACGAGGTACTGGAGCAGCGCAAACGGCCCCTGCACCTCACCCGGCTCGAGCGTCGCGTGGTAGTAGACGGCGCGATACAAGAGCAGCTGCACGACGCCGCGCACGATCCAGTGCACGCCGCGCTGGTAGATCTCGCTGGCCGGAGCGGCGTAGTAGGTCTTGCGGAACGTCGCGTAATCGACCACTGGGAAGAGCGGGAAGCTCGGGTTCGGCAACAAGAAGAAGTAGGCGAGGCCTTGCAGCAGCGTGCCGGGTTTCTTGTCGTGCCGGAGGTCGTAGACGTAGGCGATCAGCCGGAACATGAATACCGCCGAAAAAATCGGCCACACGGCGGCAGACCACGGAGCTAGCAGCGGCTGTATGCGCAGCCACGAGAGCCCGGCTGCCGCGGTCAATAACAAGCCGATGCGCAGGCTCCAGGGAACCGGCAGGTGACAGAGCCCGATCAGGCCGAGCCCGAGGCCCACGATCCAGGCCGCGTTCGTGGGGCCGAGCACCAGCACGAAGCCGCTCAGCGAGAGCGCCACGAAGAACGCGAGGCGCGCGCGCAGGGGCAGCCAGAAGTGCACTGCGAAGCCCGCGAACGAGAGCCACGCGAGCTGCTGAAAGCCGTCGTTCTCGATTCCGAAGCGCTGAATCGCCCAGCCCAAGAGGCCGAGTTGGAGTGCGAGCAGCGCGAAGCCGGAAACGCGCGCGAGCAGCGGGCTCTCCGCGCCGGGGTTGCCGCTCGCCTGCGCATCTGTGTTCATCGAATCTCCCCGGACGACGGCTCTTCGGACGCCCGGTAAGTGGCCCTGACGGGTGAGTGCGTGATGCGCGAGGCCAGGTGCGGGGCCTTCGCCTTCCGCCGGAGCCTCGCCCTGGGCGCTAGCCCCGTTCGATCCAACGCCGCACCCGCTCGCGCAGCAGCGGCAGCGTCGTGCCGCCGCTCCCGAGCACGACCTCGTGAAACGCGCGCAAGTCGAAGCGCTCGCCGAGCGCGCGCTCCGCCTCGCCGCGCAGCGCCACGATCTCCTGATAACCGAGCAGGTACGAAGGCGCCTGCCCGGGCCGAGCGATGTAGCGGTCGATCTCCTGCGCAGCTTGTTCGCGGGAGAGTGCGGTGTGCTCGAGCATGAAGCCGAGCGCGCGCTCGCGGCTCCAGCCGAGCGCGTGCATGCCGGAATCGACGACCATGCGCACCGCGCGCCACGCGCGCCCGTTCAGCATGCCGAGCCGCGCGGCCTCGCTCGAGTAGAGGCCGAGTTCGTCGGCCAGCCGCTCCGCGTAGAGCGCCCAGCCTTCGCTGAAGCCGCTGCGCCCTAATAGCCGCGCGATGCGCGGCAGGCCGGTCTGCTCGTTCGCCAGCGCGATCTGCAGGTGATGGCCTG
>JANNDT010000127.1:0-18477 GCA_031387905.1 Deltaproteobacteria bacterium
CTCCTCGGTTTCGAACTGAACGCCTGCGCGCAGCGAGCCAACACAATCGCGCGCGTTCAGACTGGGCTTGCGCTCGCGCCTGGCCTCGACTCCGCGGCGGAGGCGCTGGGCGCCCCTGGCGCGTTTGCCAGCTCCTCGGGCGGGGTGCGGTCGATGCGCACCACGACGCCACCGGGATAGCTGCGCGGCGCGGCGGCCAGCGCGTTCTCGGCGCGGCTCACGTCGGCGGGCGTCAGAGCGAGCCGCAAGCGCAAGGGAGCGGGGCGCGTGGCCAGCGCCGAGGCAACGCCTGCAATCAGCGCGGCGATCGTGCGGTCGAGCGCGAGCCGCGAGACGCGCTCCGGCGCGAGCGCGAGAGCGAGCGTGCCGATGCGCAGATCCGCAGCGCGCAGCGCTACATCCGCGGCCCACGCCCGCGCACCGTGTTCGCCGAACGACGCGGGGTCACCGGCGCCGCCGAGCAGCAGCCAGGCCGCGCGCATGCGCCCGCGTGTCGGCATCAAGAGCGCTCTGCCAGGCTGCGCGCTCTCGCGTTCGCGCGCGGCGGCGCGCGCAGCGAGGCCGCACAGGCGCCAGTCGAGCCAGGCCGCCGGCCCGCGCATTGGCAGACCCGTCGCGAACAACGGCGCAGCCATTAGGTCGCTCGGCACGCGGTGCAGCGCGCGCTGATCGAGGTCGATGGGCAGCACCACGCTCATCGCGGCGCCTCGCCCGCGGCGACGCGCGCGAGCGCGTCGAGCACGCCGTTCACGAAACGCGGCGAGGCGTCGTCGCTGAAGCGGCGCGCGAGTTCGACGGCTTCGTCGATCACGACCTCGCGCGGCGTGCCGGCAAACACGATTTCCCAGGCCGCGAGCCGCAGCACGTTGCGATCCACCGCCGCCATTCGCTCGAGCCGCCAGCGGAGCGCGACTTCCGTAATGCGCCGGTCGATGTCCGCGCGCTCGGTCGCGACGCCGACCACGAGTTCCTTCGCGAACGCGCGTGCGCCGCTCGGCAACTCGAAGTGCTCGGCGAGCGCGTCGAGCGAAGCCTGCGCGCGCGCGAGGTCGAGTTCACCGCCGATGTCTGCGGCGTAGAGCGCCTGCAGCGCGGCTTCGCGCGAGCGGTGGCGCGGCGCGGAGCGCGACTCCTTCATCGCGCGTCCGGCGCTTTCTCGAGCGCGCGCGCGAGCCGCGCCATCTCGATCGCGGCGAGCGCGGCCTCGACGCCCTTGTTCCCCTCGCTGCCGCCGGCGCGCGCCAGCGCCGAGTCGAGGTCGTCGGTGGTGAGCACGCCGAACGCGACGGGCACGCCGGTATCGCGCATTACGGCGCCGACGCCTTCGGTCACGCCTTGGCAGACGTACTCGAAGTGCGGCGTGCCGCCGCGGATCACCGCGCCGAGCGTAATCAGTGCGTCGTAGCGGCCGCTGACGGCGAGCTTGCGCGCGGCGAGCGGAATCTCGAAGGCGCCCGGCACCCAGGCCACGTGCACGTCGTCGCCCGCCGCGCCGCGCGCTTCGAGCTCTTCACAGCAACCCGTCAGCAGGCTCGACGAGATCGGGTGGTTGAAACGGCCGACGACCACCGCGAAGCGGAGCCCGGCTGCATCGCGACTACTCGGGTAAGTGCGCACGCGTGAATTACGCCTCGTGACGAAGACGAGCGTGAACGTACAGATCCGCACCGAGCCGGCGCATGTCTGCGATCACGAAAGCCGGGCGATCTTCGAGGCGTTTCACGCCGAGCGCGGCGACGCTCGTCCGAGCGTCGCCACCCAAAAGGCTCGGCGCAGCGAACCAATGGAGTTCATCGACGAGCCCGCCGCGCAGCAGCGCCGCCGCGAGCCCGCCGCCGCCTTCGACCAGGAGTTGCGTGAGACCTGCGCTCGCGAGCTGCTCTAGTGCGCGAGCGAGATCGAGGTGCGCGCCGCGCCGCGGCGCCTCGATCGCGCGCGCGCCGTGTGCGGTGCGCGCCGCGAGCGCGCGCGCCGAGTGGCCCCGCGCAGTCAGCAGCCAGGTGCGCGCGGCGTGCTCGTCGCGATACAGCGCGAGCCGCGGCGGCGTCGCAAGCGCTGCGTCCACTACGACGCGCACTGGCGCCCGCGCCAGCGTGCCGTCGGGCTTGCGCACGGTGAGCGCGGGATCGTCCGCCCGAGCGGTGCCGGAGCCGACCATCACGGCGTCGGCTGCATCGCGCAGGCGATGCGCGAAGGCGCGCGATTCGGCGCTCGTGATCCAGCGCGATTCGCCGTGCGCGGTGGCGATGCGGCCATCGAGCGTGGCGGCGAGCTTCAGCGCGACAAAGGGCCGGCCGCGCATCTGTACCGAGAGAAAACCGCGGTGTTGATACGCGCTTTCCTCGGCGCAGACGTTCGTCTCGACGGCGATGCCGGCGCGGCGCAGCGCGCGGATGCCGCGACCCGAGACGAGCGGATGCGGATCGCGCTGGCCAATCCAGACGCGCGCGATGCCGGCGGCGCGGATCGCGTCGGTGCACGGCGGCGTGCGGCCGTGGTGCCCGCACGGCTCGAGCGTCACCGCGAGCGTCGCGCCCACGAGCGCGCGCTGGCCGTGCTTGCGCGCGGCATCTCGCAGCGCGCGCAATTCGGCGTGGGCCGAACCGGGGGGCTGCGTCTCGCCGGCGCCGAGCACGCGATCGCCGCGCAGCACCACGGCGCCAACCGCGGGGTTCGGGAACGTGCGCCCGGACGCGCGGCGCGCTCGCGCGAGCGCGAGCTGCATGGCCTCGTCGGGGCGCATCGCCGCCCCTAAGAAGTTGCGCCCGACGAGCCCGAGTCGTCGTCGCGCGCGGCCTGGGTTGCGAAGAAAGCCTCGTAATCTGCGGCGCTCTTCCAGTCGCGGAAGACCGAGGCAAAGCGCGCGGCTGCGAGCGTGTCGATCGCGGAGAGTTCTTCGAGTGCGAGTTCACCGACGAGCCGCGTCGCGACCTCGGCGTCGCCCATCTCGGTGAGCCGCCGCTCGACGCGATCCACCATGTTCTGGATCGCGTTCTCCGAGATTGGCCGCTTCACGCAGGCCTTCTGGATCGAGTGCTCGAGCTTCGCGCGGTTGAACTCTTCGCGGCGCTCGTCGCGCTTGATGATCTTCGGCACCAGTTCTTCGACGCGCTCGCGCGTGCTGAAGCGTCGCCCGCACTCGTCGCACTCGCGCCGCCGGCGAATCTCCTGCCCCTCGCGCGTCAGGCGCGAGTCGATCACGCGGTTCGACGGGTCGTTGCAGTACGGACACTGCATGGAGTCGTGGTTCCCTAATTCTCGCGCTGCCAGCGGCTCGGGTAGAGCGGGAAGCGCGCGCAGAGCGTGCGCACTTCGCCCTGCACCGCAGCGGCCACAGCCGCATCCGCCGGCTGTTCGAGCACGCGTGCGATCAGCGCGGCGATCTCGCGCATCTCGGGCTCGCGCATGCCACGCGTGGTGAGCGCGGGCGTGCCGAAGCGCAAGCCCGAGGTGACGAACGGCGTGCGCGGATCGAACGGCACCATGTTCTTGTTGGCCGTAATGCCTGCGTGGTCGAGCGCCTCCTGCGCAGTTTTTCCGCTGAACTCTTGGCCGACCAGCGAGAGCAGGAACAGGTGATTGTCGGTGCCGCCCGAGACGATGCGGAAGCCACGCTCGCCGAGCGCCGCCGAGAGAGCGCGCGCGTTGGCGATGATCTGCGCGCTGTACTCGCGGAAGCTCGGGGCGAGCGCCTCGCGGAAGGCGACGGCTTTCGCGGCGATCACGTGCATGAGCGGGCCGCCCTGCCCGCCCGGGAACACCGCGCTGTCGACCGCCTTCGCGAACTCGCGATCGCACAGGATCATGCCGCCGCGCGGGCCGCGCAGCGTCTTGTGCGTGGTCGTTCCGATCACTTGCGCTTTGCCGACCGGGCTCGGGTGATGTCCGGTCGCGATCAAGCCGGCGATGTGCGCGATGTCCGCGAACAACAGCGCGCCGACTTCGTCTGCGATCTCGCGGAAGCGCGCGAAGTCGATCACGCGCGAGTACGCGGTCGCGCCGCATTGGATCAGCTTGGGACGATGCTCGCGCGCGAACTCGCGCAGCTGGTCGTAGTCGATCAGCTCGTCGCCGCGGCGCACGCCGTAGGGAACGATCTTGTAGAGCTTGCCGGAGAAATTCGCGGGGCTGCCGTGGGTGAGGTGGCCGCCGTGATCGAGATTCATCGCGAGGATCGTGTCGCCGGGCTGGAGGACTGCGCGATAGACGCACTCGTTGGCCTGAGAACCCGAGTGCGGCTGCACGTTCACGTGGTCGCAGCCGAACAGCTGCTTGGCGCGCTCGATCGCGAGATTCTCTGCTTCGTCGAGCACCTCGCAGCCGCCGTAATAACGCCTGCCCGAGTAGCCCTCCGCGTACTTGTTGGTGGCGACCGAACCGACGGCTTCGAGCACGGCCTCGGAGACGAAGTTCTCCGACGCGATCAGCTCGAGGCTCTCGGCTTGGCGGCGCGCTTCGCGGCGCAGAATGTCCGCGATGATCGGATCTGCGGCGGCGAGCGCGCCATCGTGGGTGGCGGTGAGCGCGTCGATCTGCGCGACGCGCAGCTGATGGCGGCCGCCTTCGAACGGCGTCGCGAGCCACTTCTCGACGATCGCCCAGGCGGTCTCGGGATCGGTCTTGTCTCCGGCCAGCGCGAGCACGTTGGCGTCGTTGTGCTGGCGCGCGGCGGCTGCGGTATCGGCGTCGTGGACGAGCGCCGCGCGCACGCGCGGGAAGCGGTTCGCGGTGTACATCACGCCGAGGCCGCTGCCGCAGATCACGATGCCGCGCGTCGCTTCGCCGTTCGAGACGGCGCGCGCCGCGGGCGCCGCGAACTCGGGATAATTCACCGGCTCGGGGCCGTGCGGACCATAATCAGTCACGGCGTATCCCGCGGCTTCTAGCCGCGCGCGCAGCGCCTGCTTCAGCGGATAGCCGCGGTGATCGCTGCCCATGGCGATGGAGTCACCCAACGTCGATCTTCCTTTTGCGCCTCGGCCTGCGCTCACGAGTCCGCACTCCCGAAAACCAACGCTGCGTTCACTCCGCCAAAGCCGAAGGAGTTGCTCAGCACCGCGCGCGCCCGCGTGCTGCGGGCTTTGTTTGCGACGTGGTCGAGCGCGCACTCCGGGTCGGGACGGTCCAGATTCAGCGTCGGCGGCAGCATACCCGTCTCGAGCGCGCGCACCGAGAGAAGGGCTTCGAGCGCGCCGGCCGCACCGAGCAGATGGCCCGTCGCGCCCTTCGTCGAGGAGACCGGGACCCGATCGGTGTGCGCGCCGAACACGCTGCGGATGGCCTGCGCCTCCGCGACGTCGCCGGCAGGCGTACTGGTGGCGTGCGCGTTCACGTAATCGATGTCCGCCGGCGCGAGCCCCGCGCTCGCAAGAGCGGCGTTCATGCAGCGCAGGGCGCCGCCAGACTCGGGAGCCGGCGCGGCCATGTGCGCTGCGTCCGCCGAGGCGCCGTAGCCGAGCAGCTTGGCGCGCACCCGAGCGCCGCGAGCGCGCGCGTGGTCTGCGCGCTCGAGCACGAGCAGCGCGGCGCCCTCGCCGAGCACGAAGCCGTCGCGGTCCGCGTCGAATGGCCGGCTCGCGCGCGTCGGCTCGTCGTTTCGGCGCGAGAGCGCGTGCATGTTGGTGAAGCCCGCGATCACGAGGTCGACGATCGCCGCCTCGGTGCCGCCAACCAACATCGCGTCGGCTTCCCCAGCGCGCAGCAGCCGCAGCGACTCGCCGATCGCGTGGGCGCCGCTCGCGCAAGCGGTGACGTGGCACAGGTTCGGCCCGCGCAGGCCGTGGTGAATCGCGACGACGCCCGCGGGCATGTTCGCGAGCGTCATCGGAATGAAGAACGGCGAGACGCGGCGCGGGCCGTGCTCCACGTAAGCGCGGTCGTTCTGCACGAGCGTGTGAATGCCGCCGATGCCAGAGCCGATCGCGACGCCGATGCGGTCGCGATCGACCGCGCTGCCGATTGCGCCGAGCAGCTGTGCATCGGCGAGCGCTTCGCGCGCAGCCGCGAGCGCGAGCAGGATGCCGCGATCCATGCGCCGCAGTTCTTTGTTCGGGGCCAGGCCAGGGTTCAGTTCGCCGGTGACTTGCCCGGCGATGCGCACCGTCAGCCGCGCGTCGTACTCGCCGTCAGGCAAGCGCGTGATGCCGCACTGCCCTGCCGCGATCGCGGCCCAGGTCGTCGCCGCGCTCGTACCGAGCGGCGAGACGCAGCCGAGCCCGGTCACGACGATCTCGCGCAGAACCGAGGCCACTGTTCGACTCCGCTCGCCCGCGGCTCGCTGCGCGCTCGCGCTTGCTAGGCCTCGAGGCGTTCTTTCAAGTACTCGACCGCGGAGCCGATCGTCTGCAGCCGGTCGGCGTGCTCGTCGGGAATCTCGATGTCGAACTCTTCTTCCATCGCCATCACGAGCTCGACGATATCGAGCGAGTCCGCGCCGAGATCGTCGATGAACGATGCTTCGGGGACGACTTCTTCCGGCGTCACGCCGAGCTGCTCGACGATGATTGCTTCGACTCGCTTCGCCAGAGCGGCATCCGCCATCTCAGTCTCCCTCGAAGTTCCGATCGCGCCGAACCCTACGCCGCCGCGCTCTTTGCCACCACGGCTTCCACATCTTCGCGTGTGCTGACGTTCGCGCGCTCGATGCCGCGCTCGATGCGCGCGACGAGCCCCGTCAGCACCGAGCCAGGGCCAATCTCGAGCACGCGCGTCACGCCCAGCGCCGCGAGCTGCTTCACCGACTCGGTGAAGCGCACCGGCGCGGTGACCTGCTGTTCGAGCAACGCCGCGATGCGATCGCCGCGCGAGTTCGGCAGCGCCTCGACATTCGTGATCACCGGCACGCGCGGATCGCTGAAGCGCACGCGCGCGAGTTCGCCAGCAAGCTTCTCCGCCGCGGGGCGCATCAGCGCGCAGTGGAACGGCGCAGACACGGGCAGCGGCACCGCGCGCTTCGCGCCGCGCTGCTTGGCGAGCGCGATCGCGCGCTCGACGGCGCCCACCTCGCCAGCAATTACGGTCTGCTGCGGCGAGTTGTAGTTGGCGGGCGAGACGACGGCGCCGGTGGCTTCGCTGGCCGCGCGGCACGCAGCCTCGACTCCCTCGGGCTCGAGGCCCATCAGCGCCGCCATCGCGCCTTTGCCGGCGGGCACGGCGTCCTGCATGAAGCGGCCGCGCGCGTGCACCAGCACCACCGCGTCCTCGAACGCGATCGCGCCAGCGGCAACCAGCGCCGAGTACTCACCGAGGCTGTGCCCCAGCACGTAGCTCGGCGCGAGCGGGAGGCGCTCTTCGAGCGCGCGCAACAGCGCGATGCTGGTGGTGAGGATCGCGGGCTGCTGGATCTCGGTGCGGCGCAGCGCGTCTTCGGGGCCCTCGAAGCACAGCTTCGAGAGCGAGAAACCGAGCGCGCGATCCGCGGCTTCGAAGACGCCGCGAGCGGCGGGCGACGCATCGAACACGTCGCGCCCCATGCCGACCGCCTGCGAACCCTGGCCCGGAAAGAGCAGCGCGAGCAAAACGCTCAGGCCTCGGCGGTCTTCAGCTTGCTCTCAGCGAGCGTCTGCCGGCCGGCGTAGGTGCCGCAGGTTCGGCACACGCGGTGCGGCGCGCGCACTTCGCCGCATTGCGGACAAGCGGCGCTGGCCGGCGCGGTCAGAAAATGGTGGCTGCGGCGCTTGTTCTTGCGGGACTTCGAGACCTTGCGCTTGGGTACGGCGGACATGCTTCTCTCCGATTACGGCGTGGCGTGATTCAAGGCGGGCCGTCCTTCTTCAACTTGCTGAGGACGGCGAACGGGGACTCGGGGCGATTCTCGGCACAGTTGCACGACTCGGCGTTGCGATCCACGCCACAGTGTGGGCACAGACCCTTGCAGTTCTCCCGGCAGACGGGCTGCATCGGCAACGCGAGCGAGATGACCTCCCCAACGAAACGATCGAGCAAGATTTCGTGCCCGCGAAACCAACCCGTTTCCGGCTCGTCGCTCAGGTACAGCCCATCGCTTGCGAGCGCCGCGGCGCCCTCGGGATCGGCAGGAACTCTGGCTCCGGCGGGTTCGAGAACAAGTCGGAACGGCTCGCGGACGGGCGCACGATAGCGGGTGAGGCATCGGCTGCACGCGACTTCCACCTCGCCGCGAACGCTGCCTTCGACCAGCACATCGAGCACCGCGCGGTAGGCGCGGCCTGCGATCTCGAGCGGGTCGGTGAGTTCGTCCGCAGCGCGGTCCGTGTGCTCGAAACGCTGCCGAAACCACTGCGGCGTCGCCGAGAAATGGAACGGGGCGGGAGTTTCGGTGAGGGATTCGAGGTCGAGCTTCACGGGGAACCTGCGCGAGGCTGGGCCGAATAGCGAAGGGCACTCGCGGCTGCCATCGCGCGGCTTGAGGAACAAACCTGGTCGCCTATGTTGCGCGCCCTATTCCCCGGTCGTCTAACGGTAGGACCACAGACTCTGAATCTGTTCGTCGAGGTTCAAATCCTCGCCGGGGATCCAGTTCAGTTCGCTAGATCAGTTCGTAGCGGGCTTGACGGCGGTCACGACCCAGATCGCGGAAGCCAGTTCGACCCTGCCGCCGCGCGCGTGCGGCGCGATGGCTGCGCGGATCGCGCCGGTTGCCTTCTCGCGCAGCGCGTCGCCGCCGCCGGCTTCGCGGACGGCGCGGCTGGCGGGGCCCATCTCGGTGAGGAACGCGGCGGCTTCATCGACGCCGCCGAAGGCCATCGGGAGTTGCTCGTCCCGGAAGGCGATATCGCGGAAGCCGGCCTCGCCAAGGACTGCGTTCACGCGCTCAGGGTCACCGAACGCAAACGGGCCGGGTGAGCCGGGCGGCGGAGGCGCCGGCAGCGTGAGTACCTCGGCGAGCGCGCTCATCGGCACCGCGACCCAAGCGTTCGCGGAGACCGGCTGCCAGCACGCGAAGACGAGGCGGCCGCCGGGCCGCAGCGCTTTCGCGAGGTTCGCGAACGCTGCGCTCGGGGCCTCGAAGAACATCACGCCAAAGCGCGAGAAGAGCGCGTCGAAGGCGGCCGCGGGCAGCGCGTGCGTCTGCGCATCGGCGTGCTCGAACGTGGCGTGCCCAAGACCAGCGGCGGCAGCGCGTTCGCGTGCGCGGGCGAGCATCGGCGCCGAGATGTCGACGCCGAGCACGCGGCCGCTCGCGCCGACCTGGCGCGCGATCGCGAGCGCGGTGTCGCCGCAGCCGCAGCCGACGTCGAGCACGCGCTCGCCCGGCTTCGCCGCGAGCACGGCGAGCGCGCGCTCGCCATGTGCGCCGATCTGCGCGTCCATGCGCTCTTGCATCGCGACCCAAATCGGGCCGGCCTGCTCGTTCCAATAAGTGCGCTGCTCGGCGTTCGTCTCGGCCATCCCGGCTCCTTCGCATTGTGCAAAGGGGCCACGTTAGCCGCGCGGGCCTCGCGACGGCCCGAGCCCGCCGGGGATATGTTCGAGCCGCAGCGCGGGTTCGAACGCGGGCTCGATGCGATCCGCTTCGGCGGCCCGCCCGGTCTGCCGCAACAGGTGCGCCAGCATGCGCGGTGCGGCGTGCGTGCGGTCCCGCATCACGAGTGCACGAAACAGCGGCTCCGCCTTGTCGTACTCCTTGCGTGCGGCCCACACGATGGCGAGTCGCGTCGCGAGCGGGAGATCCCGCGGCGCCTCTCCGGACAGGGCGATGTGCTCCTCGAACTGCTCCTCGTCTCCGAGCCGCGCGTACTGAATGGCGAGCCGCATGTGCAGCCGCTCCGGCGCTTCCTGCGCGCGCGCAATTCCATCCTGATAAGTCGCGATCGCGCGCTCGTATTCGCCGGCCTGCTCCCAGGCTTCACCGCATGCCTCGACCGCGCCGGGTCCGTAATCGCCTAGCGCAAGGCCGCGCTTTGCGTGTGCCTCCGCGTCCTCTAGCGAGCCCCCGAAACGCAGCTTCGACATCACCGCGAAGTGCGCGCCTGGCAGCTTGGGATTGAGCGCCAGAGCGCGTTCGAAGGCAGCTACGCCGCCCGCGTGATCTCCGAGTTGGATGCGGACTTCGCCCAAGAGCGCGTACGACCACGGCGAGTCTGGCGCCAGACGGACGGCTTCGTTGGCGGCTTCGAGCGCGAGATCCTTGCGGTGAACGCCGAGATAGATCCGCGCGAGGTTCTCTCGGAGCGTCGCGCTGCCGGGCAGCTTCTCGATGGCTTGGAGCGTTACCGCCTCCGCCTCCGCCCACCTGCCAAGCCCCATCAATTCGCCGCTCCTCGCCGCCAGCGGGCCGTAGCGCTCAACGTCCTTGGGATCGGGCGCATTGGCAGAAGCGACCCCCTCGCCCGATGGCACGACGTAGCCAAGCGCCTCGATGCGCGCGCGCGTCTCCGCATCGATCGCGACGCGAGCGCCCGCGGCTTCGTTTGCCTTCACTTCGTCGATTCGCTGCTGAGCGCTAGCGAGCCGTTCGGCGTACGGCGGCTCGCCTGCACCCAACAAGTTCGCGTTCTCGTGCGGATCGGCAGCGAGGTCGAAGAGCTCCGGCCGTGGCGCCTGAATGAACTTCTCGTTCTGCGAGCGGATCGCGTGAATCGGCGCCCAGCCGTGATCGAGCTGTCCGGCCAGAGATTCCGAATAAGCCCAGCCTGCGCCGCTCTGCTCGCCGCGCATGAGCGGCGTGAGATCGGCGACGTCCGCGTCTGCGAGGGGCGGCAAACTCGCGAGCGCGAGCAACGTTGGCGCAACGCTCGCGTTGGACACGACCTCGGTCACGCGTTTGCCCGACGGAACTCCGGGCCCGCGCACGAGCAGCGGAATGTGCATCGTGCTCTCGTAGATCAAGTAGCTGTGGGAGCCTTCGCCGTGCTCGCCGAGACCCTCGCCGTGATCGGCGGTCGCGAGCACGATCGTGTTCTCGCCGCGCCCGCTCTTTCGCAAGGCCTCGAGCACGCGGCCGAGTTCGTGATCGACGTACGCGACTTCGCCAGCGTAGAGGTTCGGCGCCAGCCGCGAGCGATACGGCTCCGGCGGCTCGTAGCTGGCATGTGCGTCGTAGTAGTGCAGCCACAACATGAACGGGCGGTCGGTGCGCGCGAGAAACTCGATCGCGGCCTCGCTGATCTCGGTCGCCGAGCGCTGCGGAAATCCACCCGACGCCGACAGGCGCTCGGACATCTCGTCGTGGTACTCGTCGAAGCCTTGAGCGAGCCCGAACTGTTCGCCTAACACCGCGGCGGCCACGAACGCGGCAGTCGTGTAGCCAGCCGCCTGAAAGCGCTCCGCCAGCGTTTCCGCCTTGACCGGCAGCCGGTAGATCGAGTTGTGGCGCACCCCGTGATGCGGCGGGTATTGGCCGGTGAGGATCGAGGTGTGCGAGGGCAACGTGAGCGGCGCGGTCGCGGAGGCGTTCTCGAACAGCGTGCCTTCTCGCGCGAGCCGGTCGAGCGTTGGCGTTTCGACTGTGCGCGTCGTCATGGCGCCGACGTAATCCGCGCGCAGCGTGTCGATCGTGACGATCAGGACGTTCGGGCCACGTGGCGTCGGGCGCGTCTCGATGAGGTTGCAGCCGAGGACTCCCGTAGTCAGCGCGGCGAGCGCCAAACAGCGGAGCCAGAAGCTCGAGAAAACTCCTCGCGACAACGCCAACTCCTCTGGTGGGACGTCCGCCATTTCGGCTCGTCCGGATGCGGAGTTGAGGCCCGATTTGCCGGTTAGAGGAGTCGCGGCGTCGCGCAGGTCACGAGCGCGGCGAGCGTAATCGCCGGGCCGAAGCCGAAGGGCGTCGCGAGGCTGCGGCGTGCGATCAGCTGTGCAACGCCGAGCGCGAGGCCGAACAGCGCTGCGAGCAGGGTGGCTTGCAGCACTCCGCCGACGCCGAGAAACGCGCCGACGGCCGCCATCAACTTGACGTCGCCGAAGCCGAGGCCTGGGAACCAGGTCCAATAATCAATGCTGCCGATCGTCGGCAGGGGTTCGCCCTCGCCCGGCCAGTGTTCAAACTGACGGCCGAGCGCCTGCGAGATGCGCGCGTGCGCAAAGCCAACGATCCACAGAAAGCCGCCTCCGATGGCCGCACCGGCGAGCGCGTCGAGCAAAGCGCTCGGATAAGCGTCGCCTGCGAGCGAGCGGGCGAGCGGCACGAGCGCGAGGCCGCCGACGAGCCCGCCGAGCGAGATCGAATCGGGAATCCAGCGCTCGTCGAAATCGATACCGGCTGCAGCGATTAGGCCCGCCGCGAAGATCCACCAGAGAACGGTGAGCGCGCTCGCGCCATGCGTGAAGGCGATCGCGACGAAGGCGGCGGCCGTAATCACTTCCACGAGCGGATAGCGCAGTGAGATCGGCGCGCGGCAGCCGCGGCAGCGGCCGCGCAGCCAGAGCCACGACAGCACGGGGATGTTGTCATAGGCCGCGATGGTCGTGTGACAGCCCGGACAGCGCGAACGAGGCTGCACGATCGACTCGTTGCGCGGCAACCGGTGGATCACGACGTTCAGGAACGAGCCGATTGCGAGCCCGAGCAGCGCCGCGACCGCGAGCCCCGGCGGCGTGAAGGCGTAGGCGGCAGAGTTCGGATGCATGCGCTCGAGCAGACTATCGGAAGTCGCGCCGCTCGAACGTCAGCACCGCCACGAGCAGGAAGCCGAAGATCCACGCCACGCCCATCACGACGCTCAACGCCACTTCGGAGCCGGGAATCGGAAGGCCGTGCACCGCCTCGATCGTGCGGTTGAAGGCTTCGAGATCGGGCATCAGGCGCTTCACCCAGAGCGTGAACTGGCGCGCCGGCTCCGAGTTCGAGGTTTTTCCGATCGCGTAGAGATCGCGGGTCAGATGGCCGACCAGATAGATGCCAAGGCTGTAACAACCGGCCAGGAACGGTGTCGCGAACGACGAGAACAGCGTCGCGAAGGCGACCACCACGGCGAGTTCGACCGCGACGAGGCCGAGCGCCGTCGCGTGCCCCGCGTTGAGCGGCGCGCCGGCCGCCCACGATGCGCCTGCAAAGCAGAGCGACATCACCGCCAGCAGCGCCCACAGCGTCGCCACGAGCCCGACGTACTTGCCGGCGATGAACGCGCTGCGGTCCACAGGCTTCGAGAGAATCGTGAAGATCGTGCGGCGGTCGACTTCACGGTGCACGAGGCCGACCCCGACGAAGATCGCGATCGCGGCGCCAAAGAAGCGGATCGCGCCGAGGCTCACGTCTTGGAGAATGCGCTCGCGCTCGACGTACGAGAGCGTCGCGAGCGTGGCGCTCGTGGCGATCAACAGGGTCGCGAAGAACAAGAGCACGTAGAGCACCTTGCTGCGGATCGCATCGCGCCAGGTGTTGCCCGCGATCGCGAGCACCGCCCCGAGCCACCTCATTTCGCGTCTCCCGGAACTTTGCGCGCGACCGCTTCGAGGAAAAGCGCCTCGAGACCCGCGCGCACGGGGGCCACCTCCTCGACGATCGCGCCATGCGCGAGCGCGCCTTGCATCAACTCGCTCACGTGTTTCTGCGCGACGCGCAGCGTGACGCAACCGCCGCGGCCCGAGAGCGTCGCTTCGAAGCGCGACTCGGCCTCCTCGGCGATTTCCGGAGCGAGCGACGAGAACGTGAGCTCGAACTGGCGCTCGCCGCTGGGCAGCGCGCCGCCGAGTTCGCCCTGATAAGCGATCCGACCCTGCACGATGATCGCGACGCGGTCGCAGATCGTCTCCACGTCCGAGAGGATGTGCGTGTTCATGAAGATCGTCTTGCCAGCAGCGTTGAGCCGCACGACGAGATCGCGAATCTCCGTGCGGCCGACCGGATCGAGGCCACTCATCGGCTCGTCCAGAAACACGACACTCGGGTCGTGCACGATCGCCTGCGCGATGCCGATGCGCTGCAACATGCCCTTCGAGTAAGTGCGCAGCCGCGTGTCGGCGGCGTCTCCGAGGCCCACGAGCTCGAGCACTTCGCGCACGCGCTCGCGGCGCCGCTGCGCAGGCACCGCGCACAGCCGCGCGTAGAACTCGAGGATCTCGGTGCCTGTTAGGAAATCGTAGAAATACGGGCTCTCGGGGGCGAAGCCGATGTGCTCGCGGAACGCGGTCTCGCGCACGTCGTGGCCGAGAATGCTCGCCTCGCCCTGCGTCGCGCGGATCAGGCCCATCAGGATCTTCAGCGTGGTGGTCTTGCCAGCGCCGTTGGGCCCGATGAAGCCGAACAACTCGCCGCGCTTCACGGAGAAATCGATGCCGTGCAGGACGCGCTTTTTGCGCAGGCCGAGACCCGGCCTGAAATCCTTCACCAGCCCGTTCACACTGACGATCGTGTCCCGCTCCATCACAATCCCTGTGCTTTTCGCGACCGCTCTCGGAACTGCTCGATCAACACGCGATTGCCCGAGTCGATCTTCACGCCGTAGCGATATCGGACGTGCTTCGAGACGATCTGACCGGTTTCTGCGCTGACTTCCCAGCCCTCGCCGAAGGGGTCTTCGGGCAGCGAGGGCAACACCCGGCTGCTCACCAGATCATTCACCGACGCGATGTCGCGCTTGTGGCGCATCACGTACTCGGCGCGGGCGGCATCGAGGAAGCGCGCGCGCCGCTCAGTCTCGATCTCGCGCAGCGCCTTCGCATACTCCTCGCGCTCGCCTTCGTCCTGCGCCTGATTCGCCATTTCGGCGAGGAAGGCCGCGGCGGTGTCGAGCCCGCCGACCTGGCCCTTCAGCCGCGCGGCGAGCCGGTTCAGGTAAACCGGGGAGCCGGGCAGCGAGAGTGCGGGCTCGAGCGCGCGCGCCGCTTCGGGCTGTTCGTCGAGGTAGAAGAAATGATTGAACGCGAGGTAGAAGTAACCGCGCCAATCGTCCGGGTGGTGCTCGATGCCGCGCCGAATCAGCGCGTTCGCCTTGCGAACGGCGGCTTCGTCGTCGGTCAGCCAGACGGCGGCAAAACGGTACGGGTGATCCACGTATGGATCGAGCGTCGTAACAACGTCGATCATCGCCGCGAGCGTATGGCTGCGTCCCACCGGCCCAGCTGGGCTGCCGACGATCTGCACCGCGCGCATCCACTGCCAGTCGGCCATGACGGCGTCGAAGCCGAAGGCGAGTAGCTTCGCCATCGC
Organism: Deltaproteobacteria bacterium; assembly: GCA_031387905.1. Lineage (GTDB taxonomy): Bacteria > Myxococcota_A > UBA9160 > UBA9160 > UBA6930 > VGRF01. The sequence continues at coordinate 15,071 of JANNDT010000127.1, forward strand.
CGGCTCCGGCACGAACTCATCGCCAGCGAGCTGCGTGGACGCGTCGGGAAGCCCGCGCTCGGCAAGCGCAATGCCCGCGACGGCGAGGCCCGCGATCAGCAGCCGAGGAACGGCGAAACGAAGCCGTCCGGTGAACTCAGTAATCATCTGGTGAGAGCGCACCGCCAATCCTAGGAAAGGCCGTCGAGGCGTCGTACTGTGGATTGCCGCCCGAGTCGAGCGGTGCGGTCCAGCCGAAGATCGCGGTCGGACACTCGACTCCGCCGGCGTCTCGATGGAAGTAGCCGATGCCACCGAAGAGGGCGTCGCCGTCGAGGTCCGAGAAAGCGACGGCCGTGAAGCACGCGGCGCTCGCGCACGGGCACTCACCGGCGGCGTCGAAGTCGTAGGCGTAGCGGACGCCGCCGTCGATCTTGAACCCCATCACTCCGAACTGAGCATTCGAGGCAACGTCCCACGGGATGGGATTCGTCTGCGGGGCGGCGGCGGGCCAGGCGCCCGCCACGATCGGGTAAGCGCCGACGTCGCCGAAATAGCCGCGCGCCATTTTCGCGAGCGCTTCGAGGTTGGTCATGCCCTCGGTGCGCTTCGAGCGGAATTGTTGGGCGCGAAACATCGTGATCGCGGTCGCCGCGAGGATCCCGATGATGGCCACCGTGATCATCAACTCGACCAGCGTGAAGCCTGAAGTCTGACGATGCGAACTGCGCTGCATCGGATCATCTCCCCTAGAGATAAGACGCGTAGCGTCGCGAGATGAGAACGGAAGAAGGGAGGGCCGGAGCGAACTCCGGCCCTCCCGCAATTGCGGAGAACTAGAACTCGCTCTGACCGTCGAGCGCTTCGCACGGGCCGACCGCGTTCTGCAGAATCTGCGCGGTACCGTTGGACACGCCGCTGCCGAGGCAGGTCGTGTTACCACCGGCGAGACCCGCACCACCCGTCGGAACGTGCACGTAGCCGTAGTCCGAGGTGGCGTTGGCCGCGTCGAGGTCGGCGAGGGCGTCCGCCGTGTACGAGCTACCCACGACGGTGGCCGTGTACTGATAGAACACCGAGCCTTCGGGTCCCCAGCCGACCGTGTCGAAAGCGGTACCAGTCGTCCACGCCACCTTCTGCGGCGTGAGAGATCCGCCCACGGGCGCGGTTTGCGCGACGTAGTTACCGAACTCGGCGAAATAGCCTTCTTCGGCTGTGCGGATCGCGGCGAGGTTGGTCTTCGCCTCGCCCGTCTTCGAGCGGAGCTGGAACATCAGGAAGTTCGGGATGGCGATTGCCGCCAGGATCCCGATGATGGCGACCACGATCATCAACTCGATGAGCGTGAAGCCGCCCTTACGCGCGTGAAGCTTGCGCATTTTCTTTTTTCTCTCCTTGGTCCGAGGAAGCTCTTGTTCGGCAACTTGCCGTGTTCGAGGCATCGCTCGGATTGGCGTTGGGAGAGGCATTGAGCAACCGATGTGCCAAGGCCTCCGCCTGACGCAGCGGGTCGGCAAGACCCAAGGCGAACTTGAAGCCGGAGTGGAGGAACCCGCGCAAGCGCGTGCAAACGCGACTTCTGCGCGGCGACTGCCGAAGTGACGCGCAGCGGCGGCAACGCGACGAAATTGGTCACCCGCGTCGGTCGGTGCGGGAGGCCCGCGTTTCGTTGACACGCCGAACGCGATGCCGCTAGCGTGCGCGCCCTTTGCTCCCTTCGTCTAGTGGCCTAGGACGTGGCCCTCTCAAGGCCGAAACATGGGTTCGACTCCCATAGGGAGCGCCACTTTTTTTCGGGCGCCGCGCGCGTGTGGGCGAGATGGCCGAGTTCGCGTTCGCCTTCCTTGATTGCGAGTTCGGCGGCCTCGACCCGGAGCTCCACGACATCACCGAGATCGGCGTGATCGTGACGGACGATCGCCTCGCCGAGAGCGGCGAGCGCGAGTGGAAGGTGATCGGGCGGCCCGAGCGAATCACTCAGACTTCGATCGAGATCTCGGGCTACGACCCGCTGGTGTGGGCAGCTGAGGCCATGCCGGTGAGGCAAGCGCTCACGGAACTCGCAGAGTTCCTGCCGAAGGGCTGCAAAGTCGTCGCTGCGGGTCAGAACGTGCGCATGGACGTGCTGTTCCTCGAGCGCGCCTACAAGAACTGCGGCGTCCCGTTCCCGTTCGACTACCACGTGATCGATCTCGCCACGCTCTTTTATGCGTGGTCGCTGGTCGCGGGCGAAAAGGTCGAGGCGCTCTCGCTGCGGCAGGCGGCGACGCGCGCGGGCCTGGTGAAGAACAAGGTCGCGCACCGCGCGCTGGCCGATGCTCGGCTCACGCTCGAGACGTTCCGGCACTACATCGGGCGCTTGTCACCGCGCGCTCCGCGTGAAGACGCTCCCGGCGCCGCCGAGTAGCGCCGCCACTTCCGCACGGCGCCGTGATCGATCCAGCCGATTAGCGCGCGAGCCAGCCGCGCGGCAACGCTGCCGGGCGCCAACACGAGCGCGGAGCCGAAGTCGATCAGCACTGGCGCGCCGTCGTCGCCGATCAGCACGTTGCCCTGGTGGCGTAGGTCGAGGTGGATGACGCCGAGCGCGTGCATCTCATCGATCGCGGCTGCGAGCCGCTCAAAAAATGCGGGCGGCGTTTCGCGCGCCACGCTGCGAGAAAGCGGGCGGCCGGCGCGGTACTCGACCGCGAATGCCAGCGGGTCGATCGCGCCGACCAGGCGCGGCACCGCGGCGTGCTCCGCGAGCGCGGCCCAAGCGCGCTGCTCGCGGCGCGCGATCCAGCGCCCGAGCGTCGCGCGCACGAGCGCCCCGCGCGGCGCGAAATCCTTCACGACGAGCCGTGCGCCGGCGTACTCGAGCATCCACACGTCGGGGTTCGCGAAGCCGCCGCGGCTGATGCACTCGCCTCGCGTGAGATCGCCGCGGCTTGGCAGCTGCGGCGGAAGCGGAGTCGTCGCGCTCGCCATGCCCGCATTCTGCGCGGCGCCGAGCGCTGCGGCTAGCGCCGTTCGTTGCGCTCGGCGGCGTGCGCTTCCTGCACCATCGCCCAGAGGTCTTCGCGTAGCTGTTCGCGAAACTCGGGGCGCGCTTCGCTCGGATGCAGATCGCCCTCGAGGAACTCGGCGAGCTCCTCGGTGGTGAACTCGGCCGCTATCTCGGGCGGCACGCGCGCGGGCCGCTGCGCTCGCAGCCGCGAGAAACGCTCCCCGATGCGCGCGAACAGCGCGCACTTCATGATTCGCTCTCCTCGAGTCGCGCTACCTCGATCAGCAGCCGCTTCGCTCGGTAAAGCCCAGATCGAACCGCGTCTGCCGAACGCGTCGTGCGGCGTGAGATCTCTGCGATCGGCAAATCCTCGACATGTCGTAAGCAAAATGCGTCGAGTTGCCAGGGAGCGAGCGCGGCAAACCTGCGCTCGAACTCC
>JANNDT010000209.1:0-7879 GCA_031387905.1 Deltaproteobacteria bacterium
GATGGCGACCTTGAGCACCGGCGCGACCGCTGCGGCGCGGTTGAAGATGTCGCCCCAGTTGTCGAGCGTGACGCCTGGGGAGTTCTGTGCTCACGCTGTGATGCGCTCGAGCCCGGGCACCACGTCGAATCCCGTGTCGAAGCTCGCGATTCGCGTGACTCCGTTTTGTTCCATCAGCGCGACATGCAGCGCATCGCGAGCCGAGAGCGACTCGCGCTCGAGCAAGATCGTTTTCGCCCGCTCGACCGCACGCCGGTCCACGGCCCATACGTCGTCCACGACACCCAACAAGGCGTCGAACGCCGGCTGGATCGCGTCGCGCCTCCGGATGGCCGTGTAGCGATGCAGGATCTCCTGCAGGACCTCGGCGTCTGTCACGAGAGGAATGCGCTCGGAGATGCAGCGCTCGAGCAGTCGCTGCGCGTCGCGCTTGTGCGGATGTGCCGCGCCCACGAGGTACATGGGCACGTTCGAGTCGACGAAGATCAAGCCGATTCCGCGCCGGGGTAGCCGCGTTCGATCTCGTCGAGCATCTGCTCGACACCGCCAGAAGGGAAAGCGTGCTGGGATGCCGTACGCACTGCGCCGAGCTTGCGATCGAGGTCGCCCGTCGGCTGTCGCTTGCGTGCGGCGCGCAGGGCCTGCCGCACCCACTCCGCGATCGTAAGCCGCTGAACCCGCGCAGCGCGCTGGATCTCGCGCCACTCCGGCTCTTCGAGCAGCACCTGAAGTCGCTTACTCATGCGAGCAGGCTATCTGACTCATGCTGATGAGTCAACGATGACGACTGGGGTCAGAGCCGTCGGAGTTCGCACATCTCATGCCCGCAGGTAGGGCGTCCGCCTGCGATCCGCCCGCCTTCCGCGCGTAAGTGCTTGGGATCCCTAACGCTCGGGCGGGTTCGTTTCCCGGGGTCCAAACGGGGTCCAGGTTTTTCGGGGTTCCACGCCGCCTAAGTCCTTGATTTTGCTAGGGCTGGCTCCCTCACCGTGCGGGTTCGAGTCCCGTCCACCCCGCCAGTATCTCCTGATAGATCAGGCACTCGCGGCCCCTCCGAGGTGACCGGCGACAAACGGGTGCCGGGGTTCGTCGGTATCAACGCTTCCCCCTGAACAGGTCCTCGTCCTTGGCCACGTCTGCGAGCCGCGCGTAGCGCTCGGTCGAGCGCTCGTTGGATCTGCTCCATGCGCCGGCCGCTGCGCCGCGCCTCGGTCGCGCTCGCGTGCTTCGTGCCCGCGTACATGCGCACGCGCACGCCGACCTTCTCGGCCGCGCGCGGTTCAGTCCTCTCAACGCGGAAGAGATGATGTCCCTGGACAGCTGGCCGCCGCGCCACCTTGAGTTCGTCGAACAGGCGGCCGAGCGTCGGGACGTGAGCCTCGTCGAAGTCGACCACGCCTGCGTCGAGGAAGAGCCGGGGGTCAAGGCTCTCGCAGGCCACGTTCCTTTGCAGGATCCGAAAGTGGCCGCCGAGCGTGCTGGCGGGCCTCAAACAGAGTGAATTGGTGGCGGCAACTCACCCAATAGGCCGTCACCAGGCCCGCCGCGGCGCCTCCCACAATGGCGACTCTCATGGCGTCCATTGCCTTGCAGCTTCTCGTCTCGCCATATCTTGGCATGGCCGCCCAGGCGCATGCTCAACACTGCCTCCAGGGTCCCGTGAAAACGGGTGATCCAGCCCTTCTGTTAGGGCGTTAGAGGCTGATTGTCGATGTGGGCGTAGGTGACGAAGAGATTCTGCTTGAAGCTCACTAGGGAACCTAGACTTGCAGCGATGTCATGAAGCGGGGGGCCACGGTCTCACCCTATTCACTGGCCGTACATCTTCTCGAACGCCCCGGCCGAGACTGCGTAGCCATCCTTGCCGTCAGGCTCGTTGTAGACGAGATAGTCGCCCGCCTGATAGTGGGTCACGCCTTCCTTGGTGGCGATCTGTCCAGGCTTCTCTGCCACCTCCGCCCAGACAGGCGCAACCTTCTCGAAGACCCCAGAGCTGGTGGAGCGGTAGGTGCGCGCGAATGTTTCGCGGTCCACCGTGTAGACGTCCCCGTCGTTGTTCACGATCCAATCGCCGGCCTTACAGGTCTGCGTGTCGCCCCACTTCTGGTAGCTGAAGCCGAGGGTCTCGAGGTCGAGCTGGACCGCCACCACCCGCGAGGTCGTCTTTTTCAGATACTTGTGTCGTTCAGCCACCGGAGGTCCTTCAGAGCACTTCGCCCGCTCACTCGCGTGCGATGTCGAAGACATGGCCGAAGTGCTTGTCGTCGATCAGATCCGCCGCTGCCTTTCCAATCTCCACGAGCTTGTCCATGTTGTCGGGGCGATCCATCTCTGCAATCGACGCGAGCTGCTCGGGGCTCAGCTTGTCCTTTAGCAAGGCATCGTCGAATTTTACGTCGTAGCGCAGATAGGTCAGCAGCGGCTTGCCCCCGCCGAGGATGTCTCCGCTCAGATCCCCGATCTCGCGGTCGATCAGGCGCGCGGTCGCACTCGAGGACATCCACTGCAACAGCAGCTCGTTGAGCGCGCTGGCGTCATCCATCAGCGAGGTGAGCCCGCGCAGACCGACCTCCGCTGCCTTCATGTCCATGACTTCCTTGGACTCGAGCGCGAGCGCCTTCGAGCCGGTTCCGAGCGATACGAGCAGGAGTTGGTCGGCCCCCGTGGGCCAGCGCAGACCATGGCCCTCGAGCGTGGCGAGCATCAGCAGTTGCAGCGCTGGGTTGTTGTGGGGGCTGACGCCTCCGTCGACGAAGGCGCCCTCCACATCGTCGGCCACCCGGATCTTCTCGGGCTCGAAGTACGTAGGCGCCGCCGTGCTCGCGCGAACCACGTTGCGCAGCAGGTAGTCCTTGTTCGGCGTGGATTTGCTGCCCGGCCTCTGGTTGAAGTAGCGGCCCTTCGGGTTGTTGTGCAGGACCCAGGGGCTGCCAGTATCGATACGCTTGGCCACGACGGCGAGGCCGGTCTCGACCTCCGGTCCGCCGAGCCGGATGTCGCCGAACTCACGTGCCAAGGCCAGTCTCACCGGCTCTGCCGAGAACTTGGGCCTCAGCAAGCCCTTGCGAAAGAAGCTCGACGTGAAGATCGAGTTCCCGAGCTCGCGATAGAGCGTCTCGATTCTTTCCACGGGCCAGCCGAGCGCGAGTGCGGAAGCGATGATGGCACCGGTCGAGGTCCCGCCGATCAGATCGAAGTAGTCGGAGAGCACGGCCAACTTGTCGCCGGTGCGGCCGCGGACGAGCGACTCGATCCGCTTCAGCAACTGGAGGGTGAGAATTCCTCGGATCCCGCCGCCATCGAGGGCGAGGATGCGCTTCGGCCCGGGTCCGAACAGGTGCACGTTCAGGTCCTTCTTAGCCACTTCGTCCACACCTCTCCTTCCTCTTCTCTTCTTCTCTGCTCTTCTCGCGCACGCTGTGCGCGCCATTCGGACCACCATACTCCCTCTCGGTCGCAGCGCGTTCCGTCTGCGCTGAAGGGCCGGGGCGCTCGCCTCCGTTCGCTGCTCGCGCTCCTCCCCGCGATCGGGTCGAGCCCGGCCGCAATCTGCCCGAGAACGTCTCGTGAGGTTCCGGGACTGGGGCACGTAGGTGCTCGCGCCGCGCGGCGTCACGCGCACGGCGAAGCCGTGCAGCTCGGAGTCCCATGCGAAGACATCTCGGGCGCCCGGCTCGACGCTCCGCTTTGTGAGTTCCGCCATGCTGCGTCCCCCGTTGTGCCGCGTCAGCCGCGTCAGCACGACGCGAGCAGTTAGGCGCGCGACCGAACGAATCCGTACGTAGCGCCAGCGCAAACAGGTGCGAGGGATCATCGCAGTGAGGGGCTCGAAGCCCGGTGTTCTGCGAGCTCTCGAGTCTTCCCAGCGCAACCCAGCGTAGAGCCGTTCACGGCGCCAGTTGGGACGTGTGATGGCGCCTCGGCGGCCGCCGCGCGCCGCTCAGACGCTGCCGAGCTTCGCTTTCGGGATCTTGATGTCGAAGCGTTCGACGACCGTGGCGTTCCAGCGCACGGCCTTCTCAGTCGTGTGCAAGACCTTTTTGCCGATCGCGTCATAAACCCGCACGTACACGTCCGGCGCCGTCTCGTTGAAGTCGCGGAAGTGCACTTCCGAGTACGAGATGTCGAACTCGCCCTTGGCGTTGGTGAGGGTGTCGCCGAGCTTGTCGTCGAAAATCAGGTCCTTGTCGTAGGCGCGCACGCGCACTCCAGCGACCGGTTTTCCAGATTCTTCCTCGACCACCGTGCCATACACGCGCATGTGCGCCTCCTGTTGTCCGAGGAGCGCATCCTATGAGGGACATCTGCGCGAGGCAAGACGAAAGACGGGCAGCCTGCGAGCGGCGCGAGGCCCGGATTGCGCCGCTGACGAGCCCACTGAATCGGAGAGTGCGGCGAGATAGCCCGCCACCCTTAGGACTCGGTTCGCCACGTAGGGCAGGCGCGAGTTCGAGCGGCGCATGCAGCGCCGACTCCGCGCGAGGTAGTTGCCGTGAAGTTGCTCATGCTCGCCCGGGCGATCGTTGCCGCCGTTGTCGTGTCGTCCGCTTTTGCCTCCGCTGAGGCCGCACCGATTCTGTACGCGACCGGGGGCGGCGGGCTGTACACGGTCGATCCCTTCACGGGCGGTTCGACGCGGCTTTTCGATTTCCCGGGCCTCGACCTCAACTCCGGCGGGCTCGCTTACGACGCAGCCAGCGATTCGTTCTACGCCACGGGCAGTGCCTTCGCGTCGTCGGGGTTCACAAGCCTGTTCAACATCAATCGATCGACCGGCGCAGTCACAGTGATTGGGCAGCTGCCCGCCAGCATCGTCCTCTCCGCCGGCGGCCTCGCGATCCATCCTCTGACGGGCGTCATGTATGCGACCGGATTGAATGGATTTCAGAGCAGCGGGCTCTTCACGATCGACAAGACCAGCGCCGCGGCGACGCTGATCGGCCAGGCGGGTCCGAATTGCTGTGCTTCGGGCACGTTCGGATTCCACATGAACGGACTCGGCTTCGCCAGCGATGGAACGCTCTTCGCGAACGGCTTCTCGAGTGCGCCCGCTGGAGTCTCACAGCTCTTCACGATCGATCTCGCCACCGGCGCGGCAACCGCCATCGGTTCGCACGGCGTCATGCTCGGGCGGCAACTCGGCTACAGCGGGCTCGCATTTCGTGCGGACGGAACGCTACTGAGCCTGGGATCGGTCACGGCCTCGACCCAAGGGCTTTACGCGATCGACCCGACGACCAGTGTGGCGACGCTGCTCGGGCCGACGCCGGGCTTCGGCGTCGACGGCGGTCTCACGTTCGGGGTGCCCGAGCCCGCCGTGCTGGCGCTATTAGGCGCTGCGCTGGCCGTGGGACTCGCAGGCCGCGCGCTCAGAACGCTCCGGAGCTGAGCCTCCGGCGCTCCGCTGACGCGACCAGCTCGCGCCAGATTGCGGCGTCGAGATCGCGGGCTTCGGGCGTTGCGAGCGCTTCGACATGCGCGTGCAGCTCGATCAGCAGCGCCCGCAGCGCGCGGTTGCCGGCGTCGAGCGCGGGCACGAGCAGGCTCTCGTCGCGCGTGGCGGCGGCTTCTCGCAGGCGCGTGGCGAGCGCGGCGTCCGTAATAACGCTCGCGCCGCGCGCGAAGAGCGCCCGCAGCGCGGCGTTCTCCTCGACGCGGCGCGCTGCAGCGCGGTCGAACTCCTCGCGCACGGAGATCAGCAGGCCGGCAGCGATGCCGAGGCCTGTCTGCCGGTAGCGGGGCTGCACGTTCGGCAACACATCGACGAGCAGGTTCAGCGCCGTCTGCTCGAGCACGCGCTGCGGATCGGGCTTCACGCGAGCCTCCCGAGTAAGTGGAGCGCGGCGCGATCTTGCGAGTTGGTCATCAGGTAACTCGCCATGGCGAGAATCGCGTCTTGGTTTTTCCCTACCTGATATTCGTGCGCGCTCGACACCCAGATGCCCTGGCCTTTCACGCACGAGAACAGCTCCCACCAGTGGAGCGCAGCGGCTTCTGCGAAGAGGCCGCTCGCGGCTTCCCACAGGCCCACCGCCGCGGCTCTCGGGAGCAGGCCACCCGCGAGCGCCGGAGTGCCGTTCGTCCAGACCGGGTTGAGGCCCCACGCGAGGTCTTCGAGCGGGTCGCCGAGGTGCGCCATCTCCCAGTCGAGGATCGCGTGGATTTTTCCGCCTGTGTCCGCGAGGAAGTTCCCGGTGCGGTAGTCGCCGTGTACGACGGAGATCTTCTGCGCGGGCGGCGGCGGGTTGGCGCGCAGCCAGCGCACGACGGCACGCATGATGGGCTGCGGCTCGAGTTCGTCCGCATCGAACACGCCCACCCAATAATCGAGCTCGCGTCGCCAGCACTCGGCGGGCGCGACGTCCTGCATCAGCCCAACAAGTCCGAGCGCCTTTGGATCGGCGCGCGAGATCTCGCCGAGAATCCGCCACTTCTGCGCGCCGAGTTTCTCGCGGTGCTGCGCGTAGGGTGGGGCGAGTAGGGCAGCCGGCGACGCTTCGAGGCCCGGCAACTCCTGCATCACGCAGAACGCGTAGTCGAGGTGCGCGGGATCTTCTTCGAGCCAGATCGCTTCGGGCACCGGAACGGGCGTGTTGAAGAACGCGGCGTAGGCGCCGAACTCGAGTTTGCGCTCGGTGTCGATCAGCGAGCCGGGCGGGTCGCGGCGCAGGATCAGCTTGCGCGCGATCGCCTCGCTGCCCTGCGCGTAGTGGAGCACGAGCCGGTACGTCTCGCGCGAGGCCCCGCCCGGAATGCGGTCGAGCCCACTGACGCGCACGTCGCGCGCGCCGGGCAACCTGCGCGCGGCGTAAGCAGCGAAGCGTTCGGCGAGATCGCTCACGCGCGCAGTGTGGCACGCGCGCTTGCTGCGCTGCGAGGGGTGCGCCGCGATGCGCGGCTGAGCAACCTTGTGCGATTCGAGAAGGAGAGAGCGATGGATGTTTACGAAGCGCTTTACACGACCCGCGCGATGCGGCGCGTGAAACCGGATGCGATTCCGATGGACGCGCAGCAGCGCATCATGGACGCGGCGATTCGCGCACCGAGCGGCGGCAATGCGCAGGGCTGGCGATTTCTTTGGGTCGATGACACAGCGCTCCGCGCGCAGCTCGGCCCGATTTATCGCGACTGCCTCTCGCGGCTTTGGAGCGGCGTTTACAAAGAGCGCGTCGAGCAAGCGGAGAAAAATCCCAACGCGCCGGGCAGCGCAAGTTTCCGCCGCATGCGCGCTTCGGCAGTCTGGCTCGCCGACAACTTCGAGGTCTACCCGCTGATCCTGTTCGCGTACGGCCAGGGCGACCCGACCGGCAGCTCGATCTTCCCGGCCGTCTGGAGTGCGCAACTCGCCGCGCGCGCCGAGGGCGTCGGCTCGGCGCTCACCAGCGTGTTCGCGTTCCGGCTCGCGGAAGTGAACGAAATTCTCGGCGTGCCGAAAGACGCGGGCTGGAACTTCCACGGCTGCGTGACGTTCGGTTACCCCACCGGAAAATGGGGCGTCGCCCCGCGCGTGCCAGTGCACAAGGTGATGCACCGGAACCAGTGGGGCGAGGGGATCGGGTTTGCGATCGAGAAGCCACTCTGGCCCAGGTAGCTACGCGAGGTTCGCGTCTTCTCCTTGTTTACTTCGCTCGCTGTCGCTCGCTGCCCGCTTCGTCCCCGCGCGAAGCGCGCGAGGACGAAATCTTCCTTGTTGACTCCGCTCGCCTTCGGCTCGCTGCGCGCTTCGCTTGCTTCTCAGCGCCCGAGACTGAGGCGTTGCGCAATCGAGATCGTTCCAGCGTTCCCCGCGGCGCGTCACGCAGGTCGGTAGATGCGCGTTTGGCCTCGTTGGCGTTGCGCCTCGATGCAGGGGGCGTGGCCGCAAGCGAAGCGCGCAGCG
>JANNDT010000224.1:0-7565 GCA_031387905.1 Deltaproteobacteria bacterium
GCACGAGCCACTGCAAGCGCTCGCGCTCCCACATGTGGAGCTGCGGCGGCAGCGCGGCCGGATCGTCAAAGCTCGCGATGGTGAGGTCGATCAGGCCGGGCATGAAGTCCGCAGCGAACGACAGAGTCGTGCCGCAGCGGCCGCAGAAGCCGCGCTCTACGCCGGGCGACGAGGCGTGCGTCGCGAGCGCGCCGCGTTCGAGGCGAAATGCTGTGAGCGGGAACATCGCCCACGCAACGGCGGGCGCGCCGGCTGCGCGGCGGCAGATCGAGCAGTGGCAGAGCGCAGTGAAGAGCACGTCGCCGCGCACCGCGAAACGCAGCGCGCCGCACAGGCAGCCGCCGCTGCGCTCGTCGATTTCGCCTGCCGCTCTCTCCGTTTCATTCGCGGACGCCATCACGAATCTCCTGGTTTGCGCATCCCCACAGCTTCTCGGGGTAACGCACCAGACGCCTCCCGCAACTGCGGGATCAAGGCTCTCGGCGGAATTGTCGAAGGGGCGAGCATGGCACTCGTGTGGGTTGGATTCGGGGTTTTCTTCGTGGCCGCGCTGACGGTTGGCCTGCGCCTCGTGGCATTGGCCGCACGCACGCGGCGCGCGCCTGAACTCCTGATCGGGCTCGCCGTGCTCGGGATCGGCCCCGTCGGTTTCGGACTCCAGACCTGCGCAGGCTTGGTCGACGACCCCGCTGCCGCGGAGACGCTGGCCGCGGCGGGCGCAGCCGCGCTCGCGGTCGGCGTGTGGGCCAAGTTGACCTTCAACTGGCTGGTGTATCGGCGCGATAGCCGCATCGCGACGATCGCGACCGCGCTGCTTGCGATCGGCGTCGGCGTCCAGCTGCTGGCGCAGCCGATGCTCGGGAGCTTCCTCGCCGCCGCCCGCAATGTGCCGCTCAGTTCCGTGCGCAACCTCATCCAGGTCGTCGCGCTCGGCTGGGGCGCGAGCGAGGCGATCGCCTATTGGGTGCGCATGCGAAAACGCGCGCGCATCGGGCTCGCCGATCCGCTGCTCGCGAATCGCTTCTTGATGTGGGGCGTGTCGGCGGCGGCCGCGGGCCTCGGCTCGGCGGTTGGCGTAGTTGCCTCGCTCGCTACTGGGGCCGCGATCCAGGAGATGCCGGCGATCCTCGTGAGCTCGTCCGCGCACGGGCTCGTTGCCGCGATCGGCATGTGGCTCGCGTTCGTGCCGCCGCGCGCCTACGTCGACTGGCTCGCCGCGGGGCGCGCGACCGCCTGACTCGCCGCGCGCCTCCGAAGCCATCCGGCGCGGGCATGCATTCGGGACGTCACTCGAGCGGAGTCGGGAGTAGGCTGCTGCTTGCGTCCTCGAGGAGTGAGCCATGGCCCAGGCACTTGCTTCCGCAACCGATCTGGCGCCGGCGCGCCGCCGCCACACGGTGCTCGTGGTAGGCGGAGGCACGGCAGGCATTACGGTCGCCGCGCGTCTGCGCCGCGCGCGCAGAGGGCTCGATATCGCGATCATCGAACCCGACCGGAGCCACTATTACCAGCCGCTTTGGACGCTGGTCGGCGCCGGCGTCGTCTCGAAGGAAACGACGCGTCGCGAGCAAGCGAGCCTAATCCCTCCGGGCGCCGACTGGATTCGCGATTCGGTCCAGAGCTTCGCACCGGAGCGGAACTGCGTCGTCACCGCGAGCGGCGACGAGATCGCCTACGACTGGCTGGTCGCGTGCCCTGGCATCCAGATCAACTGGGACGCGGTGGAGGGCCTGCCACAGGCGCTCGGCGAGGGCGGCGTGTGCAGCAATTATGCGTACGAGCAGTGCGAGAGAACCTGGCAGACGATTCGCGATTTCAAGGGCGGCACGGCGGTCTTCACGATGCCGCCGCCGCCGATCAAGTGCGCCGGCGCGCCGCAGAAGATCATGTACCTCGCCGACAGCTGGTTCCGGCGCGCGGGTGTGCGCGACAAGACGAAGATCATCTACGTCTCGGGCACGCCGTCGATCTTCTCGGTGAAGGAGTACGCCGCGACGCTCGACAAAGTCTGCGAGCGCAAGGGCATCGAGCGGCACTTCAAGCACAAGCTCGTCGAGCTGCGCCCTTCGCGTCGCGAAGCGCGCTTCGTGCACACCGAAACGCAGGCCGAGAAAATCATCCAGTACGACATGATTCACGTGACGCCGCCGCAGGGCGCGCCGAACGTGGTGAAGCAGAGCGCGCTGGCGGACGCCGCGGGCTGGGTGGAGGTGGACAAGCACTCGCTCCGCCACGCGCGCTTCCCGAACGTGTTCTCCCTCGGCGATGCGAGCAGCCTGCCGACTTCGCGCACCGGCGCCGCGATTCGCGCGCAGGCTCCCGTGCTCGTCGCGAACTTGCTCGCCGCGATGGACGCGCGCCCGCAGAGCGCGCGCTACGACGGCTACTCCGCGTGCCCGATCCCGACTGATTACGGGAAGCTGCTGCTGTGCGAGTTCGACTACGACCTGAAGCCCGCGCCGAGCTTCCCGCTGCTCGACGGCACCAAGGAACAGCGCGTCTACTGGTGGCTCAAGCGTTACGGCTTGCCGGCGCTCTACTGGCACGGGATGCTGCGCGGCCGCGCGTGACGGCGTGAGCGCGAGCCTGGAGGCAGCCAGTGGATGTGCGCGACGGCTTGTGCGATGCGATCGGCGGAACGCCGCTGATTAGGTTGCGCAGGGCGTCGGAACTCACGGGCTGCACGATCCTCGGCAAGGCCGAGTTCCTGAACCCAGGCGGTTCGGTGAAAGACCGCGCGGCGCTCTTCATCATCCGCGACGCCGAGCGGCGCGGCGTGCTGAAGCGCGGCGGCCTAATCGTAGAGGGCACCGCAGGCAACACGGGCATTGGCCTCGCGCTGGTCGGCAACGCGCTCGGCTACCGCACGCTGATCGTGATTCCCGAGACGCAGAGCCGGGAGAAGAAGGACGCGCTGCGGCTCGCCGGCGCAACGCTGCGCGAAGTGCCGGCCGTCCCGTTCAAAGACCCCAACAACTACGTGAGGGTCGCCGAACGGCTCGCGAAGGAACTCGCCGCGAGTGAGCCGCACGGCGTCATGTACGCGAACCAGTGGGACAACCCCGCGAATCGTGACGCGCACTACAGCGGCACGGGGCCGGAGATCTGGCGCCAGACCGACGGGCGCGTCGATGGCTTCGTGTGCGCGATCGGAACTGGCGGCACGCTCGCCGGCGTCTCCGCGTTCCTGAAGCAGCAGCGGCGCGAGATCGCGATCGCGGCCGCGGACCCGCTCGGCGCCGCCATGTATCACTGGTTCAAGCACGGCGAGCTGAAGAGCGAGGGCAGCTCGATCACCGAGGGCATCGGGCAGGGGCGCATCACCGGCAACCTCGCAGGTCTCGCCGTCGACGAGGCTTATCAGGTGCCCGACGCCGAGGCGCTGCCCGTGTTGTTCGACTTGCTCTCCGAGGAGGGCCTCTGCCTCGGCGGATCCTCCGCGATCAACGTGGCCGGCGCGATTCGGCTCGCGCGAGATCTTGGGCCCGGCAAGACGATCGTCACGATCCTCGCGGACTCCGGCTCGCGTTATCAATCGAAGCTGTGGAACCCGGAGTTCCTGCGCGCGAAGGGTTTGCCTGTGCCACGCTGGCTCGCGTGAGCGGAGCAGGTGAGCGAGCCGCAGGCGCGCGCGGCGTTGACTCGGAGCGCGAGTTCGCGCCGTGCACGCGCCGCGCGCTGCTCGAGGGCCTCGCGGTCGCGGGCTGTCTCGTGCCGCTGCATGCGTTCGCGCAAGCAGTGGATCCTGCGGCGAAGTCGCGCCCTCAGATCGGGGATCGCCTCGCATTCGCGACGGGTGCGCGCGCGGGCCAGCCGCTCGAGGCGAGCGCCGTCGTGCTCGCAGCAGAGCCCCTCTCCGCCTGGCCGATGGACGCGACAACGGGCCTGTTACGGGATGGCTCGCGGCTGAACCAGCTGCGCGTGTTGCGGCTCGATCCGGCGGCGCTCTCGCCGCGCACGGCGCCAAACGCGGCGGAGGGTGTCGTCGCTTACGCGACGATGTGCAGCCACGCGGGCTGCGACGTGACGGGCTGGAGTGCGGCGACGCGCGGGCTCGTGTGCCCCTGCCACGGCTCGGAGTTCAGCGCGGAAGACGCCGCCACAGTCATCAGAGGGCCAGCGACCCAGCCGCTCGCGATGCTGCCGCTGCGGATCGAGAACGGAGAGCTGCGCGTGGCGCGCGGCTTCACACGCAAAGTCGGCTTCACGCCGGCGTGAGGAGAACTCCCGGATGCTTCGTACCACGGCACTCGTCCTGGCAGCGCTGGCGACCGGCGGGGTCGCTGGACCGAGCGCCGCGCAGGAAGCGCGCCCCTACACGCCGGTGACGCAAGCGCGCCTCGAGAACCCCGAGCCGCGCAACTGGCTGATGTTCCGCCGCACCTACGACGCGAACGGCTACAGCCCGCTCGACCAGATCAACGCCAAGAACGTGAAGCGCCTCGCGCCCGCCTGGACTTTCGCGACGGGCCTCCGCGAAGGGCACCAATCTCCGCCGATCGTGAACGACGGCGTGATGTTCTTCACGACGCCGCATAATCACGTGATCGCGCTCGACGCGCGCACCGGCGAGCAGCTCTGGCGCTACGAGCGCGCGCTACCCGAGGACCTCCAGGAACTCCACCCGACCAACCGCGGCGTCGCGCTCTTCGGCGACCGCGTCTACATGGCGACCGCCGATGCGTTCCTGGTCGCGCTCGACGCGCGCACGGGCAAAGTCGTCTGGGAGCAGCAGATCGAGGACTACACGCGTGGTTATTACTGCACGCTGGCCCCGCTCGCGGTGAGAGGCAAGATCCTCGTCGGCGTCTCCGGCGGCGAGCTCGGCATCCGCGGCTTCATCGCCGCTTTCGACGCCGGAACGGGCAAGCCCGCCTGGAAGACCTTCACGATCCCCGCGCCCGGCGAGCCCGGCAGCGAGACGTGGTCTGGCGACGCCTGGAAAACGGGCGGCGTGCCCGTCTGGGTGACGGGCGCTTACGATCCGAGACTCGGCCTCACTTATTGGGGAACGGGCAACGCCGGCCCCTGGGCGGGAGACGTCCGCCCGGGCGACAATCTCTACGCGAACTCGGTGCTCGCGCTCGACATCGAGACGGGACGCATCGTCGCGCATCACCAGTACCACTGGAACGACTCGTGGGATTGGGACGAGGTCTCGACACCGCTCCTGCTCGATTTCGAGCGCGGCGGCCGCACGATCCACGGCCTCGTCCACCCCGGCCGTAATGGCTACCTGTGGTTCCTCGAGCGCACACAAGAACAGATTGGCTTCGTCGATGCGCAGCCGTTCGTGCGCAACGACGTGTTCACGCGCCTCGACCCGAAGACGGGCCGCCCCGAGTACGACCTCGACAAGAAGCCCGCGACCGGCAGAGCCGCCACGTTCTGCCCGTCCCTGTCTGGTGGAACGAACTGGATGCCCTCGGTCTACAGCCCCAAGACGAGACTGCTCTACATCCCGGCCAATGAGAACTTGTGCGCGATGATGAATCCGCAGCCGGTCGAGTATCAGGCTGGGCAGCTCTTCACCGGTACGCAGCTCGCGATGGGTGAGACGCTCGACTTTTTTCTGCACGCGGGCGCCGAGGATCACATCGGCGAGATCCAGGCGTGGAGCATCGACGGCTCGCCCAAGGAGGTCTGGAAGAAAACCTTCAAGAGCCACAACTGGGGACCGCTGCTTGTTACGGGCGGGGGCGTGCTCTTCAGCGGCGGCACCAACGACCGCTTCTTCCGCGCTCACGACGCGCGCACAGGCGAGCTGCTCTGGCAGCAGCGCACGAGTTCCGGCGTGGTCGGCGTGCCGACCACTTACGAGATCGACGGCGTGCAATACGTCGCTGTGCTCTCGGGCTGGGGCGTCGATGCCGAGCGCATCCAGGGCGCCATCAACGGCAAGCGGCCGCCGGAGCAGCAAGTTCAGGTGCCGCAGGGCGGCGTGCTGTGGGTGTTCGCGCTGCCGAAGTGAGGCGTGCTCGGTGGCTCGCTGTGAAGTAGTTCACAGCGCTGCTCACGCGCGCGCACGATGCTCCGCTCGGCCGCACGAAGCGGCTCACTCAACCGCGCCACACGAGAGCCTTCGCCTTGACCAACACCGCAGACCTAATGGCAGAGCTGCATCTCCACGCGGGCCGTGCCTTCTCTCCGGCCCTTTGTGAATCGATTCGGCTGCTCGAGTCCGACCGTTTCGAGCGGCTCACCGACGGCGACATCCGCGCCGTCGCCGATTACCGCGCGATCGAGCTCGGCGACGAAGTGTTCTTCGAGCGCGCGTTCACGCCAGGCAAGGAAGCCGCCGCCAGTCTTGGATTCGCGCGCCTCCTCGGCCGCGAGCTGGTGCTCGACGATCTCCGGCGCCTGCGCGCCGCGCTTGGCTGCAAGTGCGAGGCAGATCGCGCCGCCGGGCACTGACGAGAACTCACTTCCTGACGGTCGGATATGCGATGCCGAGCTGCTCGAGGTACGTGTCGTACTTCGTCGGGTCGAAGTAGAACGTCCGCAGCTCCGGTAAGAACTTCTCCATCTTTTCCCGATCGACCTCGATGGCCGGCCGATCCAAAGGCGCGATCAGCGGCTCGTATTTGATTTCCTCCGTCTGCACGTTCGTGAAGTAATCCCACGCCTGCTCCACGAGCGCCGCCTCGAGCAGGAAGTCGAGCTCCGTCAGCGCCTGCACTTTCGCGCCGGCGGTCGAGCCCTTGTGGGCGATCGGCGTGGCCATCGCGATGCTGTCGACCATCTGCTGCGTGAGCGTTTGCTGCGCGTCTACTTCGGCGATGGCTTCGCGCCTCAGGGCGTCGAGTGCATTCGACTCCCGGGTGTACGCAGGCGCCGGCAAGACGAACCCCAACAGGGAAATGACTCCGCACAGAGCGATCCTCGTCATGCTTTCGCCTCCAACGGGATCGGGATTCTCCCGCGCGCCGCCACGCATTACTAGGCCTGGCCCGCGCGGTGCAGATAGAATGCAGCCCTTCGCGCCCGCTTCTCAATTCCAAGGAGTCTCACATGCCTTCCATTCGCAACGTGGTACTCGTCGACGGCGCCCGCAGCGCATTCGCGCGCGGCGGGAAAGGCAAGCTCGTGGCCACGCGCCTCGACGAAGCCGGAGCGCAGGTGATCCGCGCACTGCTCGACCGTAATCCCAAGGTGAAGGACACGATGATCGAGGATGCGGGCCTCGGGAACGTCGGCGGCTCCGGAGAATTCACCGGGCTCGGCATCATGGCGCGCCTCGCGGGCCTGCCCCTCGAAACGTGCAGCTTCAGCAGCAACCGTCAGTGCGGCTCGTCGATGGAGACGCTCCACCGCGTGGCGATGGCCATCATGGTCGGCTCGATCGACTGTGGGCTCGCACTCGGCGTCGAACGCATGGGCCGCGGACTGGGCGGCGGGCCGCAGTCGCCGCCGACGCGCGTCACCAAACTGAACCCGCGTTGGTTCCAGATGAACGACGCGCAGAAGCGCATGGCGCACGATCACGCGCAGACATTCTCGGTGCCGTTCCCGGACTACGTGCTCAACTCGCCGCCACTGCAAGCAATGGTGCAGACCGCGCAGAA
>JANNDT010000242.1:0-3804 GCA_031387905.1 Deltaproteobacteria bacterium
CCAACCCCGCGAGCCAGAGCAAGGTGCGAGGCGCGACTTCGTCACGCCTCGCTTCCCACTTTGCGCACCTTCACACCCGCTTCGCGCAGCAGCCGCAGCGAGACATCGCCGAGCGGGTACTCCGCGCTGAACACGACTTCGGCGATGCCCGAGTTGATGATCATCTTCGTACACGTGAGGCATGGGCAGAACGTGGTGTAGAGGGTCGCGCCGCGGACGGAGACCCCGTGATAGGCGCTCTGGGTGATCGAGTTCTCCTCCGCGTGGGAGCACAGGCACTCGCCGAGATCGGCGCCGCCAAGGCCGAAGGCGTTGCAGCGCGGGCAGCCGCCCTCGTTGCAGTTGGTGACCCCGCGTGGCGTTCCGTTGTAGCCGGTCGCGATGATGCGGCGGTCCACCGTAATCACTGCGGCGACCTTGCGCTTCACGCAGTTGCTGCGCGTCGCCACCACGCGCGCGATGTTCATGAAGTACTCGTCCCAGTCGGGTCGCGCGAAATACTGGTTCGCGCGCAGCAGGCGGTCGAGCTGCTCGTGCAGCTCCGCGAGTTCGCCGTCGTTGCGCAGCGTGTCGTCCGCGAGTGCGCGCACCGCAAGCAGTTGCTGCGCGGCCGGGTCGTCGCTGCCGAGTTCGCGGCCTTCGAGCCGGCGTAGCTCCTCGATCGCCGCGGGATCGCCCGGACGCGCGCGCTTCGCCATGCGCGCGAAGCGCTTCGCCTCGTCCGCCTCCAGCCAGATCAGCCGGAAGCGCTGGCCCGCGCCGCGCAGTGCCGCCACTTCGGCGGGATGGCGAATCGAGTCGATCACGTAATTGCGATCTGCGTGAAGTCGAGAGAGCAGGCGCGTGGCGAGCGCCGCCACGCCTTCCTTCGCCCGCAATTCGCGACCCGTTTCGATCATGCGCTCGCGCGTCTCGCTCTCCCCGCGCGCCTTCAGCTCCGCGCGAATTACGTCAGAGAGCGAGTGCGCATAAAACGAGCGCTGCGTGAGATACGCGATGACTTCGCCCTTGCCCGAGGCGTTCAGGCCCGACACGCCGAGAATCATCCGCGCCCCCATTTCTGCTCGCGATTGGAACCTGCGATCGTGCGCACGTCAACGTCGATCGCCACCGCACACACGCGTTTAGCGGCGATAGACTCGGTGCATGCCGAGACTCGATCGCGTCGCCCTCATCATTTGCGCGTTGCTCTGCCCGCTCGCCCTGCTCGCGACCGGACCGAGCGCGGAGGCAGCGCCCGCAACCACGCCCGCCGCAGTCGCTCCGCCCGCAGCGCCGTCGCCCGCGGCGCCGCCACCCCTCGCTCTCAGCGACTTCGCGAATCACCCCTACGCAACGCTGCCCGCGCTCTCACCCGACGGCTCGCAGATCGCGATCGTCTATCGCGTCGACGGAACGCGCGCGATCGCGACGCGCTCGACCGCCGCCGAGGATGAATCCGCGCCGAAGCTGCTCGGTGCGCTGCGGAGCCGCCCGCGCTGGTTGCGTTGGTCCAAGGCGAACCGCGTGCTCGCCTCGATCGAGC
Source organism: Deltaproteobacteria bacterium (assembly GCA_031387905.1). GTDB lineage: Bacteria > Myxococcota_A > UBA9160 > UBA9160 > UBA6930 > VGRF01. The sequence goes on from JANNDT010000242.1 coordinate 1,526, forward strand.
GATACCAACCCCGCACGAATTTGACGGCGCTCGACCGGCGGGCGGCGCCGCCGACTCCGATCTACGGCCGCGTCAACGGCCAGGTCATGGTGGTTGGCTACCGCATCCCTCCGCAACCAATGCCCAAGCAACTGCCGGCGGGTCGCATCGTGCACCTGATCTCGTTCAACGCGGAGAGCGGCCGCAACCGGAACCTTGGCAAAGATTGGGAAGACCCCGTTCCAATCCAAGACGATGTCATGAATTGGCTGCCAGCCGACCCCGGCCGCATCTTGATTTCGTACGACCCGATCGAGCGATTTGTGGGCCTACGCGGCGAGCGTCCTGCAGTTCGGTTGCTCTCCGTAACGAGTGGCGTTGCGAGGCTCGCCGTCGCCGGGAACAAACGCGTGCAGCGCTGGTTCGCCGATCACGACGGCGAGGTTCGCCTCGGCGAGGGCATCGCGGATGACGGGCAGCACATCTTGTTTCGCCGCGATGGCCGCAAGCTCGTCGAAGTTCCCATGTATGTGAGTGCGCTGGAGACCTCGGCGCGTTTCGCCGCGCATTCCTACGACCCGGATCTGATTTATGCCTGGGCTCCGGTTCAGGGCCGCCAAGCGCTCGTCACACTCCGACTCTCAGACTCGACCGTCGAGGGCGTGTTCGCGCACCCAAAGTACGACGTGACCGGCCCGCTCGTGTTCGACGAGACGCAGCGCAAGCTCGTCGGCGTCGGTTATGTGGACGACGTGCCACAGCTCCACGCGCTCGACGAGAGCCTCGCAAAGGAACGCGAGTTGATGCAGAAGGCAGTGCCGGGCGTCGTGCTCGAGTACGTCTCGGAGAGCGATAACAAGCAACTCGTGCTCGTGCGCGCATCGAGCGACGTGCGCCCGCCCGCCTACTATTTGTACGACCGCACGAAGAAAGAGATGCGGCTCGAACTCCTCGAGTACCCGCACCTCGAAGGCGAGGCGCTCGCGCCGATGGAACCGGTGAGCTTCTTCGCGCGGGATGGGCTCGAGATCCCAGCCTATTTGACGCGCCCGCTCGCAAAGAACGCCAACGCCCCGGCGATCGTGCTCGTGCACGACGGCCCGGACGAACGCGTAGCGCGCCGCTTCGACCCGCTCGTGCAGTGGCTCGCGCGGCGCGGCTTCGCGGTGCTCGAGCCCAACTACCGCGGCTCCGCCGGCTACGGCGAGAAGCATCGCTCACTCGGGCTCGGCGAATGGGGCGGCGCCATGCAGGACGATCTCGATGACGCCGCGATCTGGCTGGCCTCGGAAGGCATCGCCGACCCGAAGCGCATCGGCATCTACGGCCGCGGTTATGGCGGCTACGCAGCCTTGTTGGCGCTCTCGCGCGCGGGCAGCCCCTTCCGTTCGGCGACGAGTTACGGCGGCCCGACCGATCTCGTCGAACTGCTCGACGACGACGAGCACGGGCGCATCGAAACCGACTGGTCGCAGCGCGTGATGGGCGCCCGACGCCTGAAGAAGGCCCAGCTCGCCGCGCTCTCGCCGCTCTCGCAGATCGCTTCGCTCGCGGGGCCGGTGTTGTTACTGCACGCGGCGCACGACGAGCGCGTGCGCCTCGACCAGAGCGAGCGTTACGCAAAGGCGGCGCGCAAACTCGGCAAGCCGGTCGAGTTGGTCGAGTTCGAGGGGGAGCTACACGAACTCGCGCAGGAGGCGAATCGCGTGCTGTGGCTCGAGAAGCTGACGGCGTTCTTCGAGAAGACGCTCGCTGCGGAAACCGAAACGCCCGCTCCGGCGGTAGTCGAGGAGACGAAGCCATGAGCCAGAACGCCGTCACCCTAAAGGTCGAGGACGGCGTCGCGACCGTCACGCTGAACCGGCCGGAGGCGATGAACGCGTGGAACGGCGCGATGGCGGCGGGCTTCGACTCCGCGCTGCGCAGCTGCGATGCGGACGACGCAGTGCGAGCCGTCGTCGTCACCGGCGCGGGCCGCGCGTTCTGCGCGGGCGCCGACCTCGCTCGCGGCGGCGAGACCTTCCGCCCGGCGCCAGATGGCGCGGTCGCGGGCACGCGCGCGGGCGAAGCGCTCTGGCCTTTCATGCTGCGGAAGCCCGTGATCGCCGCAATCAACGGCCACGCGATCGGCGTCGGCATCACGCTGCCGCTCACCTGCGACATCCGCATCGTCGCCGAAGACGCGAAGCTGCAGTTCGCGTTCGTGCGCCGCGGCGTACTGCCCGAGTTGGCTTCGCACACCATCCTGCCGCGCGTGATCGGCCTCTCGCGCGCGGCGGACTTGTTACTCAGCGGGCGCA
>JANNDT010000266.1:0-2640 GCA_031387905.1 Deltaproteobacteria bacterium
GTAGCCGTCGCGCAGCGGGCGCGCGAGCGTGAGCGTGCGCCGCGCGAACTTCGAGTCGCTGCTCGCGACGAAGGCGATCGGCTCGCCTGCACTCCACGACACCGCCGACTCCGGCAGCCAGACCCCCTTCAACGCCGCGCCGAACGCGATGCGCGCTTCCAGTGCGGCGCCGGCGGGCGGGGGCGAAGGCGCGAGCGCGACCAACACGGCCGGGCCCTGCAGCGAAGCATCCAAAGTGCCGGCGGGCCCAATGACTCGCGCGCGTCGTTCGACGACGCCGAGTGCTGGCGCGAATACGTGAATCTCGTCGCGCGGCCCGGGCAGCTCCGCACCCGCGGGCAACTCGAGGCGCGCGAGCGCGAGTTCGCCGCGCGCGAGCCGCGCCGCGAACTCCCCGACGCGCGCGGGGTCGCTCGTGCCGAAGCTCGCGAGCGCGCGCGTTTGCGCCTGGGCGAGCGCACCGCGCGCGTGCGCCGCGGCGGGTTCGCTGGCCGCAAGCTCGCGGTCCGAGGCGTTCGTGTGATCGCGCGCGAGCGTCCGCGTGCGAGCGAGATCGCGTTCCGCCGCAGTCGCGCCAACGCGCGCGCTCGCGAGTGCGCCCGCGACCTCGACGAGCACCGCCGGATCGAGCACGCGCCCCAGCGCAGCGATCTCCGCGGGCGCCTCGGCTGCCTCGGCAACGGCAGTGATGATCGCCGCCGCCGCTTCGCCCTCGAGCTCGACGCTTTCACTCGCCGTCGCGTCCTCGGCTTCTGCCGCTTTGCTGGCCGGCTGGCCGCGCGTGCATGCGCTGAGCGCACACAGCGCGGCGAACGAGAGCGCGAGAGCACGTCTCATGGATTCTCCTGGTGGCCCGCAAGTTGTTCGAGTTCTTCGAGGCCGCTGGGCGCACGCTCCAACGCGGCCGCCAGCGCCGCCTGTGCGGAGAGCGCGCTCAGCTCCGCCGCCCGCGCGTCGCGCCCTGCGCGCTGCGCGAGCGCCCGCGCCGCGAGCACGTCGAGCCGATTCGCGGCGCCCGCGCGAAGCGCAGCGTTGGCGCGCTCCGCCTGCTGTTCACTCACCGAGGCGTTCTCGCGCAAAGCGCTGAGCACTTCGTTCGCAGCGCCCAGTGCAGCCTCGGCAGACTCGATCTCGGCCAGCGCGCGGCTCTGCACCGCGTCGAACTGCGCAGCGGCGGCCTCGCGCGCCGCGATCGCTTCCTCGATCGGGCCCGCGTTGCGATTCAGGATCGGGAGGTCGAGCGAAATGCCGAGCTGCCACTTGCTCTGACCTTGATCCCATTGATAACCGGGGCCCACGCGGAGATCGGGAAACTGCTTCGCGACTTCGAGCTGAAGCGCCGCCTCGCTGGCGGCATAAGCGGCGAGGGCGCTGAGCACGTCCGCCCGTTCTGCGAGTGCGCGTTGCTTGCGTGCGAGATCAGGCGCGCGTGTTGGGGTCGCGTCCAGCGCGGCGAGTTCGACCTCGCCGAGACGCGCCAACGGAATACCGATCGCCGCCGCGAGCGCAGCGTGTGCGGCGGCTTCGCGCGCGCGTGCGGCGGCGAGCTCGGAGTGCGCGGCGAACGCAGCTGCTTCCGCGGGCGCTGCCTCTGCGCGAGAAGCAGCGCCGAGTTCGACGCGTGCGCGCCACGCCTGGGCGAGCGCGCGCAACGTCTCGACTTCAGCTTGCAGCGACGCGCGCGCTTCCTGTGCAGACGCGAGTTCGAGGCGCGCACTCCGCACCGCGCGCTCGACCGCGACCACTTCCGCGGCCAGCGCATAGTGCGCGGCGAGCGCATTCGCGGTGGCTCGATCGATCTGATCGCCACGCTTGCCGGCCGTCTGGATCGCCCAATCAATCTGGAAGCCCGGAGCCCATGCAGATTCGCCCGCCGCCGGGTTCAGCGAGTACTGGGGCACGATCGAGAGAGTCGGGTTCGGTAGCGCGCCGGCGGAATCGATCGCCGCGCGCGTGCGGCGCGCCTCGGCGGCGGCGAGCGCAATGCGCGGCTGGAAATACAGCGCGCTGGTTGCGAGTGCGCGCTCATCCCAGGCAGCGTCAGACGCCGGAAGCGGCGCGCCCATTACGGCGGCGGCGAACTCCGCGAGCCGCGGGTCCGCGAGCGTGCGAGCCATCAGCGCGCTGGCCGCGCCGTCGGGATCGAGCGCGTGGGGCGGAACCGTGCGGCAAGCCAAGCTCGCGAGCGCCAGCGAGAACGCGAGCACGCGCGCGCCCTCGGAGCGCACTCGGCTGCTCACGCTCCTTGAACGCACAACGGTCCCCATTTCTCAATTATCTCGAGGATGGAAGCACGCAGAGCCGCACCGCGCGCCTTCCTGCCCGTGGTTACGGCCACCCGAGCGCGAGTCGTTAGCGGATGCCGGGAGGCTTCCGCCTAGATTGCGGAGAATTCATCATGAGCCGCAAGAACCGCGGAGCGCGCGGGGGACAACGCGCGCTCCGCTGCCGGCGACGGCCGCCGGCTTGGGGATCTGATCAGGACTTGGCTGGCGCCTTCGCCGGCATCACCTCGATCCGCTGCGCCTCGTGCTTCGCGCCGGCCTGCGTGTAGTGCACGAGCACCTGCTCGCCGGTGCGCAGATCGGCGAACGTCTCGGTCTTCGCGCCCGAGACGATCTGGGCGTCGCTGGCGAGCGC
>JANNDT010000276.1:0-28804 GCA_031387905.1 Deltaproteobacteria bacterium
CTGCGCTTTACTCGCGCTCCGACGGCCCGCCTCCCGCAGCGCTTGCGCGTGTTCGTCTCGTTGCGTGCGTCTTTGAGTTGGGAGAGTCAGGCAGCGGCGCCTTCGAGGCGCCGACCGCCTGACTTTCTTTCTAGCTCTCGCGAACGCGGCCTTCGTCTTTCGCTGCGTCTTGTTGGGCGCGTCGGCGTTCGCCGGCCCGTTTGAGCGCTTCGATGCGTTCGGGGTCGAGGCGGGCGTAGTTGGCTTTCCAGCTTTCGTCGTCGCTCCAGCGCAGGGGGGTCTGTGCTGTCGTGCGCGGCAGTCTCGCGCTCTCGAGCAGATCGAGCGCCATGCCGACGATCGCGCGCTGCATTCCCACGTCGTAGGGGCGTCCGCAGGGGCTTCCGAGTGGGAAATCGCTGAAGAGGAACCTGGCGACGCCGCACTCCTCGACGATGTCGCGGGCGCTGCCGATCACGACAGTGGGGATGCCGTTCGCTTCGAGGTGGCGGCTGACCAGACTCACGGTCTGGTGGCAGACGGGTCAAAGCGGGACGAGAAGAGCGAGGTCGACTGCGTCTTCGCGACAGCGCGCGAGAATTTCGGGCGCGTCCTGCTCGAGAGTGCGGCGCTGGGAATAATCAGTGGGCACGCCGTGAAAGCGCGGCGCGACGCTGCCGATGCGGCCGGCGGTCGCCAGTTCGTGCAGGCGGCGAATCGGGACGTAGGACTCGGGGTCGCGGGTGTGGGTCGCCTCTTTGTCCCAGGCGAGGTCATCGGTAAAGAGGCTTTCCGGGGGCGTCGCGGTCGGGCCCGACCAGACTTGCTTGCCGCCGCGCAGCACGCCATCGACGGGCTTGTCGTCGCGCCACGGGCTCGCGGTGGTGATCATGGCGACGCGCGACTGCGCGAGCGGCTTCGCGAGGCGCGTGAACGGCGCATCGGTGTGGCGCGCCCAGACGTACGGCTTCGCGTAGCCCTGCGCACCGTAATACTCGCGGGTGCGGTCGATGTAGCTGACGAAGCTGCGGTGGGTGATGCCCGGCATGCGGCGCAGCCTACCGCGATCCCGCGCGCGGCGTGGCATGCTGCGGCGCGGAGGACGCGCGCATGCAGATCCATCACACGGCGATCTCGACCCCGGACCTTGCCCGGCTGATTCGCTTCTATCAGGAACTGTTCGGGTTCGAACTCGTGCACGAGTTCGGCTGGCCGCGCGGTGTCGGCATGATCAACGGCGTGATCGGCCTGCCCGACTGCGCTGCGAGAGCCGCGATGCTGCGGCGCGGCGACTCGATGCTCGAGCTGTTCGAGTTCAGTCACCCGACCCCACGGCCGCAAGACGCAAACCGGCCCGCCTGCGACCACGGCTACACGCACATCTGCTTCCACGTGGAAGACGTCGTCGCGGAGCACGCGCGCTGCGAGGCGGCGGGCATGCGCTTCCACTGCAAGCCCGAGAACTCCGGCGGCCTCGCCTTCACGTACGGCCGCGATCCCGACGGCAACGTGATCGAGTTGTTGCAAGTGCTCGACGCGAACCACCCGCTCGCGCTGAGCGCGCGTTGAGCCAAGTCGTATTGATTACGGGCGCGAGCACCGGCATCGGACGGGCCGCTGCGCTCGCGCTTGCGCGGCGCGGGCACACGGTGGTCGCGACGCTGCGCAACCTCGCGCGCGGCGAGGAACTGCGCGCTACCGCCGACCGCGAGCGGCTCACGCTCTCGCTCGCGCAGCTGGATGTTACGGACGACGGCTCGGTGCAGCGCGCCGTCGAGAGCGCGCTTCGCGCACACGGGCGCATCGATGCACTCGTCGCGAACGCGGGCTTCCACCAAAGCGCTGCTTTCGAGGAGACGCCGCTCGCGGTGTTTCGCGCGCTCTACGAGACGAACACGCTCGGCGTGGTGCGCTGCGCGCAGGCCGTGCTTCCCCATCTACGTGCGCGGCGCGGCGGCGCGATCGTGGCGGTGACCTCGCAATCCGGCCGCATCGTGCATCCCACCAACGCCGCCTATTGCGCTTCCAAGTTCGCCGCCGAGGCCGCGCTCGAAGCGCTCGCGCTGGAAGTCGCGCCGTTCGCGATTCGCGTCGCGATCGTCGAGCCAGGCCTCACGTTCACCGCGGCGCAGGGGAAGTTCGTGCCATGGTTGCGTGGCACCGCTTATCAGGCGCTCTACGAGCGAACGAGCGCCGTCTTCGCGCGCGACGCGGAGCTTGGATCCAGCGCCGAAAGCGTGGGCGACGCGGTCGCGGACGCGGTGGAAGCGCGAGCACCCAAACTGCGCTGGCCCGTGGGACGCGACGCCGCGCGCAACTTCAGAGGGCGCGCAGAGATCTCGGATGACGACTGGGTCGAGTTGCATGCGGAGCCGGACGCCGAGCGCTTTCTCGAACGCTGGCGAGAGGTCGTTGCGGGCGAGTGACGATCGCTGTCACGCGAACGCCGCCGCCCTTCGCGTGAGCTTCCCGATCTCAATGCCGTGCGGGCATGCGCTCATGCATGGCGAGCCGTCGCAGCCGAGACAAGCCGCCAACTTGCCGGCTTCGGCAACCGCCGCGCCCACCAAGCTTGGCGCCTGATAATCCTCGGCATACATGCGCGCCCGCAGCGCGTCGGGGATCGAGACCCCGTGCGGGCACGCGCTCGCGCAATCGCTGCAGCCATAACGGCACTGCGTCGTTTCGCTGCGGCGCGCGTAGCGGCGCAGCAGCGCGGCGTCCTCGTCGTGCAGCGCCGTCCAGCCCGACGCGCCGAGGTACTCGTCCACCTGGGAAGTGCTCGTCATCGTGACGACGAGTGCGTCGACCAAGCCGCTTGCGAGCACCCAGCGGAACGCAGCCTGCGCGAACGTGGCGCCACCGCGCTCGTACGGGCGCATATCGCTCCGCCGCGCGCCGCGCAGCGTCTTCATCGCAACGATGCCCACACCCTGTGCGCGCGCCTTCTTCAGCACGCGCGGCAACTCGGGCTGCGTCGCGATGAAGTCGAAGCTGCCGGTGAAGCGTTCGTAGAACGACGGGTCCTGGCCGAAGTTGAAGGCGCACAACACGACGTCGACGAGTCTCGCGTCGAGCGCAACGTCGAGGCACTCGATTAGACGCCCGCCGTGGCCCGACATGCCCGTGAAACGAATTTTTCCGGCATGCTTCGCGCGCGCTGTGAACTCGAACCACTCGTCGTTGCGCAGCCGCGCGGGGTCGTTCACCGCGTGGTTGAAGTAGATCTCCACGCGGTCGGTTTGAAGGCGGCGCAGGCTCGCATCGAGCGCGGCAGCGAGTTCCCGACGCGACGTCTCCGCGCCGCCGTGAGTCTTTGTCGCGAGGGTCACCTCATTACGGCGCCCCGCGAGCGCGCGGCCGAGAGTCGTCTCCGACTCGCTGCCCGCGTAGCTCTCGGCCGTGTCGAAGTACGTGATCCCGCGCGCGAGCGCGTGCTGCACGAGCGCGACGTCGCCTGACAACTGCGACGTGCCGAAGCCGATGTCGGGAAGCGTGAGCCCCGTGCGACCGAGCGGCGCGCGGCGGCGGATCTGCGGGGCGCCGGCTGTCGCAGCCGTCACAGACTCCGCTGCCAGCGCGCCAACGAACGGCGCCGCGCTCAGCGCAGCGCCACGAACTAAGAACTCGCGCCGGTCGTACATCGCGCGCCCTCCCCTGTTGGTCTCGGCTCGGCTTCGCCTCGCTGCGCGCGGCGGAGCGCCGCTTGCGCTAGAGCCCCACGTGCTTCGCGAGCGCCTCGCGGTGGTGCGCTGCGTCGCCGAACAGCAGCTCGCTCGCCTTCGCGCGCTTGAAGTAGAGGTGAGGCGAAGCTTCCCATGTGAAGCCCATGCCGCCGTGAATCTGGATGTTGTCTGCGGCGGCGTGGAAGTACGCCTCGGAGCAGTAGGCCTTCGCGAGCGCGGCGGCCTCGACGAAGTCCGCCTCGTGCGCGGCCGCAATGAACAGCGCGTTGTAGGCGGCGGACTTCGCCATCTCGACGGAGACGAGCATCTCGGCGCACTTGTGTTTGATGCCCTGATAACTGCCGATCGGCCGCCCGAACTGGAGGCGCGTCTTCGCGTACTCGGTCGCGAGCTGAAGACACTTCTGCGCGCCGCCAACTTGCTCGGCCGCGAGGGCCGCGCACACCAGCGCGAGCACGCGCTCGAAGTTCGCGGTTTGGTCGCCGCTCGAGATGCGCGTCGCGGGCGTGTTCTTGAACGTGACGCGCGCGAGCTTGCGGGTGAGATCGAGCGCGGGAATCGAGGCTCGCGTGAGGCCCGCGGCGCCCGCGTTCACGCGCAGCAACTCGAGGCCCGCGTCGCTGCGCGCGACCACGAGCAGCACGTCCGCGACGTGGCCGTCGAGCACGAGCGTCTTCTCGCCGTCGAGCGTGACGTTCGGGCCGGTGCCCTTGGCGCGCAGCGTGATGCCCGCGAGGTCCCAGCGCCCGTTCGGCTCCGCGTGCGCAACGCTCGCGATGAGCGAGCCCGACGCGATTCTCGCGAGCAACTCCTTTTGCGTGACGCCGTCCGCGCACGTCAGCAGCGCGTTGGCCGCGAACACCGCGGTGCCGAGAAACGGCGCGCACAACAGCGCGCGGCCCATCTCCTCCATCGCGACGAGCAACTCGACCGCTCCGAAGCCAGCGCCGCCGTGCTCCTCGGGAATGATCAGGCCGACCAGGCCGAGTTCCTCGGCGAGCTGCTTCCAGACTTCGGCGTCGAAGCCGCGCTCGGTCGTCATCGTGGCGCGCACGGCTCTCTCGTCAGATCTTTTTTCGAGGAACGCGCGCACGGTCGCGCGCAGCTCTTGGTGTTCATCCGTGAAGACAAAATCGGCAGGCATCGGGGTTCTCCGCTCAGCAGTTCGGTGCGGTGGACGCGGGCGACGCGGTGATTAGGACCGCGGCACGTCCTTCCAGGGGACGTTCTTGTCGATGCGCGGATCGCCGGGCAAGCCGAGCACGCGCTCGCCGAGGATGTTCTTCATGATCTCGCTGGTGCCGCCCTCGATCGAGTTCGCGCGCGAGCGCAGGAACTGATACTTCGCGAGCGCCTCGGGCGTGCTCACGTTGAAGTCGCCCTGGCGCAGCGCGTAGCCGGCCTCGAACGCGAGGCCGTCGGCCCCGAGCACGTCGAGCGCGGTCTCCCACATCTTCTTGTTGATTTCGGCTTGCGCGAGTTTTCCCACCGAGCCCTCGGGCCCCGGATTGCCGGATTTCTGGCCCGCACGCGCGCGCTGCGTGGTGATGCGCAGCAACTCGTTGTCCATCCAGCTGCGCGTCACGCGGTCGCGCAACAGCACTTCCTGCGCTGGCGAGAGCGCGCCTGGCTTGCGCGACTGCCACAGCTTCACGAGCTGCGCGATCGCGCCGCCGCCCTTCTTTTTGGAACCGCCGCCGCCGATCGCGACACGCTCGTTCATTAGGGTCGTGATCGCGACGCGCCAGCCTTGGCCTTCTTTGCCGAGCATGTGCGAGTGCGGAATGCGCACGTCTTTGAAGAAGACCTCGTTGAACTCAGCCTCGCCCGTGATCTGATAGAGCGGGCGCACTTCGACGCCTGGCGCCTTCATGTCGAGCACGAAGTACGAGAGCCCGTCGTGCTTCGGCACGTCCGGGTTCGTGCGGGCGATCAGCATTCCCCAGCTGGACAGATGCGCGACCGTCGTCCAGACCTTTTGGCCGTTCACCACCCACTCGTCGCCATCGCGGACGGCGCGCGTCGACAGGCCTGCGACGTCCGAGCCCGCGCCGGGCTCGCTGAACATCTGACACCAGATCTCTTCGCCGGAAAAGATCTTCGGAAGGAAACGCTTCTTCAGCTCTTCGCTCGCATAGGTAAGGACCGTTGGCGCGCCCATGCCGATTCCGATCGTCGCGGCCGGTGGGTCGTGGTGGACGACTTTCGAGTGCTTCGAGATTTCGTCGAACACCGTCAGCTGTTGCTTCGGAATCAGGCCGAGGCCGCCGTAGCCTTCGGGAAAGTGGACCCAGGCGAGCCCGTGCTCGTACTGCTTGCGCCGAAACGTGAGCGAATCGGTGCGCTCGGGATGCGCCTCGGCGAGCAACTTCTGAACGCGCCCGCGAAGCTCGGCTTCGTTCATTTCGCGCAGATCGGCCATCTGGATCTCCCTTGCGTGCGGGGCGGGCCACGACGCTCGGGCCCGCCGAAAACGACTGTGCAGTCTAGGCCGGATCGCGCGAAGCTTCAGCGCCCTTCGGGCCGGTACATCTTGATCGGGCGCGGCGCCGTGATCCAGTCGGCTTGCTTGCTCCACGGGCGGCCTGCGAACGCGCCGCCGTCCACCACCTGCGCGTGGCCCGTAACAAAGCTCGATTCATCGCTCGCGAGCCAGAGCGCCGCGCGCGCGATGTCTTCCGGGTCGCCGATCCGCCCGAGCGGCTGGGTCTTACCGAGCGCGCGCTTCATCTTCGCGAGCGCCTCGTCGCTCACGTTCGGGCGCCCGGCGGCCAGCGGCGTCGCAATAATTCCCGGGCAGATGCAGTTCACGCGAATGCCGTACTCGCCGAGTTCGAGCGCCACGGAACGCGTTAGGTGGATGACCGCGGCCTTGGCGACGCTGTAGAGGTGCGGCGACCAGCCCGTCTGGAGGCCCGCAACCGAAGCCGTGCTCAGGATCGACCCTCTGCGCTGGGCTTTCATTACCGGCGCGGCGTGCTTGATGCCGAGGAACGGGCCCTTCACGAGCACGTCGAACGTGATGTCGAAATCCTCGACGCTGGTCTGTTCGATCGGGCCGAGTGCGCCGCCGAAGCCGGCGTTGTTGAAGATGCAGTCGAGCCGGCCCCAGCGCGCGACGACTTCGTCGACGGCGCCCTTCACGTCGGCCTCGCGCGTCACGTCGATGCGCTTGAAGAGCGCGCGCTCGCCGAGTTCGGCGGCCAGCGCGCGGCCACGCTCCTCTTGCGTGTCCGCGATGAGCACCCGCGCGCCCTCTGCGACGAACAGCCGCACGCTCGCCGCGCCGATTCCGCTGGCGCCGCCCGTAATCACTGCAGTCTGGCCCTCGAGCCTCTTCATGCACGTGTCTCCGCGAGGAGCACGCCGGCGTCCTCGAGCTTCGCGATTTCTGCGTCCGCCGCGCCGAGCCAGTCGCGCAATACGGCGGCGTTGTCTTCGCCGCGGAAGCGCGCGTTGCCGCTCGCCCCCGCGCGCGCGTCCGAGAAGCGGTAGGGCGACTGCACCACGCGCCTGCGCCCGCCTGCGCGGTCGTCGATCTCGACCGCGCTCCCCCGAGCGCGCGCAGTCGGCGATTCGAAGGCCTGCGCCACGCTGCGCACGTCGCCCCACGGAATTGCGGCGCGATCGAGCGCAGCCTGCAACTCGGCGCGCGTGGCGAAGCGCGAAGCGTAGAAGCGCCCAGCCGCGTCGCGGCGCGCGCGAATCTTCTCAGGCAGTGGCGCGCCCTCGGGCGTCGGATCGATGACGCCAAGCTTTTTTGTGAGCACGCGCCACAAGCCGCGGAACTCGCCCGTGATCATGATCGGACCGCCCGGTGCGTCCCACACCTCGCCGCCGCCGCGCGAGACGGGCACGTCGTCGAGCGCGAAGTGGGCATAATCATCGGTCGCGAGCATTGCGTCGTGCATCGCGAGATCGACGTGCTGGCCGAGGCCCGTGCGCTCGCGCATGACGACGGCTGCGAGCAACGCGACGAGGCCGTGCAGGCCCGCGTTGGTGTCCGCGTTCGAGAGCACGAAGTCGGTCTGCCGTAACTGATCGAGCGTGGCTTGCCGCTCGATCGCGCCCGATTCTGCGTGCACCACCGGCGCATACGCCGGGCGATGCGCTTCCGGCGACGCTGCGCCGAAGCCGGAGATCGAGAGCATCACGAGGCGAGGATTCAGCGCGTGCAGGCGCTCCCAGCCAAGGCCGTGCTGCGCCATCACGTGCGACCTGAAGTTTTCGACCAGCACGTCGGCGCGCGCCGCGAGTCGCACCACGAGCCCGCTGCCGCCCGGCGCGTCGAGATCGACGCACACCGCACGCTTGCCGACGTTCTGCTGCACGTAATAACCGCCGAGCCCGTGACGCATTGCGCCCCAGCCGCGCGTGATGTCGCCCTCTGGCGGCTCGAGCTTCACCACGTCCGCGCCGAGGTCCGCGAGCATGCGCCCCGCGAACGGGCCCGCGAGCACGCGCGAAAGATCGAGCACGCGCATTCCCGCGAGCGGCGACTCTGCAGCCACGCGGAGGCTCAGGCGCCGCGCGCCGCTTCGTCGCGCTCACTCGGCGCGATCGTCGGCTTCGCAGTCGTCTTCATCGTGTGGGCCGCGACATCGACCTCGGGCAGCTCGATCTCGCCGGCCAGCACTCGCTGCTTCCACGCTCGATGCTCGGGCTCGCGCGCCTGGAACTCCGGCATCACTTCGCGCGCGAACAGCTCGAGGCTCGAGCAAATGTCGGCGTGGGTGTTATTGCCTGCCTGGTTGAGCAGGATCACCTGATCGATGTTCGATTCCTCGAACTTGTGCAGCTTGCGGCGCAGCGTCTCCGGCGAGCCCACCAGCCCCGAGCTTCGGGACTTCTGGCCGGCCGGTGTCTCCTTCCAGCCTTGATATTCCTGCCAGAGGTTCACCGAACCCGGCTCGACCGGGCCGTGCGTGCTGTAGAAGCGCAGCGCGAACTGGAAGAACGTCCAGCCGTCCGCCATGCGCATGGCGGCCTCGTCCGTCTCCGCGCACATGAAGCCGCTCACCAGCGCGATGTTCGGGTTCGTGGCGTAGTCCGCGAGCTTCTCCTGCCGCTTCACGAACGCGTTGTAATAAGTATTCACCCAGGCGGCTGCAGCTTCCGCCGAGACGAACTGAAAACCGAGCGCGCCGAAGCCGCGGCGCCCGGCCATCTCGATGGTTTCGAGCTGCGAGCAGGCCACCCAGAGCGGCGGGTGCGGCTTCTGGTACGGCTTCGGCAGCACGTTGCGCAGCGGAAAGTCGAAGTGCTCGCCGTGGTACTCCCACGCCTGGTCCTTGAACATCGGGATGATCGCGCGCACCGCGTCTTCCCAGACCGAGCGCTTGTCGCGGAAGCGGCGCCCGAACGGGTGCAGCTCCGTAATACTCGAGCCTTCGCCGATGCCGAACTCGACGCGGCCGTGCGAGATCAAGTCGAGCGTGCTCACGCGCTCGGCCACGCGCGCCGGGTGATTCGTGGTCAGCTGAATGATTCCGTGCGCGAGGCGGATGCGCTTCGTTCGCTGGCTCGCGGCCGCTAGGAACACCTCGGGCGCTGAGGAGTGCGAATACTCCTCGAGGAAGTGGTGCTCCACCTCCCACGCGTAGTCGTAACCGAGCTTGTCCGCGAGCTCGACCTGCGTGAGCGAGTTCTGCAGCAGTTCGTACTCCGAGCGCTCGTGCCACGGCCGCGGGAGCTGGTGCTCGTAGAAAATCCCGAACTTCATGTCGCGCCCCTCGAGTTGGTTGCGAACGAGAACTCGCTGCACTGCGGATCTCCGGCAGGAACCCGGTCGCCCCGCAGATCGAGCCGTGCGGATGCAGCCGGCGGCGCACTGCGCCGCGGCTGATCCGCTCGACCAAGATGCTGCATGGGGTGCTCCTCACCGTTGCATCTAGAAGATCGTGTAGCCGCCGTCGACCACGAGCTGATCGCCGGTGTGGAACGTGAGACTCGGATCGCAGAGGTAGGCGCCCACCGCCTCGAACTCACTCGGCTCGGCCCAGCGGCGTACCGGCGTGCGCGAGGTCGTGGCGTTGCGGAACTTGTCGTTCTGGTAGCCGCCCATCGCCATCTCCGTGATCGTCCAGCCCGGCAGGATCGCGTTCACGCGGATCTTGTGGCGCGCGAGTTCCACCGCGAGTGCGCGCGTCAGCCCTAACACGCCAGTCTTCGCGCTCGCGTAGGCGTGGTTGCGCTGCGCGCCGTGAATCGCGGAGGTCGAGGAGACCGCCACCAGCGCGCCACCCTCGCCGCGCGCGAGCATCGCGCGCACGCACTCACGGAATGTCACGAACAGCCCATCGAGGCTCACTCGCGTCACGTTGCGCCAGTCGTCGAGCGTCGTGTCGATCAGCGCTTTCGAGTAGCCCGGCGCGCCCGCCGAGGCGACGCACGCATCGATGCGCCCGAGCTGCGCGAGCGTGTCCTTGGCCGCGGCCACGATGCTCGCTTCGTCGCCCACGTCGCACACCACGCCGTGCGTGCGCACGCCGTGCTTGGCGAGTTTCTCGCAGGCCTCGGCGTTGCGATCGGCGCGGCGGCTCCAGACCGCAATGTCGGCGCCCGCCTTCGCGCAGCCCTCGGCCATGCCGAAGCCGATGCCCGAGTTGCCGCCGGTGATGACCACCACCTTGCCAGTCAGGTTGCTCATGTGGCGCACGATACGCGACCTCTTACACCGCGCGCTGTGCGCGCTCGGCTTTGGCGACCGGCGGCACTCCTTGTTTACTTCGCTCGCCTCCGCGGACTCCGGCTCGCTGCGCGCTTCGCTTGCGGCCTCGCGCCATAGTTTGAGGTGCTGCGGCAGCGAGGCCATTGCAAACTGCAGCTTGCGCGTTTGCCTTGCGGGTGAGCGACGCAACCAGCACTGGGTTCCAGTGGAACGGAGGAGACGCTCATGGAACACCGAACTTTCGGCGGCACCGGCATTCAGGTCAGCAAGTTCTGCCTTGGGGCGATGATGTTCGGCCCGATGGGCAACACGGATCACGCGGATTGCGTGCGCACCGTGCAGCGCGCGCTCGAGGCGGGGATCAACTTCATCGACACCGCCGACGCCTACTCGCGCGGCGAGTCGGAGCAAATCCTCGCGAAGGCGCTGAAGGGCCGGCGCGACGAGGTCGTGCTCGCGACCAAGTGTTTCATCCCGATGAGTGCAGACCCGAATCACGGTGGCGGGTCGCGGCGCTGGATCGTGCGCGCGGTCGAAGACAGCCTGCGGCGGCTCGAGACGGACTATCTCGATCTCTATCAACTGCACCGGCGCGACTACCGCACCGACCTCGAGGAATCGTTGTCGGCGCTCACGGATCTTCAGCGGCAGGGCAAGATTCGCGCGCTCGGGATGTCGGCGACGCCGCCGAACGTGCTGATGGAGGCGCACGGCGTTGCGGAGCGGCGCGGTCTCGCGCGCGTGCGCGGCGAGCAGTGCCTGTATTCCGCGATGGCGCGCGGCGTCGAAGAGTTCGTGCTGCCGACTTGCCAGCAATTAGGGATCGGCGTGCTCACCTACGCGCCGCTGAATGGCGGCTGGCTGTCGGGCAAGTATCAACGCGCCGCGGCGCCGCCCGCCGGCAGCCGTGCAGCGAGCGCGCTCGGCCGAACTGGGCGTTGGGACGAAGCGCGGCCCGAGGTGACGCGGAAGTACGAGGTCGTGGAAGCGCTCGCGGAGCTCGCACGCGAGGCAGGGCTCCCGCTCACGCATCTCGCCACCGCCTTCGCAGCGGAGCACCCCGCGGTTTCGAGCGTAATCATTGGCCCGCGCACGCTGCCGCAGCTCGAAGACAGCCTCGCAGCCGCGAGCGTTCGCCTCAGTGCGGACCTGCTCGATCGCATCGACGCGATCGTGCCGCCCGGCGAGAACCTCGACCGGCGCGACACGGCGGTGGGCAACCCCGGCCTCGACGATCTAACGCGCCGTCGCCGCCCGCGCTGAAACCAAGCCAGGAGTACTGCATGCGCGACGACCGGACCGAGATCATCGAGACGATCTACTGCTACGCGACCGGCGTCGATACCAAAGACTGGGCGCTCTACCGCTCGATCTTCACCGATGAAGTCGAGATCGATTTCTCATCGTGGGACCCGAGCAACCTCGCACGTAGCCAGAAGGCCGACGCGTGGGTCGCGGGCGTGCGAGTGCTCTTCAGCGGCCTCGACGCGACGCAGCACTCGATGACGAACCCGCGCGTCTCGATCGAGGGCGACCGCGCCACGTGCATCATGTACATGCAGGCCGCGCACTTCCTACAAAACCGCGAAGGCGACGCCGAGTTCACGATCGGCGGCTTCTACACCGATCGACTCGTGCGCACCGCCCAAGGCTGGAAGTTGTGCGGCGTGACGCTCAGCGTCACCTGGAGCCGCGGCAACAAGCACATCATGACCCTGGCGGCCGCGCGCGGAATGCAGCGGCTCGGGCTCGCGAAACCGTAATCACCTCGGGGCGAGCAGCGCCGTTTGGTGGCGAACTTCTAGGGAGGCTGTCATGGCGAACCACGGCTTCGAGGCGCCGAGAGTCGCCTCACGGGATGTCTGGCTCCTGGCGCACAAAGCCTTGATGGCGCAGGAGAAAGCGCTCACGCGCGAGCGCGACCGCCTCGCTGCCGAACGCCGCGCCCTGCCCTGGTTGCGCGTCGAGAAGCGGTATTCGTTCGACGGCCCGAACGGCGTTGAAACGCTCGAGCAATTGTTCGGCGGGCGAAGCTAGCTGCTCGTCTATCACTTCATGTTCCCCGCTAGCTGGGAAGCGGGCTGCAAGAGCTGCTCGTTCTGGGCCGATGGCTATGACGGCATCGTCGAACATCTCGCGCAGCGCGATGTCTCGATGGTGACGATCTCGAAGGCGCCGCTGGCGACGCTCCAACTGTTCCACGCCAGGATGGGTTGGCGCTTCAAGTGGCTGTCTTCCGCGGGCTGCGACTTCAACCGTGACTTCGGCGTTTCGCTGACGCCCGATGAGATTGCGAGCCACGCGCCCGTCTACAACTTCGGCACGCAGCCGTTCGGCGTGGAAGAAGCGCCGGGCGTGAGTGTGTTCGCGCGCAGCGGGCCGGGCGAGCTGTTCCTCACTTATGAATGTTTCTCGCGCGGCCTCGACACGCTGAACCCGGCTTACCAGCTCCTCGACCTCGTACCGAAAGGTCGTGACGAGACCGGGCCCGGCGGCGCGATGAGTTGGCTGCGTAGGCGCGGCGAGTACTGAGCGCATGCCGCACTGCGCATCACCCGAGGTAGAGCACCGCGTCGACCTCGACGGCCGCGCCGCGCGGCAACTCCTTCACGCCCACGGTGGCGCGCGCGGGGTACGGCGCGGAGCACGCGCGCGTCATCTGCTCGTTCACGACGGCAAAGTTCGCGAGATCCGTGAGATAGATCGTGAGCTTCACCGCGTTTGCGAGCGAAGCGCCCGCGCCAGCGGCGATCGCGGTCAGACTCTCGAACACGCGCTCGACCTGCGCCGCCACGCCGCCGCTCACGAGCTGCCCGCTCACCGGGTCGAGGCCGATCACTCCGGACACGTAGAGCGTGTCGCCCGCGCGCACGGCTTGCGAGTACGGCCCGATCGGCGCGGGCGCGTTCGGCGTGTTCACGATCGAGACGGACATGTGATCTCCTTGCGAAACGCGCACGCTATCGGATCGCGAGGTGAGCGATCCTTTGTACCGTGCGGCGCTCTAACGGGAGAGACCGCCATGCGATCCGAGAGAACCCGGCCGTTGCGCGTGATTCAGTGGGGCACCGGCAACGCCGGCAAGCGCGCGCTCGCCGGCATCCTGCGCCACCCGGAGCTCGAGCTGGTGGGCGTACACGCACACTCGCCTGATAAGAGCGGGCGAGACGCAGCGGAACTGTGCGGCTGGCCGCAGCCCACGGGCGTGCGCGCAACGAGCGACGCGGCGGCTCTGCTCGCGCTCGACGCGGACTGCGTTTGTTATACGGCGCGCGGCGAGACGCGCATCCGCGAGACGATCGACGACCTCTGCAAGATCCTCGCGTCGGGCACGAACGTCGTGAACACCGCCCTCGTCTCGCTTTGTTATCCCGACGCGAGCCCGAAGCTGCGCGACCGCCTCGCCTCCGCCTGCGCGGAAGGCAACAGCACGTTCTTCACCTCGGGCTTCGATCCAGGCTGGTCGGGCGACGTCATCCCGTTGCAGCTCGCGTCGTGTTGCGAACGCGTCGATTCGCTGCGCGTCTCCGAGTTGATGGACTACTCCAGCTACCCCGACCCGGGCTTTACCGGCGTCTACTTCGGCTTCGGACGCCCGCTCGATTATGCGGCCCCGCTCCTTCAGCCCGGCATGCTTCGAGGCGGCTGGGGTTGCATGGTGCTGATGCTCGCGGACGCGCTCGGCATACGGCTCGATGAGATCCGCGAGGAGCACGAGCGACTGCCCGCGCCTGAGACATTCGACACCGCGATGGGGCGCATCGAGAAAGGCAGCTGCGCTGCTGTGCGCTTCGAGGTGCAAGGCATCCTGGGCGGCAAGCCCGTAATCGTTGCGGCCCACGTGAACCGCCTTCGAGACGACATCGGCCCACACTGGGATCGCCTCTCGGCGGGCAAGAAATCCGGCTACAAGATCGAGGTGAAGGGCTCGCCGAGCTTCCGCTGCGAGATCGAACCCACGGGCGAAGACGGCGACCACAACACCGCAGGCATTACGGGAACCGCGATGCGCGTGGTGAACGCGATTCCAGCGGTGTGCGACGCCGCGCCGGGCGTCGTTTCGATCCTCGATCTGCCGCTGTTCACGGCGCGCGCAGGGCTGCGCGCATAATCAGCCCTACGCGAGGCCATGCGCGTCAGGGAACGATCACGACCTTTCCGATCGCGCGGCGGTCGGCGACGAAGCGCAGCGCGGCCGCGGTTTCCGCGAGCGGGAAGCGCGCGCCGATGCGCGGACGCAGGCCTTGCTCGACGAGCGTGTCGAGATCGGCAAGATCGCGCGCGAGCGCGACCGGATCGCGCTCGCCAAGTCCGCGCAGATCGACGCCGCGGATCTGCACGTTCTTGAGCAGCACCAAGTTGAGGGGGATGCGCGGGATCTCCCCCGAAGCGAAACCGAGCGTGACGAAGCGCCCGCCCCAGCGCAGGCCGCGCAGCGCTTGTTCCGCGAGCGCGCCGCCGACCGGATCGAGCACCACGTCGGCGCCACCTCCAGTGAGTTCGCGAATGCGCGTTTTCAGATCGCCGTCGCCGATGCGGAGCGCCGCGTCTGCGCCGAAGGCCAGGCACGCCGCCGCTTTCTCCGCGCTCGACACAATCGCGACCGTGCGGCAGCCGAGGCGCTTTGCGACTTCGAGTGCGGCCGAGCCAACGCCGCCGGCAGCGCCTAACACCGCGACCCACTCCCGCGGCTTCGCCTCCGCGACGCTGCGCAGCGCCGTGAAAGCGGTGCGGTAGACCACGCCGAAGCTCGCGGCCTCATCGTGCGTGAGCTGCGGCGGCTTCTTCGCCACACGTTTCGCGGAGAGCGCGATGCGTTCCGCGAACGCGCCGGTCATTCCGACGCTCATCACCTCATCGCCCACCGCGAAGCCCGCGACGCCGGCGCCAAGCGCCGCGACGACGCCCGAGAACTCGCTGCCCGGAATCAGCGGCAGCGGCGCGGACACCTGATAGCGGTTCGCGGCGATCAGTACGTCCGGGAAGTTCACCGAGGCCGCGCGCACGGCGACGACGAGCTCGCCCGGCTTCGGCTGCGGGTCCGGCAGCTCCGCGATCTCGATCGCTTCGGGCGGCCCGTAATTCCTGAGCAGCGCTGCGCGCATCGGGAGCGGCTCAGGCCTTTGCTGTCTGCTCGACGCTCATCACTTCGAACATGACGCCGCCTGCTTTCGCAAAGAAGAAGCGCACGGCCTGGCCGGGGCTCCACGGGGTCACGTCGATCGGCGAGGCCTCGAAGCCATTCGCGAGGCACAGCTGATGGGCGCGCGCGACATCGCGGGTGCCGATCGCGATGCCCCAGATGCGCGAGGCGTCGCCGCTTAATACCTGGAACTGGCGGCTCTTCTCGTCGCCCGCGATGAAGCCGTTGCTTTGTGAGGTTCCGCGCACCGCTACGACGTCGTCGTTCGTGAGCGTCGCCGCTGCGAGCGGAGCGCCGGGAGGCGCAACGGCGCTCTCGCGCGGCTCGCCGAGCGGCCAGCCAGCGGGCACTTCGGCCACGAGGCGTAGGAAGCGATCGACCGCTTCCGGGTCGGTCGAAACGATCTTCACGTGATTCAGGCGATTCATGCGTCGAGAGTCTCCAGCGCGGCGGCGAGCAGTTTCGGAATTAGGTCGGCAATGCGTGCGGCGTCGATGCCTGGCACCGCGAACTTGCGCGTGTTCTTCGCGATCAGCGCGGAGGCGGCGGCCTGCTTGTATCGGACCAGCGCTCCGAACCAGCGCAGGTTCGCAACGCGCGTTCCCGCCGCACGCTCGTACTCGGCCAGCAGCGCGACGCCGCTTGGCACCTCCGGCTTCGCCCGCGTGCAGCTCGGGTGCAGCGGGTTGCTGTTCCACAAGAACCAGGCGAGATCGAGGCGCGGGTCGCCGAGCGACCAGATCTCCCAATCGATCAGGGCGCCGAGCTTCGCGCCGGCGCACTGCATGTTGCCGAGGCGGTAGTCGCCGTGGAGGACGCGCGCTGGGCGCTCGGCGGGCAGCGCCGCCGCGAGCCGCGCGTACACCTCGGCTTCGTTCGCGCGCAGATCCGGCTCGCACGAAGCGAACGCTCTCGTCCAGCGCGCGAGTTCCGCTGGCAGATCCTGGACCGCTTCGTTCGCGACGCGCGGGTCGCTGGGCCGCACCGCGTGCAGCGCAGCGAGCATGCGCGCCGCTGCGAACGCGCGCGCCTCGATCTCCGCGCGCGTCGCAACCGGTTCGGTGGTCGCGAGACACGGCTCGTACGATTCGCCCGCAACGAACGTCATCACGAATAGCGGCGGGATTTCGAGCGGCGCGCCTGCGTCTGTTCCGAGCACTTCGGGAATCGCGACTCCCGGCGCATTCGCGAGCGCTTCGAGCACGCGGGCTTGCCGCAGCACATCGCGGTTGCGCACCGGCGCGAGCCCCGGCGGCGCGACCTTGATCACCACGCGGCGCTCGCCGCCGCTCGCGTGCAGCAGCGCGCAATAAGTCAAGCTCGAGGCGCCGCCGGTCAACGGCTCGACGCTTGTTACGCGCGCACCGGCGAAGCGCGGCTGCACAGCGCCGGTTGCGCGCGCGGCGAGTTCCTCGGGCGTTGGCGGGCGAACCCCGGGCGCGTCGGCCATGCGAAGTCTCCTTGCGCGGCCGCTACTTCGGCCCCTGCCCGTCGTCGATCTTGATGCACGCCCCCGTGACAGCCTCCGAAGCCGGCGCCACGAGATAGAGCAAAGTGCTGTCCATCAGCGCGGGATTGGCGACGCGTTTGCGCGGGAAGCCCTTCGAGATGTCGCCGATGCGCGCAAGCATGCCGTCCATCATTTCGGATTCGAAGGCGCCCGGCGCGATTGCGTTGACGTTGATGCGATAGCCGGCCCATTCCGCGGAGAGCGCTTCAGTCATGCGCACGATGCCGGCTTTGGTGATCGAGTAGAGCGCCGCGCCGCCGCCGCCCTGATAACGGAACGCGCCCATCGACGAGATGTTCACCATGCGGCCGGGCTGCTTCGCCGCGATCAGCCGCCGCGCAACCTCGCACGACAAGATGTATGGGCCGCGCAGGTTGGTGTCGAAGACGGAGTTGATCAGTTCGAGCGACTGCTTGCTGGCGTGCTGCGCGTCGGGAATGCCCGCGTTGTTCACGAGAATCGTTATGAGCCCGAGCGCGCGCTCCGCCTGTTCGACCGCGGCCAGGATCTGCGCGGGATCTCGCATGTCGAGCACGATCGGCTCCGCCACACCGCCGCTCGCGCGGATCTCGCTCGCGAGCGCTTCGAGCCGATCCTTGCGTCGCGCGGTGATCGCCACTTTCGCGCCGGACGCTGCGAGTGTCTTCGCGAAACGCCAGCCGAGGCCCGACGAGCAGCCCGTCACGAGCGCGACTTGGCCGGAAAGATCCAGCGAGGAATTAGGTAACGGGTACGTCATCGAGTTGGGCTCCGAGTTTGCGTGAGTGAAGGCTGCGATCTCAGCGCGCGGGCAAGCGGGGCCGCACGTCGCTTTCCAGGAACTCGATCACCGCCTGCGAAAACGCATCGTTCTGATCGCCAGCCACCATGTGCGCCGCGCCGCTCACGTTGGCGAGCTTCGCTCCGGGGATGCGCGCCAAGAAGTCCTCGACGCCTTCGTCCGTGACGACGTCGGAGAGCTTGCCGCGCACGAGCAATGTCGGGACGCGAATGTTCGCGAACGCCACATCGAACACGCCCTGGAAGTTCGGCGCCGGCACTTCGGTGCCCTGGCGCGACATGAAGGCCGGATCCCAGTGCCAATGCCAGCGCCCGTCAGGCTTTTTTCTCAACACTTTGGCGAGGCCTTCCGGATTCGGTTTGCGCTTGCGCTGCGGCGTGTAAGCCGCGATTGCCGCGGCGGCTTCCTCGAGCGTTGCGAAGCCGCCGAGCCCGGACCTCATGAAGTCGCGAATCTTGTTGATGCCTTCGGGGTTGGCGCGGGCCGTGATGTCCACGATCACGAGGCCGCTCGAGACGACGCGATCGCTGTTGCCTTCGGCGAGAATCGCGGAAACGCCGCCGAGCGATGCGCCCACCAGCACGGGCGGTTTGCCGAGTTGATCGCAGACCGAGATGCAGTCGGCGCCATAACTGGTGAAGGAGTAGTCGCCGTTCGGCGCCCAGCCGCTGTCGCCGTGTCCGCGCAGATCGAGCGAGACCGCGCGCCAGCCCGCGGCTGCGAGGGCGGCGGCGGTGTTGCCCCAGGCATGCCGCGTCTGTCCGCCGCCGTGCATCATCAACACCGGCCAAGCGTCGTCGTGGCCATACACGTCGGCGACGAGCGGCAGCCCCTCGAAGCCTGAGAACTGCACCTGCTTGTGCGACAAAGCGTCTCCTCGCGTGCTCAATTCAATGGCCACATGCGCGAGGCCGGCACTGCGCCGTCGATACTCACGCGGCGGCGCGCGAACAGCCAGCGCTCGCCTGCGCGCACGAGTTCGTCGGCGTAGCGGCCCCAGTGGTCGTGGCCGTGCGGCGGCAGGAACACCGCGAAATACGAGAAGGCGCGCGCGCGATCGGGGCTCTCGAGCTCGATGCGAATCGACGAGACGTGATGGCGCATCACTGCGGGCGCGCCGCGGGTCGCGGGCACTTCGGCGCGCGTGCGGTCGCGCACTCCCGTAATCATCGAGACGACGCCGTCTCGCCCGCGGTAGGTCGCGCCGCCTTTGATCTCGAGCACAGCGTCTTCCGTGAAGCACGCCGCGAAACCCGGCGCGTCCATGAACTCGCCGCACCATGTGTAACGCGAGATCGTGTCGCGGATGCTCTCGCGCGCGGCGAGCTCCCAGAGTTCCACCTCGCCTACCGCCCCTTCCAGTTAGGCGCGCGGCGCTCGACGAACGCGAGCGAGCCCTCCTTCGCATCCTCGCTGCCGAACACCTGAGATTGCAAAGCCGCCTGGCGCTGCTCCGCCTCGCGAATCGTCGCGCCGGCCGCGAGCCGCATCAGCTCCTTCGTGGCGCGCACGCCGAGTGGCCCGTTCGCGGTGATGCGCTCAGCCAAGGCGAGCGCTTCGTCGAGCACGCGCTCTGGCGCGACGACTCTGTTGATCAGACCGAGCGCGAGCGCGCGCTCCGCCGTGATCAAATCGCCGGTGAGTCCGAGTTCGAGCGCGAGCGCGAGCGGAATGCGCTTGCTGAGGAACACACCGCCGCCCGCGGCGAACAGGCCGCGCTTGGCTTCGGGGATACCGAACTGCGCGCTGGACGACGCAACGATTAGGTCGCAGGCGAGCAATAGCTCGAAGCCGCCCGCGACCGCGGTCGCCTGCGCCGCGCCGATGATCGGCTTCGGAATCGAGTCGCGGATGAAGCGCCCGAACGCGCCCATCGGGGCGCCGCCGCCCGCGCCGCGGCTCGTGCGCCCACTCGCGAACGCGCGTAGATCCATGCCCGCACAGAACGCGCGATCGCCGGTGCCCGTGAGAATCACGGCGCGCACCGCGTCGTCGGCGACCGCGGCGTCGAGCGCGGCGCCGAGTTCGCCAATCAGTTCGGGCGAGAGTGCATTGCGCGCTTCGGGCCGGTTCAGGCGCAGAATCCGCGCTGCACCCCGCTGCTCGACGACGACCAGATCCCCCACGCGCGCCTCCTTGTAAGCGGCGCATGATGCGCCGGGTCGCGGAATCCGTCATCGCGCGGCGCGACAAATCGCCTCCCGCGCGGTTCGCCGAAATGCGCACGCTCGCACTAGCGTGGAACGCATGACGACACGCGCCTACGACCCCGAGTTCGCCGCACTCATCGCGACACTCCCGACCGTGCAGGATTTCTCCAGCGCGGAGAAGATCCAAGCCGTTCGCGATTTTCGGATGAGCGCGTTCCCGCAGCCGCCGGATCGCGACGATGTCGCGATGGAAGACCGCCTTGTGGATGGGCCCGCAGCTGCGCCGCGAGTACTCGTGCGTGTCTATCGTCCGAAGGAGCG
Organism: Deltaproteobacteria bacterium; assembly: GCA_031387905.1. Taxonomy (GTDB): domain Bacteria; phylum Myxococcota_A; class UBA9160; order UBA9160; family UBA6930; genus VGRF01. The sequence goes on from JANNDT010000276.1 coordinate 20,241, forward strand.
TGCGACCGGTCTGCGCGGCTGCGTGTTCGAGATTCACGGCGGCGGCTTCATCCTCGGCTCGATCGCGATGATGGATCCCTGGTGCCAGCGAGTCGCCGCGGAACTCGACGCGGTCGTGGTCTCGGTCGAGTATCGGCTCGCGCCCGAGCATCCGTTTCCGGCGGGCGTCGAGGATTGTTATGCCGCGCTGTGCTGGACGGCGCGCAGCGCCGGTGAACTCGGCATTGACCCCGCGCGCCTCGCGATCGCAGGCCAGAGCGCGGGAGGCGGCATTGCGGCGGGCACAGCGCTGATGGCGCGCGACCGCGGCTTCCCCGCGCTGTGCTTCCAACTGCTCGAGATCCCGGAGCTCGACGACCGCCTCGATACGCCATCAATGCTCGCGTTCCAAGACACGCCGCTCTGGAATCGCCCGAATGCGGTGTGGAGCTGGAAGCACTACCTCGGCCCTAATCACAAAGGCGAGCCGTCGCCTTACGCCGCGCCGTCCCGTGCGAAGGATCTCGGAGGCCTGCCGCCCGCCTACGTCTCGACGATGGAGTTCGACCCGCTGCGCGACGAGGGCATTCTCTACGCGCTGCGCATGCTGCAAGCAGGCGTGTCTGTCGAACTGCACTCCCTGCCGGGGACATTCCACGGATCGGGCATGCTGCCCGGCGCGGACGTCTCGAAGCGCAACGTGCAGGAAGTGATCGACGTGCTGCGCCGCGCGTTCCGGAAGTAGTCCTCCGACCGACGGCCCGGCCGACCTGGGTGAATCTTCCCACGGCGAGGGCGATTCCTGATAGGTTGGTGGCCGGAACAATCAAAGGAGCGTCTTCATGGGCACGCACTCGATTCGCTGGGCTGGCGTACTTCTCTCCGGCCTCCTCTTCGCAGGCTCGGCCACGGCTCAGGGCGTGGGTGGTTTGGGCGGTCCGCTCCTCGGCTTGGCCACGGCCCCGAACGGAGATCTCCTCGTCGCGGACGCTGGGGCGGGAATTCTCGCGATCCGCCGCGGACAAGCGCGCGTGCTCCGCTTCCTTCCCGGAGCGTCCGACGTCAGTCCGATCGGGCGCAGCTCATTCTGGGTCACGACGGGCGCCGCAGGCGGACCTCTGGGCGGCCTCTCGGACACTGGACAGGCGCTGCATCGTGTCTCGCGGGGGAACTCGCGCAAGCTGATCAATCTGTTCGCCTTCGAGGTGGAGAACAATCCGGCCGGCGGAACGATCAATTCGAATCCCTTCGACGTCCAGGCGCGAGGCGGAAACGAAGCGCTCGTCGCAGACGCCGCCGGCAACGACCTGTTACTGGTGTCCAATCAAGGCAAGGCCCGCGTGCTGGCCGTGTTCCCGAATGAACTCGTGTCGACCGCGAACATCAAGCAGCTCGCGGCTTGCCCGAACCCCGCGCCGTTCTGCGCGTTGCCCCCGGCGCTGCCCGCGGAGCCCGTTCCGACCAGCATTGCGATCGGCCGCGACGGCTTCATCTACGTCGGCGAGCTCAAGGGCTTCCCCGCACCGACCGGCGAGTCGAACATTTGGCGCGTGTCGCCGAATGCGAGCTGGGCGCAATGCGGCGCGAGCCCGGATTGCGTGAAGGTGTTCGACGGCGGCTTCACGTCGATCATCGACCTGGCGTTCGGGCCCGACGGGGATCTCTACGTCGCCGAGCTGGATCAGGCGAGCTGGGCCGCAGTGGAGATCTTCCAGGCGCCGACCGGTGGCGCGGTCAAGGCGTGCTCGCTCGCGACCCACGCTTGCCGCACCGTGGTGACGGGGGTCCCGATGCTCACTGCGATCAGCTTCGGGAAGGACGGCCAGCTGTGGGGGACGCGGAATGCTCTCGTCCCCGGCGGGGCCGAGGTCGTCCGACTCGACTGAGAGCGCGGGCGTTCTCCTGCGGCGCCTGTGACGAGTATGGCCGCCGTTTCCGGGCTCCGAGAACGGGTGTTATGGCGACTTCACGCCCTGTCGGTGGATGCGGCACGCATTAGGGCGGAGGGAAGCGCCCAATCGGCGGCGACGCTGGGCGCTCCGCGTATGCTGGCGGGATGACGGAGACACGGACTCTCTCGGGCGCCCTGCTGGTCGAGCGGGCGCGCGAGTTGCAACCGCTCGTGCGCAGCTTCGCGGATCGAGCAGAGGCGGAGCGCACGTTGCCGCTCGAAGTCGTGCGCGCGCTGCGTGAGGCGGGACTGTTCCGCCTCGCGGTCGCCAGGGAAGTGGGCGGTGCGGAGGCCACGCCGCGCGAGCAGATACTCGCGATCGAGGCGATCTCGGAGGCGGACGGCGCGGCCGGTTGGGCGCTCATGATCGGCGTCGAGAGTCTCGGCTTCGCGAGCGCGGTCTTGAACCCCGACGTCGCGGAGGAAGTGATCGCGAAGCACCCCGAGGTGATCTTCTCAGGCGCGCTGAATCCGCTCGGCCGTGCGACTCGGGTCGAGGGCGGCGTGCGCGCGAGTGGGTGCTGGCCGTTCGCGAGCGGCTGCCTGCACAGCGACTGGTTCTGGGGTCAGTGTGTGATCGAGGAGGACGGCAAGCCGCAGCTCCTCGAGGTGCTCGTGCCGCGCAGTGAGTTCCAAGTGCTCGACACCTGGCACGTCGCGGGGCTGCGTGGGTCGGGAAGTCACGACGTCGAGATCCGCGACGTATTCGTGCCGGAACGTTTCACGACGGCGGTGGGTCGCGGGCGCGTGAACGCGGCGGGTGCGCTGTTTCGCCTGCCGCCGTTCAGCCGGCTTGCGTATAACAAGGTGGGCGTCGCGACGGGAATCGCGCGCGGCGCCCTCGACGCGTTTGTCGAGCTCGCATCAGAGCGCGTCCCCCGCGGCATGCGCGCGCCGTTGCGCGAGCGGCGCTTCGCGCAGGAGTCGATCGCGGAAGCCGAGACACTCCTGCGCTCCGCACGCGCGTTCGTGTTCGAGTCAGTCGAGGAGCTCTGGGCCGAGACGTGCGCGGCGAGAACGCCGAGCGCGAAGCAGCGGGCGCTCCTCCAGCTCGCTTGTTGCAAGGCCGTCGCGGCTTCGGCGCGCGCGGTGGAGATCGTGCACGCGGCGGCGGGCACGAGCGCGAACTCACTCTCGAGCCCGCTCGAACGGCGCATGCGCGACGTGCACGTCGTCGGCCAACACATCGTGGTGTCGCCGGCGCTGATCGAGCCGGCATCGCGCGTGCTGCTCGGTCTCGAATCCGGAACGTTCTTCTTCTGAGCCGCTCGCCGAGAAGCGGAAGCGACACAGAGGCGAAGGGCCATCGGCCTAACTACCCGACGGCCCTTCGGAAAACTGGAGCGCGAGACGGGAATCGAACCCGCGACACTCGGCTTGGGAAGCCGATGCTCTACCAGCTGAGCTACTCGCGCGTAAGGGCGATGTTTACCGGGGCGCGCCGCGACTGCAATCGCTGTAGGACTATTCGTCGACGATGTCGGCGAAGAGATCTTCGAGTTCATTCGCGTCGTCGAGATCGGGCGGAAGCTGTTCGCGCGACACTTGGAAACTGAGGTCGTCGCCCCGGCCGCGACTGGAACGGGCCTCACCGAGGTAGGCCGAGGCGGCGGGCGGCGCCGGCGCTGCGCGACGCCCGGTGGGCTCCGCCACCACTTCGCCGAGTTCGAGTTCCACGTCCGCTCCACCGAGCAAGTCGTCGGAGTTGATGCTCTCGCGGCGCTTCTGAGGCGGCTGCGCAGCAGCGGTTCGCTCCGCGGTCCGCGGCGCTTCGACGCTCCGCGCAGGGCTGACGGTGGCGCGCGTAGCAGCGGGCACCGCCAACGTGCCGCCAAGATCGACCTCTGCTGCGGCGCGTTCGACGTCGACGCCGGTCGCGCTGACACGACCCGCGACGTGCGCCTCGAACAGCGCGTTGTCGGCGAGTGCGTTGATGCGCCGGGGAATGCCGGCGCCGAGCCTGGTGAGCGCGGCGACAGCCGCAGATTCGAGAATCGCGGGATTCCCGCCCGCGACGCGAATCCGGTGGTGCAGGTAGCCGACCACTTCCTTGGGTTGGAGCGGCGGCAGCACGAGTCGCAGATCGACGCGCTCGTTCAGCGCGGGCTCGTTGGCGACGGCGTCCGCGACCGCGGGCGATCCGACCAATACGAGCGTGACGAGCCGCTTCTCCTCGTACTCGAGGTTCAGCAGACCGCGCAGATCCGCGAGCAGCCCGCGCTCGGCGAGCACCTGCGCCTCGTCGAGGATCAGCACCGCGCTGCGTCCGTCTTCGCGCACGATCGCGAGCTGCTCGTACACCTGCGCGAGCACAGTCGCGATCTCGCTAGAGGGCGCCTCGACGCCGAGTTGCTGCGCCCAGCGCGTGAGCAGCCAGCGCATGTCCGTAATCCCAGGAACCGGCACGAGCATGCTGGCTTCGAAGACTTCGTCCTCGAGCGCCTGGAGCAAATGCCGCACGAGCATCGTTTTGCCGACGCCGCCGCGGCCGGTGACCACGCACAGTCCTTTGTTCTGAAGCGCAGCGCGATGGAGTCGCCGCGTGGCGTCGCCGAAGGCAACGCCCTCGAAGTACCACGCGAGCTGGGCATCGCAGCCAAAAGGATCGCGATCGAGGCCGAAGGTCGAGAGGTGCTCCAAGGCGGACTCCTAAACGAAAGAGATCTTTTTCTTGCGGCGTGCGAGCGCGGGCGACGGAGTCACCTCCAGCGCAGGCCGTGGCGCCGCGATCGGTGGCGCAGCGGGTTCCGCGGGCTCGGCGGCGGGCGGCTCCGGCGTCGATGCAGCAACCGGCTCCGGCGTCAGTTCGGCGGCCGGCTCCGGCTCATGATCGGTCATTAGGTCGCCGAACGATTCGTAGAGCGGCGCGCCCAGCTGCGGTGCAGCTTCAGTCGCACTGCTCTCGTCGATCAGGTCGTCGAACGACTCGAGTCCCTCACTCGCCGCGATGGGCGCCGCAGCTTCAGCAGGCGCCCGCTCGAGTTCTGCGAGCAGGCGCTCGACGCCTTCGAACGTCGGATCTGCGGCAAGCGCCGCCTCGACAGCAGCCTTCGCACGCGGGATATCGCCCGCCGCCTGGTACGCACGTCCGAGGTCCATCCGCAGCGCGGCTTCTTGTTGGGCTGGCAGCGAGCCTCCGGCGAGCGCCTGCGAGAGGTGTGCAATCGCGTCCTGCGCGCGCCCGAGCTCGAGCGTGCACACACCCATTAGGTGGAGGCACGCGATCCTGCGCCCGGGGTCCGCGAGCGCGATGCGGAACTCGCCGAGCGCATCCTCCAAGAGCCCCATGTCCTTGTAAGCGTTGCCGAGGTCGTAGTGCGCCTCGAAATCCCCGTCTCCGACTTCGCGCTTCACGCCGGCCTTGAATGCAGCGAACACTTCCTGAAAGCCCTCGCTCTCCGAGCCCGCGTTTTGCGCATCGGCGCCGCCGAACGCACCTGTGAGTTCCGCGGCGAGGTCGAAGTCGGCGCCACCGAACGTCTCGGCTGGGTCCTCTTCCGCCGACAGCGCCGGCACAGTCTCGTCGGCCACGCGCGGCGCCCTTGCCGAAGGTGCGGGCGGGGTTGCGAGCGGCGCTGCTTGGGGCTGCACCACCTCGAGTTGCGGAGCCGTGTCGTCGGGCTCGTCGCCAACTGCCACCGGCGCCGGTTCCTCGCCGAGATCGGGCTCGATCTCCAGATCCAAATCGAAGCTCGGCTTCTCCGCCGCCTGTGGCGTGAGTTTCGCAACAACCTGTGCCTTCACTTGGGCTACGGAAAGCTCGCCGATTCGCAGCTGCGCGCGTGGGTGATTCGGCACGGCGGCGAGCACGCGCTCGTAGAGCACCCGCGCCTCGTCGGCGAGGCCTTGCTCGCGATAGAACTCCGCCTCTTCGAAGTCGGCTTCGACCGTGGCCGAACTCACGGAGGTCTGCTCGGCCTGCGCACTCGCCTGCGGCCCGGAGTGAGACGCCCGGTCGAGCGAAAAGTCGCGGGAATCCTCGAGCGAAAGCGGCTCCGCGTCGGATGAGCCGGCGCCAGCTTCGAACACAGCGTCTTCGCCCGGCGAAACTTCCCCCGTGTCGATCTCGATCCCTGAGAAGTCGTCGGCATCACCGAGGGGCTGCTCTGCAGCGGGCGCGGCGACGCTCGGTTCCAGCCCAGGGTCGATCTCGATGTCGATCTCGCCATCGAACGCATCGGCGTCTTCGCTGCTCGGCGCCGGCTCCGGCACAGCCAGCGCTGCCGCCGCCTTGGCATCGAGTGGCCGTAACAATTCCCGCACACGCGCGACGCCGACCGCATCGCCGGCGTTCACGAACGCGGCCCCAGCGCGCTGTAACGCGGAGGCTGCGTGCGCGCGATTTCCTACCGCGAGCAACGCCTCGCCGAGTTTCTCCAGCGCGTGCGGGTTGCCGGGCTCTACACGGAGCGCGGCGCGCAGCGTCTCGATCGCGCGGTCGTGCTTTCCGTAGCGCGAGAACACGCTCGCCTCGGCGAGCAGTTGCTCGACGTCCGCATCGGGATCGAGTTCGGCGCCGCTCGGCGCCTCGTCGGCCGCATCCCCTGTGGTGGAAGACTCGGGCGGGAAAGTCTCCAGAGCAGTCGTGTCGGGTAGGGGCTCGAAGTCTTCGAGCCCGAGCGAAGCGTCGAGTTCGGGATCGAGTTCGAGTTCGCCCGAGCCGTCGTTCTCGAGCACCGGCGGCTCGGAGTCGTCGACCGAGAACGCGTCGGCCGCGCCGTAGCGCTGGACGAGCGCGCGAGCGCGATCCTCATCGCCGCGTGCTCGAAACTTCTCGGCAAGCGCGCGAAACACGTCCGCCGCTTCCTCCACGAGGCCCGCGCCTTCCAAGGCGCGCCCCAACAACTCCGCTGCTTCGAGGTCGTCGGGCGCTGCAGCGACCAGCTTTCGCGCCGGCGCCGCAGCTCTCGCGTGCGCGCCGCTCGCGAGATTGACGCGTGCGAGCGCGCGCAACGTCTCGAGACGATCCGGCGCCACCTCGAGCGCGCGCTCGAGCACCTTGACCTGCTGCTCGGCGTTGCCTTGCCGCTCGAGCTCGCGAACGACTTCGTCGTATTCGGAGAGCGCGTCCTCGGCTCTGCCTTCGGTGCGCAGCAAGTCGGCGACTTTGAGCCGGTTGGTGGTGTTCGACGGATCGAGCGCCGCCATGCGCCTTAACAACTCGAGCGCGTGCGGCTTGTCACCGTTGCGATAGGCGCCGTCCGCGGCCAACTGCAGCGCCTTCATCGCTTCGGACGTGAGGCCCATGCGCTGGTACAGATCGCCGAGCTGCGCGTGGACCTCGAAGCGCTTGTCGTCGAGCTTGCTGATCTGCTTGTAGAGCGCGACGGCCTTGGCGTCGAACCCTTCGCTCATGAATTGTTGGGCTACGCGCAGGTAGCCGTCGATCGCGTCCTGCGTGCGGCCGAGCTTCAGGTGCAGGTCGCCGACCTTCAGGCGGATGTTCGAATCCTTGGGGTCCGCCTTGATCAGCGTCAGGTAGTCGTCGAGCGCCTTGTCCAGCGCACCCTTTTGGAGGTGCTTCTGGGCCGACTCGAGGATCTTCCGCTTGTTCACAGCCAACGAGCGCCCCTTCTCCGCCGACACCGAACGGCACACCCGCGGCGCGGGTCTGCCTATCTCTCTACGCCCCCGTATCGGGACAGCGGAGAGCGCTCTTGATAGGTGGCGCGTGGGAAGGCGAGCCCGCGCCGTGGGGTTCTCGCGGCGGCGGGCTACTTCTGGAGCTGCCCGAGCAGGCCCTCGAGGCCGAGCCGGTAGCTCGCTGCGCCGAAGCCCGACACGACCGCCACGCACACGCCGGAGATCAGCGAGCGGTGCCGAAACTCCTCGCGGGCGAAGACATTCGAGAGGTGTACTTCGATGGTCGGCAGCGCCGCGGCGGCGATCGCGTCCCGTAGCGCGACGCTGGTGTGCGTGAGGCCGCCGGCATTCAGGATCACGCCGTTCGCCCAGCTCCGCGCCTCGTGCAGCCGGTCGATCAGCACGCCCTCGTGATTCGACTGGAAGCAGCGCAACTCGGCGCCGCGCTCGCGCCCGAGCGCGACCAGCGAAGCATCGATCTCGGCGAGCGTGGTGGTGCCGTAGACCTCGGGCTCGCGCGTGCCGAGCAGGTTGAGATTCGGGCCGTGGAGCACGAGGATTTTCGGCATGGCGGGGAGCGTAGCTGCGGCTGCGGCGCGGCCTAGGGCGCGCGCCCGGCTGCTGTTAGAGCTGCTCGCGCACGTCGAGCGCGTGCCGGCGCAGCAGGTAGCGCGCCTTGCCGAGGTTCCCGCTCGGCTCGAGTGCGAGCACCAGAAAGGTCTCGCGATCGATCACGCGCAGCACGACCTGAGCACGTCCCATCGCCACCACGAACTCCTCGAGTTCTCCGCCGTTCACGGTGGCAGCGACTTTGCGCGCCTCGTCGAGCACGCGCCCGAACTCGACGCCGAGCAGCGATACCTCGTCGGCCTCTTGGACACCGCCGACCTCGGCGATCGGGATACCGTCGGAACCCATCAGCGCGACGCCGATGCAGCCCGGACACTGGGTCACGATCCCGCGCAGAATCGTCTCGAACCTCATGCCGTTCGCCTCCGAAGGTTTTCGAGCCAGCGCGAGAGCGTGGCGACCACCCGCTCGCGTCTCGCCT
>JANNDT010000282.1:0-3225 GCA_031387905.1 Deltaproteobacteria bacterium
ACATCCGCATCGTCGCCGAAGACGCGAAGCTGCAGTTCGCGTTCGTGCGCCGCGGCGTACTGCCCGAGTTGGCTTCGCACACCATCCTGCCGCGCGTGATCGGCCTCTCGCGCGCGGCGGACTTGTTACTCAGCGGGCGCAGGTTTCTGGGCCGCGAGGCGGTCGAGCTCGGCCTCGCGTCGCGCTCGCTACCCGCGGCGGAGGTATTGCCGGCCGCAATCGCGCAAGCGCGCGAGTTTGCGCTGGCCGCTCCGGTGGCGGTCGCGCTGAGCAAGCGCCTGCTCTGGGAGGGGCTCGGCCTCGATGCGCGGGAGATGATGAAGCGCGAGGGGCCGCCGTTTGCGTGGATCGGCAAGCACCCCGACGCGCGCGAGGGCGTCGCGCACTTCCTCGAGAAGCGCGCGCCGCACTGGCGCGGCAGCGTCAGCCAGGACCTGCCCGAAGATTGAGCGCGCCCGAACGCCGGCGTGGAAGCTGAGGCTGTGATGCGGATCTGGGTGACGGGCGCGGCGGGGTTCGTAGGCAAGCGCTTGTGCGCGCGGCTCGCCGCCAGCGGCGCCGAGCTCTTCGGGAGCGACCGCGAGCTCGACGTGACCGACGCCGCGCGCGTTCGCGCCGCTGTCGCGGCCGCGCGCCCGAACGCGATCGTGCATCTCGCCGCGATCTCGCTCGTGCCCGAAGCCGAGGCGGACCCCGCGCGCGCGTTTCGCGTAAACCTGGCCGGCGCGCGCAACGTGCTCGCTGCCGCAGAGCGCGGTGCGCCGGACGCGCGCGTGCTGCTCGTAACAACCGCTGCGCTCTACGGCTCCGCGGCGCTCGGCAGCGCCGGCTTCGACGAGAGCGCCCCGCTCCGCCCGGCTACGGCGTACGCGCGCAGCAAGGCCAGCGCTGACTTGTTGGGCGGCGTGTTTGCGGCGCGCGGTCTCGACGTCGTGCGCGCGCGCCCGTTCAACCACACCGGCGCAGGCCGGCCCGCGGCTTTCGTCGAATCGCGGATCGCGCGCGATCTCGTCGAGATCGCCGCTGGCCGCCGCACGCCGCGCCTCGAACTCGCGAACCCCGATTCGCAGCGCGACTTCCTGCACGTCGACGACGTGATCGAGGCCTACCTCGCGCTGCTCGCACCCGGCGTGCCCGCGGGCGCTTACAACGTCGCGAGCGGGAGTGCGATCACGATCGCCGAGCTTGCACAGCGCCTCTGTCGGCTCGCGGGAGTCGCACCCGAGATCGTGCACTCGCGCGATCCCGCGCGGCTGCCGGACGCCACGCTTGGCGTCGCGACGAAACTTCTGGCCGCGACCGCGTGGCGACCGCGGCGTTCGCTCGACGACACGCTCGCGGAACTCCTCGCCGATTGGCGTGAGCGCCTCGGCACGGGCGCTCCCTAAGCACTGCGCTCCGCTGTCAGACCGAGCCACGCATCGCCCGTCGCGTCCGTTTCGTCGCGCTCTGCGATCAGGCGAAAGCCCACCGCCGCGAGCGCGCCGAGCATTGGCTCGCGCTCGGCGACCAGCAAGCCCGCGAGCACCAACCACGCGCCGCGCTTCGCCAGCCGCGCGAAATCGGCGAGCAGCGGCAGCATCTCGGTCCGCAACAAGTTCGCAACGATGCCGTCGTAGCTCTCGCGCAGCCCGCTCGTCGAGCCGGTGAACCAGCGCGCGCGCTCGTCGAGCCCGTTCTCGCGCGCCGCCACCTGCGCGGCCTCGGTCGCGAGCGGGTCGAGGTCGCAGCCCAGCGCGTGTGCGGCGCCCAGCGCGAGCGCCGCAAGCGCGAGCACTCCGCTACCAGAGCCCACATCGAGCACGCGCGCGCCGCGCAGCGCCGCTGCCGGCAGCGCATCGAGGCCAGCCAGGGCGAGCCGCGTCGTCGCGTGTCCGCCAGTCCCGAACGCCTGTCCCGGGTCGATCACCAGCTGAATCCCTGAGAACTCGGGCGGGGCCGGCGCGAACGGCGGGCGCACCAAGAGTCGCGGCGAAATCACGATCGGGCCGAGGCCGCGCTTCCACGCCTCGGACCACTCGACGGCGGGCTCGCTCACCGGCTCGGCAATCGCGAGCCCAAGGGGCGTGAACGGCGCGAGCACCGCGAGCACGTCCGGCAGCGCGCCGTCATCCACGAACAACACGAGCGCGCCCGGCTCTTCGAGCGCGCCGCCTGCGCCGGCTGCGTACGCCTCCGCCGCCGCGCGCTCGAGCAATTCCTGGTCGTCGCTCGCGATGCGCAGCGTGGAAGTTCCCGAACTCGCACGCCGCGCGTCCGCCGGAGTCTGCGCACTCGCGGCCGCGCGCGCGCCGCCCGCGCCTGGGCCGCGCGAGCCTCCAGTCTCATCTTCCATCTGCCGACACTAGCTGGGCGTTCGGTGCAGGAGGCGTCGTGCCCGCAGTCGAGAAGCTGGATCCGAGGACGGCGGCGGCGCTGGCGGCGCGCTTGCGCGCGAACGTCGAGCGCGCGCTGCGCGGGAAGAGCGAAATCGTCGCGCGCGCGGTCGAAACGCTGATCGCCGGCGGCCACTTGTTGCTGGAAGACGTGCCCGGCGTCGGCAAGACGACGCTCGCCGCAGCGCTTGCGCGCAGCCAAGGCGGCAGCTTTCGCCGCATTCAATTCACCAGCGACTTGTTACCGAGCGACGTGATCGGCGCTTCGGTGCCCGAGTTCGCGAACGCCCGGCCCACCGGCGCACTCGCCTTCCAGCCCGGCCCGCTATTCGCGCACGTCGTGCTCGCCGACGAGATCAATCGCGCGAGCCCGAAGACTCAGTCGGCGTTGCTCGAAGCCATGAGCGAAGCCGCGGTCAGCGTGGACGGCGTGACGCATCGCCTGCCCGAGCCATTCTTCGTGGTGGCGACGCAGAACCCGATCGAGCATTACGGCACGAACCCGCTGCCAGAGTCCCAGCTCGATCGCTTCATGATGCGCCTCGAGATCGGCTACCCGAGCCCGGCGGACGAAGCCGCCGTCGTGCGCGAGGACCCGGCCGCGAACGAACTTCCGCGGCTCGCGCCCGTAATCACTCCCGAACAGCTGCTCGAACTGCGCCGCGCCGCGCTGCGCGTGAAGCTCTCCGACGCGCTGATCGGGTACTTGCTCGCGCTCGTGAGCGAGACGCGCGAGCACGACGCGATCGCGCTCGGCGCCTCGACGCGCGCGGCGCTCGCACTGCGCCGCGCCGTGCAAGTTCGCGCACTGCTCGACGAGCGCGATTACGCGATTCCCGAGGATGTGCAG
>JANNDT010000337.1:0-47629 GCA_031387905.1 Deltaproteobacteria bacterium
GAGGCGCCCGCTCGCGAGCGCATCGGGCGCCCCGCGCAGCAGCGCCGCCCGCAGCGCCGGGTCGCGCGAAGCGGCGAGGCTCTGCGCTTCCGCCGGCGCGAGCTCGCCCATCGCGCCTAATGCCTCGACCGCGAACGGCGCGAGTGCGCCGCCCGCAGCGGCGAGCTTGCGCGCGTCGGGAGCGAGCGCGACCAGCTTGCGCCGGCCAGCGAGCGCGAGCGCTGTCGCGCGCACGGCATCGCCGCGCTCTACATCCGCGAGCAACGCAGCGACCGCGGCGCGGCCCGGCTCGCCGAGCTTCGCAGCGAGCGCGGGCAGCGAGCCCAGACGCGCGAGCGCTTCGAGCGCGAGCTGCGCGTCAGCGCGGCGCACAATTTCTGCGAGCGCTCCTGCGCCGGCGGCGCCGCCGCGCTGCGCCGCGGGCAACGCGAGGTAGTGCGCGAGCGCCGCGACGCCCGCGACGCCGAACTCGCGCGAGAACGCCTCACCGTCATTCGCAACGACGAGCGCGTCGCGTTTCGGGAAGCGCTGCATCCAGAGCGAGCCACTCGGCACTAGTTCGAGCGCGAGCAGCACGCGCTCGCCGTTCGCGAAGCGCACCGCGCGGCCCGGCGCGAGCTCCTCCCACGCGATGCGCAGGTGAAGCGGCGGCAGCGCGCCGCCCACGAGCACACGCTCTACCGCGAGGCTCGCGGCCCAGCCCTGCGCGTCGAGCTGGCGCAGCGCGACGATCCTGCCGACGACGACGTGCGCGGCGGCCTCCGCTGGCGCGAGTAACTCGCCGCCCGCAGCGCGCGGCTTGGGCTCCGCCGCGGGCGCAGGCTGCGCCGCCGCGAGATGTGCGGCGAGCAGTGCGCCTGTGAGCGCGGCGATCGCGAAGCGAGCGCGAGTTCTCAGGGCACCACCGAAACGCCCGGCGCATCGAACGCGGCGTTGCCGTCGACGTCGACGAACAGCGCGTTCGTGAAGCCGAGCGCGCGCACGCCGCTTTCGCTAGCGGTCACGTTCGTGAGATCGGCGAGCGTCGGGTTCTGCGCGGCCAGCAAGTTGCGCGGGAACACCGGGAACATCGGCGCCGAAACGCCGCTCGTGCCCTTCACCACCACCACGATCCACTCGTCGCGTGTCAGGCCCGCGAGCGGAACCGTCAGGTGCGTCTCGAAGCGCTCGGCGCCCGGCACGCTCGGCACGACGTTGGTCTGCGTGACGCTGAAGCCCGCGCCCGCCGTGAGCGTCGTGGTGGGCACCGCGTCGTAGAGCGTCGGCGTGCCGCCCACAGTGGGGTTCCTCTTCGCGACGCGCGTCGAGGCGTTGCGGTAGATCTCGATCGTGTCGTAGGGCGCCCAGATCGGCGCTTGCACGTGGATCTCGAGATCGACGGACCCGTCGGTCGCGGTGATGAGCGTGCTGCCACCCAATGAGAAGTCCGCGACTGCGGCGCCTTCGACGAGCCGCGTTTGCACATAGGCGCCCTGCCCGCCGACGGCGCGCGCGCCGCTCACGGCCTGCGCGATCTCGGCGTCGGAGATCGCATTCGGCGCGTCGCTCGAAGCGGGCGTCCAGGTGCGCGCGCCCGCGGTCTCGAGATCGACCACGGTGTGTGTGTCGGTGTCGGCGATCGCGGTCGAGAGGATCCCCTGGTTGAGCAGGTTCATCCAGATGCCGATGCGCTGGTCGAGGAACTGCGTCTGGTGATTGTTATTGGAGCCGTTCCAGAGCTCGAGCGCGGCGAACGCGTGGAAGAAGTTCGTCACCGCGGGGTTCAAGCGGAAGAATGCCGGGTTCGTGATGAACGAGCGCGGCGGCGTTACGCCCGTATCGATGCGCAGCGGGTCGAAGTGGCTGTCGATGTGGTTGATCTGCACGACGGTGCCGAGGCCCGCGTTCTGCGCCTTGCCCTTCGCGGCGGCCTCGATCTGCGCGGGTGTCAGGCCGTAGCTGCCGAGCGAGGGAAAATCCATGCCGGGTAACGCGGCGCCGCCCCAATCGGTGGAGCCGTTCGAGGCCGCGCGGCTCGGATCCGGCGCCTGCGGATAGGAGTTGAAGTGCCCGTAATCGAAGCTCGTCACTTCCTCGCCGATCGTCGAGTGCATGAACGGCGTAAGGCCGAGCGCGGCGATCGTCGGCGTGAGATCGGTAATCGCGTCGTGGTCGGTGGCGACCAGGTTGTCAACGCCCTCGGCGGCGAACGAGGTGACGCGCTGCGCGCGCGAGATGCGCGAATCCGGGCTGTCCACTTGGTGAACGTGGTAGTCCGAAGACACAAAGCCCGTCGTGTCGAGCACGTGCGCGATCTGCGCGTTCAGCGTCGTGGTCGAACCTGCCACGAGCGTCGCCGGCGCACTGAACACGGAGAACTCGGTGCCGCGCGTGGCGTAGACCTGATAAGTGCCTGGCTCGACGTCGAACTCTGCGACGCCGCTCGCGCCGGAGAAGCCGAGCGCCGCGTAACCCGTGTTCAGCGCATCGCGCGAAACGTCGTTCAGCACGCCGGTGTTCGAGGACGGCAGCAGCGTCGAGACCTGCGAGAAGATCGTCGGCTCGGGGCTCGGGTCGAAGCCGATCACGTTGATGCGCGCGGGCGTCGGGTCGCCGTTCGCGTCGATCACGTTCACGCGCAATCGGCCGGTGGCGGGCAGCGCGAAGTTCTCGGTCGAGACTGCGTTCGCCGCGATCGTCACGAGATGCACCGGCGGGGCCGCGGCGTTGCTCTCGTACGGGAAGCCATTCTTGCCGGCGACCGCGCCGTAGCTGCCAGTGGGCAACTGCGCGGAATAACAACCGTTGCCATCCGTCACGAAGGGCGCGACGACGTGATCGATCACGCTCGCGGACGTGAACCCGAGCGAGACGCGCGCGCCGGCCAGCGGCGCGCCGCCTGCGGTGACGCAGCCCTCGAACGTGCCGGTCGGCGTGCCGTCGAGCTGCGCGCGCAACTCGGCCGTGTTCGCCGAACTGCCGTCGCCCACCGCAAAGTGCGCGCTGAACGAGCGGCTCTGGCCGGCGGGAATCACCAGCGGCCCTGGCGCCGCGGAATTGATGACGAGCAGCGTCGCGATCGACTGGCTGTGCAGCATGAACGAGACGCCCGAGGTCGTGAAGCTGCTCGACGCCACCGCCGAGGTCGGGATCTGTACCGGCAAGAGCCCGTAATCCACGCCCTCGGAGCCGTCGAAGCCGGCGTAGGCGAGCGCGAGGTTTGCGCCCGTCACGAGCATCTCGCCGAGGCCCGCGGCCGGATCCTGCGCGGTGTCCTGCCACTGCTCGAGCGTGCCGCCGCCGTTGACGTAATAACCGGCCCAGAAGCGCCGCTGCACCGTCTCGCTGCTGAACACGGTCGTCGTCATCGCGATGTCGCGGCGGCCAGCGTCCAGCGTGTAGTTGGTGCAGGCATCGATCGCGTAGTTCTTGTCGTCGGCCGCGGGGGGGAAAGTTGCGCCGAGGCTGGCGACCTGCGAGGACGCGTTCACGTAATCGAGAATGTCGTCCGGGCCGCACACGCGCAAAACCGCGGGCAGGCCGTCCTGGCCATCGTTCACGACCACCACCGAGGTCGCGTTCACGACGGTCTCGATGTTGAGCGCGGTTGCGAGGGCGAGGAAGGCGTCGCGACCTTCGCGGCCGACGAGTTCGGCGTCGATGATCTCGCCGCCAAACTGACCGACGCTGTGGAGATCGCGCTGCGGTGCGTCTTGCACGACGAAGCGCGCGATCTCGTTCTCGAACAGCCAGTCGCCGACGCGGCTGTGGCCGAGCGGGCCTGTGATTAGGTGGCTCGCATCGGCGATGCGGCCGACGCGCGCCTTCGGCGGCGACCACGCGAAGCTGTTCCGCACGCGGTAGGTGACGCCGTTGGTCCCCTTCACCGTGACTTCGAGCAGGTTCTGGTCGCGCAGTGGGGCGCCGGGGTTGTAGGTGGCGGTGAACGTCGTCGGGCCACCCGCGAGTGCGACCGGCACGCCATTCAGCGTGGCAGCGAGCGTGCCGGCGACCGCGCCCGCGTCGGTGACGATCTGGACGTTGAAGGACGGGGTCGCGAGCGAAGCGCCGTTCGTAGGCGTCACGCTGACGATGCCGAGCGGCCCGCAACTCCAGCCGAGCGAGGCGAATGCGATAGCGAGGAGCACGAGAAGGAGACGAACAGCGCGCACAGGGCACCTCCGCGAGAGTCGGGAATAGGCGCCCACTATCGCACGGCAAGCGCGTTCCCGGGCTATTGGCGTAGGAGATTCCCGCCAAAGGCCTTGAAGTTCGGCATCCGTCCCGTTTAGGATGGGCGACCTAGACGGTGAGGGTGCCGATGCGGACGAGTTCGAAGCAATACGCGCGAGACGCGGCTCGATGCGCGCTGGCGCTGAGCGCAGCCCTACTGCTCGCGGCCGGCGCTGCGGCGGGTCCGGTAACCGGCAACCTCTCGGTGATTCTCGGTGGCCTGCCTCCGATCGGCGTAAGCGGCAGCGGATCGGGCACCTCCTCGACCGCCGGCGTGACGCTGTCCGCGTCCGTGTTCTCCGCGAACACGACCGTGCCTGGGACAGCGTTCATCACGGCGATCCAGCTGACAGCGGTAAACGGCGCGGGCGCGTTTACCGGCGCGACGCTGCACGGACCGATGGCGGTGCGCGGCGCCGCAAGGCTGCACAACGGCGGCGCGACGGCGTTCACCATCCCGCTCACGTTGAGTGGCACTCGCGGCGTTGGCCTCGGCGGCGCGCCCATCCACGTGGGCACCGGCTCGACCGCGCTCACGCTCAGCGCGGGCGAATGGAGTACGGGGCTCGTGCAAGTCACGGGCATCGGAACGCCGGGCAGCCTGCGAACCGTCTCGCTCGCCGGCAGCGACGCGCGCACGGCGATGGGCGCGGGCACGCTCACGCTCGTGACGCCGATGCGGATCTCGACGCCAAGCCTCGGCTCGTTCGCGGGCTTCGGCGTAATGCGGCTCACGTTCGTGCCCGAGCCGAGCGCGCTCGCCACGCTGCTCGCAGCGGGAGTGTTTGCGCTGCTCGGCGCCCGCCGCGGACGACGCAGCTAGCAAGCGCGGCTCGCGCAAACTTCGCGCGAACCGCCTGCCGCCCGCTGCCGTAGTGCGAACATTCGGGCGCGCCCGCCCGGATGGAGGTGACACGCATGGATTCCCACGAGTTCGACGCCGCCCACGAGACGCTGCGCGAGATGCACCGCAATCGCGCTGAACGAAAGCTCGCCGGCGTATGCGCCGCGCTCGCCGACCGCATGGAGTTGCCGCTGCCGCTCGTGCGCGCCGGCTTCCTGATCGGCGTCTTCATCCCGGGCGTGAGCGCGCTCGTGATCCTGCTCTATCTCGCGCTCTGGTTCGTGACGCCGCCCGCGTTCGGCGAGCGCAGTGCCCTCGACCGCACGGTCGACGCCGTGCGCGATCTGTTAGGCGTGAACGAAACCGCCGCGCGCCCGAGCCGGTCCGTCGTCAGCTCCGATGAGTTCCCCAGCGATCCCAGTGCGTGAGGCGCTTGCCGGGAAGGCGCTCGGCGCGTGAGAAGTCTGCGCCGGTGAAGTACGCGACCGGCAAGAGCGCGACCTGGGTGAAGCGCTCGAACGGAATCTCGAGCAAGTCCGCGGCTTCCTTCTCGAACGGAAGATGCAGCGTGGTCCACGCCGAGCCGATCCCGCGCGCGCGCGCCGCGAGCATGAACGACCACACCGCAGGCAGGATCGAGCCGTACACCGAGGCTTGTGCAAACGCCCCGGCGTTCTCGACGCGGCCCTCGATGCACGGGATGAAGTGCACCGGCACTTCGTGCAGGTGCTCGACCAAATAAGTCGCGGAGTCGAGCACGCGCGGGCGCTGCGGGCCGCGCGGATCGCCCTCGCCGTATTGCGGCTGATCCTTGCGATTCGCGTACGCCGTGAACGCGCGCTTGTAGAGATCAGCGAGCGCTCTCCGCTTTGCCGCATCGGTGACGAACAGAAACTGCCAGCCCTGAGAGTTCGAGCCGGTCGGCGCCTGCAGCGCGATTTCGAGGCACTCCTCGAGAATTTCCTGCGAGACGGGGCGCTTCAGGTCGAGGCGCTTGCGCACCGAGCGCGTGGTGGTGAGCAGTTCATCGACGCTTTTCAGATCCATCGCAATCTTCCTCTTTTCGGTTTCGGCGCGTTGATTAGGCCAGCTTGCGCACGAGCGGTTCGGTTTGTTCGACGAAGCGCAGCGCCTCGTCTTCGCCGCGGCCGGGAAGCATCAGAATCAGGCGGTCGACGCCGAGATCGGCGTAGGCGCGGGCGGCGGCTTCATCGACGGCCCGCGGCGGCGTGATGTTGATTTCGAGCGCCCCCAACGAGGCCGGGCGCTTCACCTGGGCGCGCGCGGTCGCAATGCCGGCGAGGTCGCCCTGCGTGGCGGCGAGATCGCGCGCAAAGCCGTACCAGCCGTTACCGCGCACGAGCGCGCGCTTCAGCGCACTCGCGCTCATGCCGCCTACCACGATCGGCGGGTGTGGTTTCTGCACGGGCCGCGGATGCGCGTCGATGCCGGAGAAGTCCACCGTGCTGCCTGCGAAGCGCGGCTTCTCCATCGTCCAGAGTGCGCGCAGCACGTCGATGTACTCGTCCGTGCGCGCGCCGCGGTCGTCGAAGCGGGCGCCGAGCGCGTCGAACTCGGGCTTCAAGTAGCCGGCGCCGAGCCCGAAGATCAGCCGCCCGTTCGAGAGCACGTCCACGCTGGCGAGCTCCTTCGCGAGCACGAGCGGGTTGCGCTGCGGAAGGATGATGATTCCGGTGCCGAGTTTTACGCGCTGCGTGTGCGCGGCGAGGAACGCGAGCGAAACAGCCGGGTCGAGCATCGCGTGCTGCGGCGGCGCGGGCGAAGGCGGCGCCTGCGGATCGGGCAGCACGACGTGCTCGCCCGTCCAAACCGAATCGAAGCCAGCAGCCTCTGCCGCGCGCGCGACTTTCGCCGAGGTTTCTGGGCGCGCGCAGGCGCCGGTGTTGATCCCGAACACTCCGAATCTCATCCACGTCTCCTCGGAAGAAGCGCTTACGATACTCCGCTTCGGCGGAGGAGAAGCTGTGAGGGATCGCAACGCCGAGTTGCTCGCGCTGGAGGTCGCGGCGTTCGAGGCGTGGCGCGCGGAGGAGATCGCCGCGCTGGGACCGTGGCGGCTGCGCAGTATGCGCGGCGTGACGAATCGCGCGAACTCGGTGTGGGCCGGGCCGGGCGAGCCTGCGGGCGGGTTCGCACTCGCGATCGCTGAGGCCGAGGCCTGGTACGCGGCGCGCGCGCTGCCAGCGATCTTCCAGATCACGCCCGCAGCGGATCCGCGCCTCGACGCGCTCCTTGCGGCGCGCGGCTACGAATCGTTCGATGCGGTGAGCTTCCAGCTGGCGGATGCAGCGCGCGTCGCAGCGCTCGCGGCGCGCACGAACGCGATCGCGGCGTGCGAGAGCGCGCTCAGCGAGGAGTGGTTCGAGGTCTCCGGGCATCGCGGGCGTTTTCGCGGCGCTGACGTGGCGGTGTACCGCGCGTTCCTCGAGCGGCTCGGCGGCGCTGCGGGCTTCGCGAGCGCGCAGGGCGAGCGCGGCGAGATCGCGGCCGTCGGGCTCACGATCGTTGCGAAGCCGCTCGCCGGCGTGTTCTCGATGCTCACGCTGCCCGAGCAGCGCCGCCGCGGATTCGCGGACGTACTGTTAGGCGAGATCGCGCGCTTCGCGCTCGCGCGCGGAGCCACGCGCCTCTACCTGCAAGTCGAACTCGAGAACGCGCCGGCGCGCGCTCTCTACGCCCGCGCCGGCTTCAGCGAGGCGTACCGCTACCACTACCGCCGGCGCGCGGCGCCCTGATAACCCGCGCGGCGCCCGCGGCTACTTCTTCTTCGCCGCCTTTGCGCCGCGGCCCGCTCGCTTCGCCGCACTCTTCCGTTGCGCCAGCTTCGGAGGAGCCGAGCCCTCCGGCCGCTGCGACATGCTCGCCATCGCCGCTTGCATCTCTTCCGGCGAGACGTCGCGCAGATGTGTGTGGAAGAACCACATCTGCCCTTCGAGGTCGGTCGCGTTGTAGACGCGGTCGCCGTAGAACATGTCCGCAGGCTCGCTCGTGATCTTGGCGCCCGCCTCCCGCGCGCGAGCGCAGTGGCCGTCTACGTCGTCCACGTACACGAGCACCGCTGCGTTGCGGTCCTTCAGTGCGCGCTTCGGCTCGTAGCCCTCGGGCGTGCCGAGGTAGACGACCGCGTCGCCGAGGCCGAGCTCGGCGTGCATCACCCTCTGCCCCGGCCCCGGCAGCACGCCGCGCACCTCGAAGCCGAACGCCTTTGCAAGAAAGTCGATCGCGCCTTTGCCGTTCTTGTAGGAAAGGTAGGGGACGACGCCCTGCGTACGCGGAGGAAGATTGGCCATGGAATCTCCTTTCGAGTTGTTGGAGAGGCGCGGCTACTTCTTCTTCGCCGCCTTCTGCTTGGGTCTCTTGGCGGTCGGCTTCTTCTTCGGCGCTGCCGCCGCTTGCCCGGGCAGCGGCGTCGAGAAGTACCACTCCTGCCCTTCCGCGTCGTGAGCGCTGTATTCACGCACTCCATAAAACTGGTCTGTCGGCTCGCGCACGATCGTCGCGCCCGCGGCGCGCGCTTTCGCGCAGTGCGCGTCCGAGTCGTCGACGTAACACCACACGGCCGCGTGCCGCGCGGGCAACTCGTTCGGCGCCTTGAAACCGAACTCGTCGCGCGCAGGCCCGATCATTACGGCCGACGCGCCAACGCCGAGTTCGCCGTGAATCACGGCGCCGGTGTCGTCCTTGTGCACGTTCCGCACCGCGAAGCCGAACGCCTTGCTGAGGAACTCGACCGCTGCGGCCGCGTCCTTGTAATAGAGATACGGAATCGCGTCCTGGTGAAGGAGAGAAAGTTTCTTCGCCACTTTGGGTGACCTCCTGGTGCGAGCTTCCGCCCGCCGAAGATCAGCCTACACCCAGCACGAATCTTGCTGGGACGAGAAATGGAGCGCTGTTTTCGAGCCGCTACTCCGCGAGGTCGCCGGCGCTGAAGCCGTACTTCTGCGCCATCTCCGCATCGCCGCGCGCAATCAGCTTCGCGAGGCCCAGCATCACCTTGCACTGCTTCACGGTGGCGTCGTCTTGCATCTTGCCTTCGAGCATCACCGTGCCGGAGCCGTCGCCCATGGCTTCGATCACGCGGCGCGCCCAGAGCACCTCGTCCGGCGGTGGGCTGAACACGCGGCGCGCGATTTCGATTTGGTTCGGGTGCAGTGACCACGCGCCGACGCAGCCCATCAGGAACGCGTTGCGGAACTGATCTTCGCAGGCGATCGAATCCGCGATGTCGCCGAACGGGCCGTAGAACGGCAGGATGCCGGTGGCCGCGCAGGCATCGACCATGCGGCCCATCGTGTAATGCCAGAGATCCTGCTGCGCGATCGCACGCGGCGCGTCGGCGTTCATCGGGTCGGGATCTTGGCGCACCAAATAACCGGGGTGCCCGCCGCCGACGCGCGTCGTCTTCATGCGCCGCGAAGCCGCGAGGTCCGCAGGCCCGAGGCTCATGCCCTGCATGCGCGGCGAAGCGATCGCGATCTCCTCGACGTTCGCAACGCCGAGCGCGGTCTCGAGAATCGCGTGAATCAGGATCGGGCGCTTCAGCTGGTGTCTCGCTTCGAGCTGCGCGAGCAGCTGATCGACATAATGGATGTCCCACGGCCCCTCGACCTTGGGGATCATGATCACGTCGAGCTTGGACCCGGCTTCGCCGACGATCGTCAGCATGTCGTCGAGGAACCACGGCGAATCGAGGCTGTTCACGCGCGACCAGAACTGCGTCGTCCCGAAGTCCGTCGACTGCGCGATCTTCACGAGCCCTTCGCGCGCTGCCACCTTGTTCTTGATCTCGATCGCGTCCTCGAGGTTCGCAAGCAGGATGTCCACCTTTTTGGCGATGTCCGGAACCTTCGACGCCATGCGCGGATTGCTGGGATCGAAGAAGTGGATCATGCGCGAGGGCCGGAGCGGAATCTCGAGCAGCGGTCTCGGCGCGCCGATCGCGAGCGGCTTGTTGATGTTACGGGGATTGCGCATGGAGCCTCCGGGTCGCAGAAACGGCGCGCAGTCTAGCCGCGCACGCTGGCGCGATCAGGCCGTCGCGGGATCGCGGCGGGGCGGCACAACGGCGGCTGCCTCGGGGGCCGGCGCCTTGCGCCAGATCTTCCGCCGCACCCACGCCGCCGCATCGTCCATACCGAGGTAGAACACGGGCACGACGATCAGCGTGAGCGCGGTCGACGAGATCATGCCTGCGGCCGCGGCGACAGCCATCGGAGCGCGCGTTTCGGCGCCGGGGCCGATCCCGAGCGCGGAGGGCAGCGCGCCGAAGATCATTGCGATCGCAGTCATTAGGACTGGCCGCATGCGCACCGGCGCCGCGGTGCGGATCGCCTCGACCTTGTCCATGCCGCGCTCGCGCAGCTGGTTGGCGTAGTCGACGAGTAGGATCGAGTTCTTGGTGACCAGGCCCATCAGCAGGATGATCCCGATCAAGCTGAACAGGTTGAGGGTCATGCCGGGCCGGCCGAGCGCGCCCATCAGCTCGAGGCCGCCGAGCGCGCCGACCATCGCGAGCGGCAGCGCGAGCATGACGGTCAGCGGGTGCACGAGGCTCTCGAACTGCGCCGCGAGCACCATGTAGATCACCAGCACGCCGAGCATCAGCGAGAAGCCGAGCTGCGAAATGCCCTTCACCATCTCCTCGTTCGCACCGGCCGGGAACATCTTCACGCCCTCGGGCAGGATTTCCCGCGCCACCGCTTCTGCGTCGCGCAGCGCGCTCTGCGGATCCTTGTTCTCGAGGTTCGCGGAGATCGCGACCGCGCGTTGCTGATTGACGCGCGTGATCGCGGACGGAGCGGCGCCCTTCTCGACGCGCACGAGGTTGCGCAGTTCCACCGTGTCGCCCTGCCGCGTGCGCACGTACAGGCCGAGGATCGACTCGGGGTCCATGCGGTCCTGCTGGTCGAGCCGCACGCGGATGTCGTAGCGGTTGCCGCCCTCACTGAAGGTGCCGACCTCCATGCCGCCGATCATCGCGTTCACGGTGATCGCCAGCTGCTCAGCGTCGACGCCGAGCGCTGCGGCTTTCTCGCGATCCGGGATCACGCGCACCTCGGGGCGGCCGAGCTTCAGGCTCTGGTCGAGGTCGACGAAGCCGCCGCGCTTGCGCAGCGCCTCGACGAAACGATCGCCGAGCTCCGAGAGCTGCTGGATGCCGAGGTTGCCTTGCAGCTCGATTTCGAACTGGCCGCGATCCGACGACATCATCATGCCCGACATGTCGCTGAGGCGGACCTTCTCGCCCGGGATCGCGCCTAATGCCTTGCGCCCCTCGGCGATGATCTCGTGAACGTCGCGCTTTCGCTCCTTCCGATTTTTCAGCATCACGAACATGATCCCGCGCGTCGGATCGGCGCCGCCGTCCGGGCCGGCGAAGCCGACG
The DNA here is from genome assembly GCA_031387905.1 of Deltaproteobacteria bacterium. Classification (GTDB taxonomy): domain Bacteria; phylum Myxococcota_A; class UBA9160; order UBA9160; family UBA6930; genus VGRF01. The sequence goes on from JANNDT010000337.1 coordinate 11,463, forward strand.
CCCGCGAATGCGCCCGCGACCTCGGGCTGCGCGAGGATCCACTTCTCGTTCTGCTTCATGATCCCGAGCGCGGCGGCGGGCGTGGTGCCGGGCGGCGTCTCCATGGCGACGAAGAAACGCCCGATGTCCGCGGGCGGGAACATCTCGCCGCCGAGGTTCCTCAGCATGAAGAAGGAGAGCGGTAGGCTCGCAGCGACCACGAGCATCGTCTTGATGCGGTGCTGCAGCGTCCAATCGAGCACGCGCCGATAGCCGGCTTCGAGCCGCGAGAACCAGCGCTCGAACACGTGGTAGAGGCTGCCCTCCTCGCGCACCTTCGGCGCCGGAATGCGCGCCGCGAGCATTGGCGTCAGCGTCAACGCGACGACCAACGAGAGCAACACGGCGATCGCGACGGTCGCGCCAAACTCGCCCAGGAAGTTGCCGATCATGCCGTCGACGAACACGACCGGCACGAACACCGCTGCCACGGAAATCGTCGCGGCGGTCGCTGCGAAGGCGATCTCGCGCGTGCCTTTCGAGGCTGCCTCGCGCGGCTCCTCGCCGAGCTCGCGGTGCCGCTCGATGTTCTCGAGCACGACGATTGCGTCGTCGATCACGACGCCCACGGCGAGCGTCAGGCCGAGCAGCGTCATCGTGTTCAGCGTGTAATCGAACGCCCACATGAAGCCGAAGGTCGTAATCAGCGAGATCGGGATGGCGAGGCCGACGACCAGCGTGGGTCTGAAGCGGCGCAGGAACACGAAAACCGTGAGAGTCGCGAGCAGCGCGCCGAACCAGAGGCTGAAGATCGCCTCTTTGACGGCCTCGCGAATCGAGCGTGAGAAGTCCGCCACGCCGTCGCCGAACTTGAACTTCATGTCCGGCGGCATGAGCGGCTGCATTGCCTTCATGCGGCGCAGGATCTCGTCGACGATCGCGACCGTGTTGCCATCGGACTGCTTGATGACGCCGATGCCGACGGCGGGCTTGCCGTCATAGCGCGCGAACGAGCGCTGATCCTCGGCGCCGTCCTCGACGCGTCCGACGTCGGAGAGCCGCACCGGCGCGCCATCGACGAACGCGATCACCATGTTCGCGAGTTCGGCGACGGACCCGTACTCGGCATCCGTCTTCACCGTGAACTCGATGTTGGCGCCCTCGACGATTCCGCCCGGCCGCTCGACGTGCTCGCGGCGCAGCGCGCTGATCACGTCCACAGCCGCGAGCTCGCGCGCACGCAGCGCCTCGCCATCGAGCCAGATGCGGATCTGGCGCTCTTCCCGGCCGAAGATCTCGATGCCCGCGACGCCGGGCACCGTCTCGACGCGCGGCTTCACGAAATCCTTGACGTACTCGCTCGCTTCGACGGCGGGGCGTTCCGTCATGATTGGCGCCCACATCACAGGGAAGCCTGATACGTCGAGCTTCTGAACGACCGGCGGCTCTACCTCCCTCGGCAGATTCTGGCGCGCGCGGTCGACGCGGTCGCGCACGTCCTGCGCGGCGCGGTCGAGATCCTCGCCGATCTCGAACTCGATCGAGATCGAAGAGAGCCCCTGCTTCGACTTCGATGTGAGGCGCTTGACGCCCTCGATCGTGTTGAGCTGCTCCTCGAGCACCTCGGTGACGTCTTCCTCCATCACCTCTGGGCTGGCGCCCTCGAGGACGGCGGCGACGTTCACCCGCGGAATCTCCATCTTCGGGTACTGGTCGACGCCGAGGCGACTGAAGCCGAGCATGCCGAACACGACGAGCGAGAGCGTGAGCATCCACGTCAGCACGGGGCGACGGATGAAGATGTCGATCCAGGCCATTAGCGCGCGCTCCCGGCAGCGGCCGCTTCGCTCGCGAGGCTCGCGCCAGGCGGCGCAGGCGCGTCGGCCGGTTGCGTCTTGCGCTCGACCGCGACGCCATCAGCCAGGCCGGCTTGGCCGGCGATCACGACCGCCTCGTTCGCCACGACGCCCTCGACGATCTCGATGCGCCCGTCGCGCTGCATGCCTGTCTTCACGACTACTCGGCGCGCGCGCTGATCGGCCCCGACGATGAACAGGACCTCGCCATCGGCGCGCTGCAGGATCGCCTCGGCCGGAACGAACACCACGTTGCTGCGCTTCGCGACGCCGAGATCCGTGCGCGCGAACAGGCCCGGGCGCAGACGGCTGTCGGTGTTCGGGATGCGCGCCTTCACGCGCATCGTTCGCGTGCGCGGATCGATCACCGGCGAAACGGCGCTCACTTCTCCGACGAAAGTCTCGCCGGGATACGGCGCGACCGTCACGTACACGGGCTGCCCCGTCACAACGCGGGCCGAGTCGCGCTCGGCGACGCTGAACTCGACCTCGATCGGGTCCAGCGCAACGACCTCGAGCAGCGCCTGGCCCGTCCGCACATAATCGCCACGCGACACTTCACGCCGCGCGACGAGGCCGGCGAACGGCGCTCGCACGCTGGCGTCGCGCAGCAGCTTCTCGGCGAGGCCGCGCTGCGCCTCCGAGGAATCGCGGCGCGCCTGCGCGCGGGAGAGCTCGGTGCCGCGCTGATCGAGCAGCGAATCCGAGGCGATGCCCTGCTCATGCAGTGCCTTCGCGCGATCGTACTCGCGCTGCGCAACCTCGAGCGAGGCGACGGCGTCGCGTGTCATCGCGCGCGCGCTGTCCGCGTCGAGGCGGCGCTTCTCCGGATCGATCGCCAGCAGCACCGCACCCGCTGCCACGTGCGCGCCTTCATCGACTCGAATCTCGGTGATGCGGCCGTCCACCTCAGCGGCGATTACGGCGCGATCGGGCGCGGCGAGTTCGCCGGTGCCTTCGATGCGCTCCTCGAGGTCGCTGAGCGCGGCGGCCTCGACGACGACCGGCGCCGCAACGGACTCGAGCGCGGCCTCTTCCGCGCCGCACGCGGCGAGCAGAAGCCCTACAACCGAAGCGGTGAGCGAACCCCAGATCTTCATGGCTCTTCCTTCTCGCTGCGAACGGCCTCGTCGGGCGCGACGAGTCCGCGCAACAGCGCGTCGATCGAATCTTCCGTGAGCGTCTTGCTCCACGCGTAGTCGGGCCGCGAGATGCGGCCCCAGACAAGGCCTTGGCACAGCAGGGACAACGCCTGTCCAGCGGTCTGTGGATCGCCGGTGCGCAGGCGACCGCTTTCCCAGAGCACGGCCAGGGTGTCTTCGATGTGCTTGCGGGCTTCTTCACCCGAGGGCGGTGGCGTCTCATCTCCGGCGCGTGGCGTGAACAGTAGCCGGAAGTGCGTGGGGTTCTTCAGACCAAAGCGCACGAACGCGAGTGCCAGGCCGCGAATGTTCGCCACCGGGTCGAGCCCGCGCGGGACGCGTTTCAACTGCGCCGCCAGCTTCGCGAAGCGCTCGTCGATCAACGCGTCGAGCAGCCCGTCCTTGTCGGTGAAATAGTGATAGATCGAGGGCGCTGTGTAGCCACAGCGCTCGACCAGCCGGCGGATCGAGAAATCGTCGTGACCGACCTCGAGGAGCACTTCCTCGGTGGCGTCGAGGATCGCGCGGCGCGCGAGATCGCGTTGCACCTCGCGGCGCTGTTCGTGGGTCTCGGTGGACATCGGGAGGGGTTCTCGGGGGCTACGCGTAACGGCGTGAAAGAGGCGGAACGCCGTGCAGGTTAGCTAACACCGTTACAACGGCAAGCGAACGGCGCGGCTTGAGCCCCGGGAGCGGGAAACACGAGCCGACCGCACGCTTCCGGCGCTCAGAACTCGACGTAGCCAGGCACGCGCGGGAAGGGGATCACGTCGCGGATGTTGGCCATGCCGGTCGCGTACTGAACCAGGCGCTCGAAGCCGAGGCCGAAGCCGGCGTGCGGCACCGAGCCGTAGCGGCGCAGGTCCACGTACCACCACAGCTCCTCGGCATTCATGCCGAGCGCCTGCATACGCGCCAGCAGGCGATCGTGCCGGTGCTCGCGCTGTGAGCCGCCGATGATCTCGCCGATGCCGGGCGCGAGCACGTCGAGCGCTCGCACGGTTTTGCCGTCGTCGTTCTGGAACATGTAGAACGCCTTGATCGCGGCCGGGTAGTCCGTAACAACCAACGGGCGCTTCACGTGCTCCTCGGCAAGCCAACGTTCGTGTTCGCTCTGCAGGTCCATGCCCCAGCGCACCGGGTACTCGAACGCGTGACCCGATTTTTCGAGTACCGCGATCGCCTCGCTGTAGGTCATGCGCGCAAAGCCCGACGCCACCACGTGCTCGAGGTTCTGCACCACGCCCTTCTGGATGCGCTCGTCGAAGAAGCGCATGTCCTCGCCGCAGCGCTCGAGCACGCGCTTCAGCACATGCTTGAGGAACTCCTCGGCGAGCGCGGCGTTGCCGTCGAGATCGCAGAAGGCCATCTCTGGCTCGACCATCCAGAACTCCGCGAGGTGGCGGCTCGTGTTCGAGTTCTCCGCGCGAAAGGTCGGGCCAAAGGTGTAGACGTCGCGCAGCGCCAGGGCGCCGATCTCGCCTTCGAGTTGGCCCGAGACTGTTAGGCGCGCCGTGCGCCCGAAGAACTCCTTGGAGCCGGCGACCTCGAACATCTCGCCCGCGCCTTCCGCGTCGGCCGCCGTGAGGATCGGCGTGTGCAGCCAAACGAAGCCGCGCTCTTGGAAGAACTCGTGAATCGCGCGAGCCGCCTCGTTTCGCACGCGCCAGACCGCGCCGATCGTGTTCGTGCGCGGCCGCAGGTGCGCGATGGTTCTCAGGTATTCGAAGCTGTGGCGCTTCTTCTGGAGCGGGTAGTCCTCGGGCGCCGCGCCGACCACGCGGATGCTCGCCGCGCGCAGCTCGACGCGTTGGCCCTGCGCGGGCGACGCCACGAGTTCGCCTTCCACCGTTATCGCTGCGCCGGTGCCGAGCGCTTTCAGCTCGCTCTCGTAATTGGCGAGCGCGGGGTCCGCGACGACCTGCAGGCCGGCCAGACACGAGCCGTCCGAGAGATCGAAGAACGAAACGCCCTTCGAGTGGCGCGCGGAGCGCAGCCAACCATCGACGCGAACGCGCGAGCCGACGGCTCCACTCGCCAAAATCTCGCGCACGCGCGCACCGCTCATCTCGCCCTCCCTCGCGCGCGGGAGATAGCAAGCGCGGCGGATGCCGGCGGTGTTGCGGACTCAACTGCGAGCAGCGCGCAGATCATGCGCAGAACCTGCGACTAAACATCGAGTCCCGCGCGCGTACCGCCGATGATCTGTGCGAGAAGGGGACGACGTGTCGGCTGCGGTCGAAAAGCCCATCCGCGTGCTGCTGGTTGCGGCAGAGGCGGAGGAGGTGAAAGCGCTCGGAGGCCCGCTCGCCCGCGAACGGATGGCCGTCACGCGCGCGAAGACCGCCACCGCGGCGATCGAGGCGCTGCAGCGGCATGAGTTCGATGCGGTCGTTCTCGTGCATCCGCTGCCGGACGCGGAGGCAGTAGGCGCTTGCGCCGGGTTGTCCGCGGTCGCGGGTTGTCCACCGATCTTGTTGATCGACACAATCGACCGCAGTGCCGAGGTGCTCGGGACTCTGCCAGCCGACGCGCGGCCGGCGCGCTGCTTCGTGAAGCCGTTCGACGACGCGAAGCTTCCGCAGTTCGTGCGCGAGGTGATCGAGGCGCAGAGCGCACTCGACCCGAGCCTGGATCGTCGCGGCTTCGCGAACGTGTTGCTCGATCTCGCGCTGCGCGGCGAGACCGGCGTGCTGGAGGTGCGCGCCGAAGGCGTCACGACACGCATTTTCGTGCGGCGCGGGGCGCCGATCAGCGTCGAGGGCGGCTCGCTGCGCGAAACACTCGGGCGCATGCTCGTGCGCAGCGGCGCGCTCAGCGAGCGCGACTATGAGCGCGTCATCCAGCGCATGACCGAGCGCGTGATCGATAGCGAGCACCAACGCATGGGCGAGGTGCTGGTGCAGCTCCACTTGATGGACGGGGCAGACGTGTTTCAGGCGCTTTCGCGCCAGGCGACCGAGAAGATCGTCGAGAGCTTTTCAGCGCCACGCGTCGAGCTGATGTTCCGAGAGATGGACGCGTTGCCCGTCTCGATCGAGCCGCTCGAAGTGCCGTCGTTTGCGGCTCTGCTGGTCGAGGGCGTGAAGCGCCACTTCTCGGGGGACGAGCGGAACGCGCTGCTCACGCCGCTCGCCGGCGCGCGCGTTCGCATGAGCGGAACCGCCGCGGAGCTGCGCCTCACGGGCGAAGACGCGCGGCTCGCAGCGAGCTTGAACGGCACGCGTACGGTTGCGGAGATCTGCCGTACGAATGAACGCGCGCACGCCACGCTCGCCGCCCTGGCGCTCGTGGACGCGCTGACGGTCGCGACGCCCGTGGCGAAGCCGAAGATCGGCCCGGCGCCCGCACCGCGCGCGAGCGTGAGATTCGCGCGAGATGTCGTGGCTTCGCCCAAGAAGAGCGAGTCCGCGGCTGCGAGCGGCGCCACGACGCAAGTGCGCTTCGCGGACGAGGACGCGCCGGCGACGGGCGCGAAGCAGAGCAACGAATCGAAGGCGCGGCTCGAGGCCGAGCAGTTATTCCAGAGCGCGCGCAAGTTGGTCGAGCGCGAGAAGTTTCAGGATGCCAGCGTGGCGCTGCTGCGCGCCGTCGCGCTTCAGCCGAACGAACCCGAGTACCGCATGTACGAAGCCTGGGCGGCCTACCTCGCCGCGCGCGTCGCGCAGCGCATCGCGCGCGCGAAGGCCGTCGCCTGCGCGCGGAAGATGAGCGGGGCCGACCCGCGCGCCGGCAAGCCGCACGCGATCCTCGGCCGCTTGTTGTTGGACGATGGCGACGCGAAGGGCGCGACCCACGAGTTCGAGTTCGCGCTGTTGCGCGACCCGGGCGACGAGGATGCGAAGAAGGGCCTCGCGCAGACGCGCGGCAGCAAGCCCGCGCAGAAATGAGCAAGCCCGCGCGGAACGCTCAGGCGTTCGCGTAGATGTCCATGATGTCGTGCAGCAGCGCGACGCCGTCCGCCTTTGCGCGCTGAAACGAGTTCCGGCCGACGATCGAGCCGAAACCGCCGCCTTCCGCGATGCCGCGAATCTCGTTCAGTACGTCGTCGCGACCCTTCGCTTCGCCGCCCGAGAAGATCACGATGCGGCGGCCGTTGAAGGCGCTCTGCACGACGTGGCGGATGCGATCCGCGAGCGTCGCCACCGGAATCTTCTCGCTCTCGTAGACCTTGCGCGCTGCGTCCTGCTCGATGTGCTCGGTCGGCGGCTTCACCTTGATGAAGTGCGCGCCGAGCTGCGCGGCGATGTGCGCGGCGTAGGCGACCACGTCGACCGCGGTTTCGCCCTTTTTTGTTATGCCCGAGCCGCGCGGGTACGACCACAGCACCACCGCGAGGCCCTTGCGCTTCGCCTCTTCCGCGAGCGCGCGGATCTGCGCGTACATCGTGTCGCGCGCCGCGGACGCGGGGTAGATCGTGAAGCCGATCGCCGAGCAGCCGAGCCGCAGCGCGTCGTCGACGCTGCCCGTAACAGCCGGGGCTGGATCGGCGCCGTTGTAGAGCGAGTCGGAGTTGTTGAGCTTCAGGATCGTCGGGATGTCGCCAGCGAACTCGGCGGCGCCCGCTTCGAGGAAGCCGAGAGGCGCGGCGTAAGCGTTGCAGCCCGCCGCGATCGCGAGTTCGAAGTGGTAACGCGGGTCGTAGCCGGCCGGGTTCTTCGCGAACGAACGCGCCGGGCCGTGCTCGAAGCCTTGATCCACAGGCAGAATCACGAGCTTGCCCGTGCCGCCGAGCCGGCCGTGGTTCAGGAGCCGAGCGATGTTCGCGAGCGTCCCCGGGCTGTCGCTCGAGTACCAGCTCAGAATTTCTTTGACGCGCTTGCTCATCTCGGAAGCCTCCGTCGAAATCGAGTTCGCGGCCCTTATCGGCCGGCCCGCGTTTTAGCCGCGCGAAGCCGACTCCGCACCGGGAGTCGAAAGCTACGCGTGAGTGGCCTTCGCGCGGCGAAAGAGTCGGTAGGATGCGCGCCGCTTCGCGCAATTCCGCGCGATAGAAACCGAATGTCGATGGGAGAACCAGAGTGACGCCGAGACGGAAGATCGCGCTCTTGCTTGCTTTCGTGTTGCCGATGCTCTGCCTCCCGCCGAGCGATGCGAGCGCGCAAGCCGCGCCAGGAGCAAAACCCGTGGTCGTGCTCACCACTTCACTCGGCGAGATCGAGATCGAGCTCGACGAGGCGAAGGCCCCCATCACAGTCGCGAACTTCCTTCAGTACGTGGACGACGGCTTCTATGACGGGGTGATCTTCCACCGCGTGATCAAGGACTTCATGGTCCAGGGCGGCGGCTTCACGCCTGCGATGTCGCAGAAGGAGACGCGCGCGACGATTCAGAACGAGGCCGCGAACGGGCTGAAGAACCTGAAGGGCACGCTAGCGATGGCGCGCACCAGTGCGCCTCACAGCGCTAGTGCGCAGTGGTTCATCAACCACAAGGACAACAGCTTCCTCGACTACCCCGGCTCGGACGGCTGGGGCTACGCGGTGTTCGCGCGCGTGACCAAGGGCATGGACGTGGTGGACCAAATCGCCGCGGTGAAGACCGGCACGAAGGCCGGCATGGGCGACGTGCCGTTGCAGACGGTCGCGATCATCAGCGCGAGACGGAAGAAGTAGGCGCGAGCGCTCGGAACAGCGCGCACAAACGAAAACGCCCCGGAGCTCTTCGCTCCGGGGCGTTCGTGTTTGCGGGCAGTGCAAAGCGCGGCTGCTGCGTCTCCGCAGGCTGCGCCTCGCTGCGGACTACATGTCCATGTCGCCCATGCCGCCCATGCCGCCCATGCCGCCGGGCATGCCGCCACCGCCGCCGCCAGACTTCTTCTCCGGCTTGTCGGCGATCAGCGCCTCCGTGGTCAGCATTAGGCCGGCCACGCTGGCTGCGTTCTGCAGCGCCGAGCGCACGACCTTGGTCGGGTCGATCACGCCGGCCTTGATCAGATCTTCGTAGACCTCGGTCGCGGCGTTGACGCCGAACGCGCCCGTCCCGTTCTTCACCTTGTCGACGACGATCGAGCCTTCGACGCCCGCGTTCTCCGCGATGCGGCGCAGCGGCTCTTCGATCGCGCGGCGAATGATCGAGACGCCCGCGGCCTGATCGGCCGGCAGGTCCTTCTCGAGGCCGTCGAGCGCGCCCTGCGCGCGGATCAGCGCAACGCCGCCGCCCGCGACGACGCCTTCTTCGATCGCCGCACGCGTCGCGTGCAGCGCATCTTCGACGCGCGCCTTCTTCTCCTTCATCTCGGTCTCGGTCGCAGCGCCGACCTTCACCACCGCAACGCCGCCGGCCAGCTTCGCGAGCCGCTCCTGCAGTTTCTCTTTGTCGTAATCACTGGTGGTCTTGTCGATCTGGCTGCGGATCTCCGCGATGCGGCCTTCGATGGCCTTCTTCGCGCCGGCGCCGTCGATCAGCGTGGTGTTGTCCTTGTCGATCACCACCTTCTTCGCGCGGCCGAGGTCCTTCAGCGTCACGTTCTCGAGCTTGAGGCCGAGCTCCTCACTAATGACTTGGCCACCCGTGAGGATCGCCATGTCCTGGAGCATCGCCTTCCTGCGATCGCCGAAGCCGGGCGCCTTCACGGCGGCGACGTTCAGTGTGCCGCGGATCTTGTTCACGACGAGTGTCGCGAGTGCTTCGCCCTCGATCTCTTCAGCGACGATCAGCAGCGGCTTGCCGCCGCGCGCCACTTGCTCGAGCAACGGCAGCAGATCCTTCATCGCCGAGATCTTCTTCTCGCTGAGCAGCAGGATTGCGTCCTCGAGCACGACTTCCATCGAGTCGGGGTTCGTGACGAAGTAGGGCGAGATGTAGCCGCGGTCGAACTGCATGCCCTCGACGACTTCCAGCGTCGAGTCCATCGACTTCGCTTCCTCGACCGTAATCACCCCTTCCTTCCCGACTCTCTCCATCGCCTCTGCGAGCATCTTGCCGATCGCCTCGTCGCCGTTCGCGGAGACGGTGCCGACCTTCTCGATCTCGCTCGAATCGCGCGTGGGCTTGGAGAGCTTCGAGAGCTCCGCGGCGATCGCCGTGACGGCCTTGTCGATGCCGCGCTTCAGATCCATCGGGTTGACGCCTGCCGCGACGAGCTTGGCGCCCTCGCGGAAGATCGCCTGCGCCAGCACGGTCGCAGTCGTGGTGCCGTCGCCGGCGACGTCGGAAGTCTTCGAAGCGACTTCCTTCACCATCTGCGCGCCCATGTTCTCGAACTTGTCTTCGAGCGTGATTTCCTTCGCGACCGTGACGCCGTCCTTGGTGACGGTCGGCGAGCCCCAGCTCTTCTCGATCACGACGTTGCGGCCCTTCGGGCCGAGCGTCACGCGCACTGCGTTCGCGAGTGCATTCACGCCAGCGAGAATCTTGTCTCGCGCGGCCTGCTCGTAGCGGATTTCCTTGCCTGCCATGTGATTTTCTCCCTGATTACTTTCCGAGGATCGCGAGGACGTCGTCTTCGCGGATGATGAGGTGCTCTTCGCCGTCGAGGTTGATCTCGCTGCCGGAATATTTTCCGAACAGGATCTTGTCGCCGACCGAGACGTCGAGCGGAAGCAGCTTGCCGTCTTCCGTGACCTTGCCGTTGCCGACGGCAACGACGCGCCCCTCTTGGGGCTTTTCCTTGGCGCTGTCGGGAATGATGATCCCACCAGCGGTCTTCTGTTCTTCCGCGACCCGCTTGATCAGGATGCGGTCGTGGAGGGGACGTACCTTCATGCGTGAACTCCTTCGTGTGCGGTTGCCGAAAGTCGCGCCGCCGAAGGGGAACCCACTTGGGTTGGCAATCGAGTGGCGCGAGTGCCAAAGGGCGGCGCGCAGGGTTGGCGCGAGCAGGCACCGGGTCAAGCGCCCGCGCGAGAAAAGTCGAAGAAAACTCAGGCGAGGACCCGACTCAGGTCCGAGGTGCCGCCAGTAACCGGGCCAAGCGACGCGCGGCTTCGACCGCTAGCTCGGGCGGAACGACCGTGAAGCAGAGCCGGATCCAGCTGGCGTAGGCCTCGCCCGCAGACGGACCCGGCGCCACGACCACGCCTTCGGCGAAGCAGTCTTCGAGGAAGCCGTGGAGGCCGCGCGCATCGAGGCGCTCGGCGACGTTGGCGAACAAGAAGCAGCCGCCCTCAGGCGCGGGCAGCCCGAGCGCGGCGGCGGTCTCGGCGCCGGCCTTCGCGTAGACGGCGCGCGCGTTCGCGACCCAAGCCGCGCCGCCTTCGAGCGCGCGCAAGCCCGCGAGCTGCGCCGCGGTCGGTGCATGGTAGGCGGAGTGCACGGAGACTTTGTGCGCCTCGGCGATCACGGCTGCGGGCCCGACCAAGTAGCCCGCTCGGTTGCCCGCCATGCCGTAGGCCTTCGAGAAGGAGAACGCGCTGATCGTTCGCTCCGGTGCGAAGCGCGCCATCGAGGTGTGCTCGCCCTGGTAGACGTAGTCCTCGTAGACCTCGTCCGAGAGCAGCCAGAGATCGCGCTGGCGCGCCCAGGCGGCAATCGCTTCCAGCCAGTCCGGCGAAAGCACACGACCCGAGGGATTCGACGGGTTCGAGTAGTAGAGCGCGACCGTGCGCGAAGTGAGCTTCGCGTCGAGTGCGGCGATCGCATCGGCGACTGAGCGCACGCGATCGAAGAACGGCACTTCGACCGGCGTCGCGCGCAGCGAACGCGCGATGCCGCGGATCAGCGGCCAGAAGGGCGCGAGCAGCAGCACTTCCTCGCCGGGATCGGCGATGGCGCTGATTGCGCAAGAAAGTCCAGAGGTTGCGCCGGCGGTGACGAGCACGTTCGCCCGCTCGCACGCCAGGCGATTGCGTTCGCGTACTTTCTGCACGATCGCATCGATGAGCGGCGGGATGCCGCGCGTCTCGACGTAGCGATGCAGGCCCGGGAAGTCGCGCTCGTAGAGATCCTGCATGCGCGCGCCGGCGAACGGCTCCATCCAGGTGTCGCCGACGTGAAGCGCGATCACCGGCCGCGTCGCCTTCGCGAGATCGAACGGCGTGTAGACGGCGCCCGGCATCGCGGCGACGGCAGCTGACGCGCGCTGACGGGACGGCTTCGGCATTTCGCTCAGACGCCCGCGTCGATCGGTGCGGGTGGCGCGCCGTTCGCGAAGAGTTCCCGCAGCAGCGCGGCGATCCGCCGCGGCGCGAAGCGTTCCTTCGGAGCCTCGATCTCGGCGAGCGTCCACCAGCGGTAGGTCTCGCGCCGCGTGAACGGCGGCTCCGCCCATGGGATCTGCACGCTCCGCGTCCACCCCGCGGGCCCGATCGCCGCGCCGGCGAGCCCAGTCTCCTCGGCCGCCTCGCGCGCCACCGCGACGCGCTTGCTCTCGCCCACCTCGATCCCACCGCTGGGTGTGATCCATAAATGTCGCCGGGTCTTGTTCACTTCGCTCGCCTACGGCTCGCTGCGCGCTTCGCTTGCATCGCGCCGATTGTGGCACGCTCGCGAGTCGAAGGAGAACCCGCGGTGGCCTACACGACGCTCGACATCAAATCCGACGGCCCGGTGACTTGGTGCACGCTCAACCGGCCGGACGCGCTGAACTCGCTCTCGCGCCAGCTCGTCGAGGATCTGCACGGCTTCTACGACGAACTCGCGCGCCAAACCGAAACGCGCGTCGTGGTGCTGCGCGGCGCCGGCCGCGCGTTCTGCGCGGGGCTCGATCTCAAGGAGGGCGGCGGCGGTGGCGAGCGCGGCGACATCGGCGCGCAGCTGCGCGGCCAACACCGCATCGCGGAGCTCGCGCTGAAGATGCGGCGGCTCTCGCAGGTGTTCATCGCGCTCGTGCACGGCCCGGCCTGCGGCGGCGGCTTCATGCTCGCACTCGCCTCGGACATTCGAATCGCGGGTGAATCGACGCGCATGAACGCGGCCTTCATCAAGCTCGGCCTCTCGGGCTGCGACGTCGGCGTCTCGTACCTGCTGCCGCGGCTGACGAACGCCTCGATCGCGGCCGAGCTGATCCTCACGGGCCGCTTCATCCATGCCGAGCGCGCGCGCGAACTCGGCCTCGTTTCGCAGGTGGTGCCTGACGACCAGCTCGAAGCCACGGGCCGGCTGCTGATCGAGGACTTGCTGCTCACCTCGCCGCTCGGGCTGCGGCTCAGCAAGGAGGCGCTGAACGCGAGCCTCGACATGAACAGCATCGACTCGGTCGTCTCGATGGAGGACCGCAACCAAATCCTGTGCGCCCAGAGCAGCGACTTCCGGGAGGGCATCCGGGCGTTCCTCGAGAAGCGGAAGCCGCTGTGGGGCAAGCGCGCGTAACTCGGGCCTGGGGCGTGACGTAGCTCTCAAGCCCGGCCTGTCATTGCGCCGATCCGTAGGGAGGCGCAGCCCGAACCAAGACTCGCGGGGCTGGGTCTGATCACTGCTCCGGAGCTGCGCATGCGTTCGTTCGTGATCGCTCTAATCGTGACGGCGCTGGTCGGCGGAGCCGGCTTCGCAGTCTCGCGCGGGCTGCCGGCGGCGAGTGAGCGCGATCCGCGCGCAGCGAGTGTTCCGCGAGAGCGCGTCGCCGCATACGCGGGCGAGAAGCACCTGTTTTATCAATGGACCGACGAGCGCGGCGCGGTGCGTTTCGCGCGCTCGCTCGAAGAAGTGCCCGCGCAGTGGCGCGAACGCGCGGGGCAGATCGAGGTCGACGCGTCTGCGTTCACAAAGAAGAGCCGCGGCGCGCAGGCTGAGAGCGCCGACGCCGCGCAAGCCGCACATCGCGTCACGGTCTACACCACGCCTTGGTGCGGCTGGTGCCGCAAGACGCTCGCGTACCTCGATCAGCGTGGCATCGAGTACGAGAACAAAGACATCGAGGCGGATGACGTGTTCGCGGATGAGCTCGTCGCGAAGTCGGGCAGCCGCAGCGTGCCGCTCGTCGAGATCGATGGCTCGCTGATCCGCGGTTACAACCCGGGCGAGATGACGGCGCTGCTGGAGTAAGAAACCGCTGCGGCTACGTTGCGCGGCGTTGGTTGGGGGTAGAGAGCGACGTGCAGATCGGGGCTGGAGATCGCTTCGTCGTCGAGGGTGGCCGCACCGTCGGCGGAGTGATTACACCCGCCGGCAACAAGAACGAGGCGCTTCCCGTGCTCGCGGCCACGCTGCTCGCGCCGGGCGCCTCGCGCATCGCGAACTTGCCGCGCATCCGCGACGTCGCGACGCAGCTCGAGATTCTCGGCGAGCTCGGCGCGCGAGTAGTGCGCGACCCCGACACCACCGAGACGGTGCTCGACACGAGCAACCTCGGTGCCCGCGACGCGAGTTCCGAACTCGGCCGCACGATCCGCGGTTCGTTCCTGCTCGCGCCGGGCTTGTTACACCGCACCGGCCGCGCCGTGCTGCCGCGCCCTGGCGGCGACCGCATCGGCCGCCGCCGCATCGACACGCACTTGCACGCGCTGCGCATGCTCGGCGCCGAGATCGAGACGCGCGAGCGCCACTATCACCTAACACTCGCGGGCCGCTTCCGCGGCGCCGACATCTTCCTCGACGAAGCCAGCGTGATGGCGACCGAGAACGCCGTGATGGCCGCGGCCGTCGCCGACGGGCCGACGCGCATCGCGAACGCCGCCTGCGAGCCGCACGTGCGCGGGCTGTGCCGCTTCCTGACCGCGATGGGCGCACACATCAGCGGCATCGGCACCAACGTGCTCGAGATCGACGGCGTGCCGGAGCTGCGGCCCGCGAGCCACCGCGTCGGCCCCGATCACATCGAACTCGGCTCGTTCGTCGCGATCGCCGCGATGACCGGCGGCGAGCTCACGGTGAACGGCGTCGTGGCCGACGATCTGCGCATGATCCGGCTCGTGTTCCGCCGCATCGGCGTCGAGACGCGCCTCGAGAACGGCGCGCTGTTCGTGCCGGCGAAGCAAGAACTCGTCGTGCAGGACGATCTCGACGGCGCGATTCCGAAGGTGGACGACGCGCCCTGGCCGGGCTTCCCGAGCGATCTCACCTCGATCGCGCTCGTGCTCGCGACGCAGGCCAAAGGCAGCGTGCTGATTCACGAGAAGATGTTCGAGAACCGGCTCTTCTTCGTGGACCGCTTGATCGCGATGGGCGCGCGTGTGGTGCTGTGCGATCCGCATCGCGCGCTTGTTACAGGCCCGTCGCGCCTGTACGGCGAGACGATCACCTCGCCCGACATTCGCGCCGGCATGGCGCTGATCGCCGCCGCGCTCTGCGCCGAAGGCCGCAGCGTGATCATGAACGCGCACCAAGTCGATCGCGGCTACGAGCGCATCGACGAGCGCTTGCAGCGCTTAGGCGCGTCTATTACCCGCAGCTAGCGCGAAGCGCGCTAGCTGCGGGTAATAGACGATTCTCCTAGTTGACTTCGCTCGCCTGCGGCTCGCTGCGCGCTTCGCTTGCGGCCTCGCGCCCTGCGCGGAGGCGCTTCGTCATCGAGGTCGATGCGAGCGCGTTCTCACCTCGTTCTCTACTGCGCGGCGCGCGAAGGCGCGCGAAGCTGCTCGCATGCCCCAACGTTTTCTCGACGCGACGCGCAGCGAATGGCACCTCGAGCGCGACGGCGACGCTCTCGTACTGCATCTCGCGCAGCCCGTGACGACGCCGCTCACGGTTCGCGCGGGGGATCGCGCTGTCGCGGTCGTACGCGAAGGCAAGCGCGCGCTGCTGGGGCCGTTCGATGCGCGCTTTCGCCACGTGCTCGCACTCGAAGATGTCGAAGGCCGCCGCGTCGAGATCGCAGAGCGCAAACTTCCGCTTGAAGGCCCGCGAAATTTCCGCGATCTCGGCGGCTATCCGACGCAGGCTGGCCAGCGCGTGCGCTGGGGCCAGATTTTTCGCGCCGACTCGCTCGCCGAGCTGACGGACGCGGACATCGCGTACCTCGAGCGCATTGGACTCGCGCGCGTAATCGATCTGCGCGGCGAAGCCGAAGCGAGCGCGCGGCCGAACCGGCTCGCGGGAATTCCGGGCTTCGCCTACGTGCAGCTTCCGATTGGCGAGGCCGATCTCTCGCCCGACGAATGGGCGCGGCGCTTCGAAGCGGGCTCCTTCGGTGAGATCGACGCGACCTGGCTCGTGCGCGGCTATCAGCGCACGCTCGACGAGCGCGCGCACCGCGTCGGGGGCGTGCTGCGGCAGCTCGCCGCGGCGCCGTCGCCCGCGGTGTTTCACTGCACTGCTGGCAAAGACCGCACCGGCATCGTCTCAGCGCTGCTGCTGCTGGTGTTGGGGGTGCCGCGCGAGATCGTGATCGGCGACTACAGCCTCACCGCGCTCTACACCGGCAACCGCATCCCGGCCGCGGACCAGTGGTTCGAAGAACGCGGCATCGAGCCGGAGCGCGCCGCGAATCTGCTCTCGTCGCGGCGCGAGGCGATGGAGGAGACGCTCGCGCATCTCGACGCGAAGCACGGCGGGCCCGAGCGGTTCGTGCGCGAGCAGGCGGGCCTCGGAGACATCGAGATCGCTGCGCTGCGGGAGTGGTTGCTCGAGTGACGCTCAAAACCATCGCGATCGTCGGCGCTTCGCTCGGCGGCTTGCGCTCAGCGCAGGCGCTGCGGCGGCTCGGTTTCGACGGGAAGCTCATCGCGATCGGCGACGAGCCCCAGCTGCCTTACGACCGGCCGCCGCTCTCGAAGGAAGTGCTCGCCGGGAAGTGGGACGCGGCGCGCGTGAACCTAATGCGTCCCGAGGACGACGCGCTCGCGGTCGAGTGGCGGCTCGGCACGCGCGCCGAGGCGCTCGATCTCGCGGCGCGCGAGGTGGTGCTCGCAAACGGCGAGCGGGTTGCGTACGACGGGCTCGCAATCGCGACGGGCTCGGGCGCGCGCCGCATTCCGAACACGCCGCCGCTCACGGGCATCCATGTGCTGCGCACGCTCGCTGATGCGCTCGCACTGCGCGCCGAGCTCGAGCGCAGGCCCCGCGTCGCCGTAATTGGCGCCGGCTTCATCGGCATGGAAGTCGCGGCGACCTGCCGCGCGCGCGGACTCGAGGTGAGTGTGATCGAGGCGCTCGCGGCGCCGCTCGAGCGCGGGCTCGGGCGCGATCTCGGCGCCTACGTCGGCGAGATCCACCGCGAACGCGGCGTCGACCTTCGCTGCGGCGTGGGCGTCGCGCGCTTCCTCGGCAGCGAGCGCGTCGAAGGCCTCGAGCTGGCCAGCGGCGAGCGCGTCGCGGCCGACGTGGTCCTGGTCGGCATCGGCTCGGTCCCTAACACGTCGTGGCTCGCGAGCTCTGGGCTCGAACTCGGCGACGGCGTGGCGTGCGACGCCGCCTGTCGCGCGACGCGCGCTGCCAACGTGGTGGCAGTGGGCGACGTGGCGCGCTGGCCGAACGCGCTGTTCGACGAAACGATGCGCATCGAGCACTGGACCAACGCTACGGAGCAAGCCGACCACGCCGCGGCGACGCTGCTCGCGGGCGAGAGCGGCGGCCAGCCGTTCAGCCCGGTGCCGTTCGTGTGGTCGGACCAGTACGACTGCAAGCTCCAGATCGCGGGGCGCATCGCGCCGAGCGATGAGCAGCGCCTAGTCGACGGCTCGTTGGCCGAGCGCCGCTTCGCGATCGCGTTCGGCCGCGGCGGCCGTATTACGGGCGCGATCGGCATCAACCGGCCGCGCCTCGTGCTCAAACTGCGCGGCATGATCCGCGACCGCGGCGCCTTCGCGGACGCAGGCGCCGCCTAGGCGAGCGGAGTCAACGCGCTAGCCGCGGACGCGCAGCTTCCGCCTCAAGCGCCCCGTGCGCCTAGCCGATCCCGTGGCCCTCACTCGGGGGCGACGCCGTGATCCTCACCAACACCGAAGAAGTTCCGGGCCGCTCGATCCGCGAGTTCTATGGCGTCGTGAGCGGCAGCACCGTGCGCGCCAAACACTTCGGCAAGGATTTCCTCGCGGGCCTGAAGAACCTCGTAGGCGGCGAACTCACGGGCTACACGGAACTGCTCAACGAAGCGCGCAAGGAAGCCACCTCGCGCATGGTCGAGGAGGCGCGCGGTCTCGGGGCGAACGCGGTGGTGAACGTGCGCTTCGCCACGAGCTCGATCGCCCAGGGCGCCGCGGAAATTTTCGCCTACGGCACCGCCGTCCGCGTGGACTAGCCGCGCGATGGAGCAGCTGCTCATTTCAGCTCTGCTGCTCGCGCTCGGCTTCGTGTCGGGCAAGACCGTGGAGCATCTTCATTATCAGGATCTCGCGAAGCGGGAGCGCAGGCAGCGGCGGCTGATGCTGATCACCACGAGCCGCGTGCCGGCGGACTGGCGCGTCGAAGATGCCGCGCTGCTGACAGGCACCGTCGTAATTTCGATCGATTACTGGAAACGCTTCGCAGCCGGGATCCGCCAGATTTTTGGCGGCAACGTGCGCTCGTACGAGACGCTCTTCGAGCGCGCGCGGCGCGAAGCGATCCTGCGCCTCAAGGAGGCCGCCGCCGCCAAGGGCTTCGACGCCGTGATCGGCGTCCGCCTCGATTCGGTCGAGCTGGCCAACATGGGCGCCAGCGGCAAGGGAACCGCGGGCGTAGAACTGATGGCCTCCGGCACCGGGCTGCGGACCAAGCGCTGAAGACCCGAGCCCCCCCCCCGCAACTCACCTTGCGCCTGCGCTCCGCTGTTCGACGGAGCTAGTGTGCCCGTGGAACCGCGTTGTGTTTCGCACGGAACACAGGGGCCACGCGATGGAAGACCGTAAGCGGCTGCTGGCAAGGCTGAGTTTGTTTTCGGGACTGGGCGAGCGAGAGCTCTCAGAACTCGAACTGATTACGCGCAGGCGCCGCATCGAGGCGCGCGAAATGCTCTTCCACCAGGGCGACGACGGCGCCGACGTCTACGTGATCGTGAGCGGCCGCCTGAAAGCATTCGTCACCGGCCCGGACGGCGACGACATCGTCTTCCGCTACATGGGCCCGGGCGAGGTCGTCGGTGAAATCGCCGCCTTCGCCGATAGCAAGCGCACCGCGAACATCTTGGCTGTCGAAGCTTGCGAGCTGTTGATGATTCAGCGGCGAGATCTCTTGCCGCTGCTGCGCCGTTTTCCCGAGATCGCGATACGCCTGCTCACCGGGGTCGCGCAGCGCATGATCAAACTTTCCCAATCGCTCGAGGACAACAACTTCCGCCCGGTCAGCGCGCGCCTCGCGAAGTGCCTGCTCGGTTTCGCGGACAGCTGGGGCGAGCCGGCGAAGAACGGCCTGCACATTGCGGGGCGCTTTTCACAGGGCGAACTCGGCGATCTCATCGGCGCCACGCGCGAGAGCGTGAACAAGCTCGTACGCGTCTGGACCTCCGACGGCGTGCTCGAGATGCACGACGGCAGCATCACGATCAAGAACCGCGTGGCGCTCGAGAAGCTGACCGGGGACTAGAGCTTCAGCACTCGCAGCGCGTTCTCGCGCAGGAACTTCGGCCAGACGTGATCGCGGAACGGCACGTTCGGCAGATCGCGGAAGATACGCTCGAGTGTTAGGCCGGCCGGAAAGTAACCGGCGTAGATCAGTTTGTCCGCGCCGCGCGTATTCGCGAACTGCACGATCTCCTTCGGGTAGTGCTGCGGCGCAAACGCGCTGGTCGAATAAAAGAGGTTCGGCCACTCGAGCATCAGCTTCACGGCGAGCGCCTGCCAAGGTTCCGTGCCGTGCCGGAACACGAAGCGCAGTTCGGGAAAGAACCAACAGATCTCGTCGACCTGGTCGAGAACTTGCGGCGCCATCGGAATGCGCGGGCCGAAAACGCCGAGACCGCCTTGGTGCCGTACTCCTCGTGCAGCCGCACGATCTCGCGCACGCCTTCCATGCCACGGTTGGGGTCGCTGCCGCAGGCGGCGATGAAGCGGTCTGGGTGCCGCTTCACGGCGAGATTATTATTGCCCAGCGGGTTCCCGAGCGACACGCCCGTCAGCGCGCGCTCGATCCAGTATTGGTCCATCAGCTTCAGCGTGTAAGTGATGTAGTCCTCTTGCTTGTCCACCTTGGGGAAGTCTTTGAACAGGTATTGGACCGGGAAATCGAAACTCTGGATCGTCTCCGCGTCGCGAAACAACGGGCGCATGAAGTCGTAAACGCCCTTCTGGTTTTCCTCGGGCACACCGAGCATCGTGTCGATGATCGGGATGTTCGTGGGCATCGGCATCGCGGGGCTCCAGAAAGTCGAGCGACGCTATCGCCTAATGCCCCAGCGGTTCCAGTATGTGACTTCGCGCGCGGGCTTGCGCGCGGCGGGCTTCAGCACGGCGCCTTGCATGTAGCCGACCGGCAGCAGCACGGTCTGCGTCACGCCGTCGGGAATCCCGAGCGCGGCGGCGGCCTCGGCTTCGTGCACGAGGTGCAGCGTGGTCCATGTCGCGCCGAGGCCGCGCGCGCGCAGCGCCACCATCAGCGACCACGCGGCAGGCAACACCGACGCGTAGAACGCGACCTGCAGCGCGCGGTTCGCAAGATCGGGCACGCCCTCGCTGCACACGACGATCAGCGCGGGCACTTCGTGCAGCCGCTCGGCGAGGTCGTTCACCGACTGCTTCTGCGCCGCCTCGCTGCGTGTCGTGCGAAAGCGCGCGAGCGCGCGGCGGTAGAGTTCGGCCATCGCCTGCTTCGGCTCGGGCTCAGTAATTACGAGAAAGCGCCACGCCTCGGCGTTCGCGCCGGTCGGCGCCTGCACCGCGACGTCGATCGCGGCCTCGATCACCTCGGGCTCGATCGCGCGCGTCCAGTCGATGCGGCGGCGCACCGAGCGCGTCGTCGAGAGCGCGTGGTCCACCGCTGCGCGGCTGGCGTCGTCGATCACTCGTTGCCCCTCTGCGCGCGTTCTTCGAGGATGCGCCGATGCAGCGCCGCGAAGCCGAGCGTTGCGAGCGTACTCAGCAGCGCGGCGAGGATCATCATCCAGCCGCCGATCGCGGGCAGTGCGGGCAGCGCGAGTCCCGTTCCGGGCAGTGCGCGCCCCGAGACGCCGGAGTACAGCGCGATGCCGAGAAACGGCGCGAATGCGCCGCGAATCCCGGTGAGCGTCGCGTGCACGCCCATGTAGCGCCCCGCACGCTCAGGCTTCGCAAAATCATTATGGCCGATGTTCCAGGCGAGCGTGCCACCGCCGCGCGCGATGCCGAGAATGACGCGGCCCAGCGCCACCCACGCGAGCGAGCCGGTGAGCGCGCCGATGCCGGTCACGGCCTGCGCGATTGCCCAGAGCCAGCTGTGCTTCGCGCGAAACTCCGCGACGTGAACGCGATCTACGTAGGCCGCCCAGAACGGGAGCAGCAGCACACCGAGCCCGACCGGCACGACCGTAATCAGTGCGACGCTCGTGAGGGTGTCCGCTGCGAGTTCGCGCGAGACGAGGATTACCACCGCGGGCTCGATCATCATGTTCGAGACGCCGAGCACGGATTGCCAGAGCAAGTAGCGCGCGTAGAGCGGATCCTCGCGCAGCACGGCGAACACCGAGGCGCGCGCAGTGCGCCCTTGTGCGAGCGACGCGCCGAGTGGCGGCGCTGCGCGCGTTTCCTCTCCGCGCATCGTGATGCCCGCGAACGCGAGACTGCCGAGCGCGCCGAGCAGAGCGCCGAGCGCGTACGGCTCGCCGAACGAGAGCCCGCTGCGATCGAGCCACGCGCCCGCGCCGAGGGCAGTCAGCGCGAGCACGCTTTGGCCGAGGAAGGTGAGCCGCGCCGTTATGCGCGCGCGCACGCCGGCTTCGTAGTTCTGGGTCCAGATCACACTGCGCAGCGTCGTGATGCCGCCGCGCACCACCTGCGTCGCAATCAGCGCCGCGAGGAACAGCCGCCCGCCCGCAGTCGTCGCAGGAATTAGGGCGATCGCGCCCGCCAGCGCTGCGACGCCGAACTGCAGCGCATTGATCAGCGGCACCTTGTGCACGCGCTCGCCGAGCCGCGCCCAGCCCGCGCTCGCGAGGTGGCCGAACAACTGCGAGGCGCTGATCAGCGCGATGCCGAACGGACCGAGGTGGAAGACCTTGTCGGCGAGCACGCCGACGAAGCCGCCCTCCAGCAGCGCATAACAAGCGGGTAACGCGGCCTCGGCGCGCAACTCGCGCCGGTAGCTCGCGAGCGCGAACGGAGAGATCTCGGGCCTTTGGAACCAACCGCGCGGCACGCCGCGAAGGCTAGCCGCGAACGCGAAAAACCTCGCGCTTTCGCGGGCTTACGCGTCGGGTCGCCGGTTCGCGAAAGTTTCTTGCGCGTCTCGCCGAGGAACTCACTGAAACCGTGTGAAGGAGATGCGCCATGCAACTCGTCCTCGGAGCGCAGAATCGACTCGACCTCGGAAGCGCAGGAGACCCGGTGCCGCTTCGGCCCGAGCGTTGGCGGCTCGGCGAACGCGGCTGGCGCTGGCTGAGGCGCGCTGCTTGGTGCAGCGCCTTCGTGGTGCTCGTCGCGCTCGGCGTGCTGCAAGGCGCGCGCGTCGCGATCGGCGCGGCTGGCGTCCGCGAACTCGCGCAGGGCGCCGGCGCGCTGCCGGACCTCTCAGCGCCCGCGGCGCCCCCGCAGCAAACGCCGACCGGCACGTTCTGGCGCCCCGCTGGATCGAGCGCTGAACGTCCGCAGCCCGAACTCGCGCCGCAGCGCTGGAAGCCGAAGCCGCGGCAGTGACAGCGCGCTGCGCCCGCGAGCGCGGCGCTCATTAGAGATCGTAGGCCCGCGTCCGCTCCGCGACGTACTTCGCGATGCGTTCCGCGTGCTGCGGATTCACGTCCACGAACTTCGCGCCCATCCCGAGCGGCAAGTTCGGCCTCTGCAAGTTCCCCGGCACGTTCGAGAACACGACGCTGGCCGGGATCGCGAGTGTTCCGTCGGGAAACTCGATCATGAGCGTGATGCGCCCGCCGGCCATGTTCGGGCGCGGCGTCTCGATGAACGCGCCCGTCATCGAAAGGTTGTAGAGCATCCCGGCCTTCTCGCCGGCGCCGGATTTCATGCGCACGACGAGGCTCGCGGGCACGCGCGGGTTCGGCCGCAACTGGCCGCGCGTCTCGTCATACAGCGCGCTGTTGAGGACGAAGCGCAGCTCGGAGTCGTGGAACGGCTTCCACAAACCGAAGCGCACGCCTTCGCGTTTCAGCGCTGCGATTTCGGGCGGGCTGGGGCGATCGCCGGAGACGATCAGACGCAGTCCGAAGGTGCTGCTCGCATCGGTCAGCGAGCGGAGGTCGCTTTCGCGCTGCGGAAATGGCGCTCCGACTGGAAACACGAAGACGCGAATGGGTTGGCCGGGGCGCCGCAGCAGGTCGAGCACGGACTCGACATCGTTCGCCCGCAGCGCGCGATAGCCGAGCACGACGATCCGGCCGGCGAGCTCATCGTGAGCTTTGCCGAAGCCGAACAGCAAGATCTGGCTGCGCTCGTTCCGCACGCCGACTGCATCGGCAAGACGGCCAACGGGATGCAGAGCAAGAACTCGATCAGGCCCGGATGCCCACGATTCGGGCGAGCGGGCCTTCGGGGTCGAGCGCGCCTTGCAGGTCGACCTCGCTCTCGATGAACCCCTGCTCCTCCCCGTCGGCGTTCAGCAGCGTGTGCTGCACGTGGAACACGCGCGGCGCGACAAGCTTCAGCGTGGTGTGGTGCCCGCGGTACGCAGCCGGATCGAAGCGCAGCTCGCCGTGTTCATCGAGATAGGAGCGCATTTCCGCGGCGAAACGGGCCGCGTCCCAGGGGTCGTTCTCCGCTTGCCGGACCGAGAGCGCCGCCTGCTCGTAGTCTCCCTCGGCGAGCGCCTGCGCGAGCGCGCGCAGCTCGGCGCGCAGCCGCGCGCGCAGCGCCTTCGGTTCGTTCGCGAGGTCGCGCTCGCGTTTGCGCTTCGGAGCGACGCGCTCGGCCTCGCGCGCCGCCGCGGCAGCCGGCGCGTTCGAGCGGCTTTCCCACGCGCTCAGCAGACTCGAATCCGTGCGCCGCACGAGTTCGCGCAGGTAGGCGATGGCGTCCTCGAGCGGCTCGGTCTTGATCGCGTCGGGCACCGACTGTTCGAGCGTGGCGTGCACCTGCGAGAGGTATCGCAGTAACAACCCCTCGCTGCGCTGAAGCCCGTAGCGGCGCACGATGCCGTCGAACGTGGCGTAGTGCTCGACCATCTCGCGCGCGATCGACTTCGGGTGAACGCCCTCCTCGCTCACCCACGGATGGTTCTCCGCGAACACGCGGAACGTCGCGTAGATGAAATCTGCTTCGGGCGCCGGCAGCCGCACTTCGTCGAGTTTCGCGATGCGCTCTTCGAACGGGACGCGATCCGCTTTCAGCTGCTCCAGCAGTTCGTTGCGCACGACTTTGAGTTGTTGTTGGAGGATCGCGTTGGGGTTCTCGAGCACCGCCTCCGCGACGCCGACCGCTTGCAGATGAAAATCCGGCGCATCCGGCACGAGCGCGGAGACGGCGTCGACGAAGTAGAGCGAGAGCGTTTGGTGCAGCGAGAAATCGCGCTGCAGCTCGGGATCGACGGCCGCCGTGTGATTCTCGATCTGCACGATGCCCGCGCGGCGCAGCGCGCGGAAGAGCACCGCGGCGTCGCGCCGCAAGCGGCGCTTGCGCGTGGGCGACTCGTGACAGCGATCAATCAGGCCCGCCAGCGCGCCGTAGCCGCCGCGCTTCCCGGTTTCGCTGGGCGCGCGCTGCAGCACCGAAACCATCATGCCGTGCGAGATGCGAAATACCGAGTTCAGCGCCTCGGGCTGGCGCTTCACGAGCTGCTCGAACGTGTCCTTCGACCAGCCCACGAAGCCCGGCGGCGGCCGGCGTTTGTGCGGCGCTGATTTCTCCTTGCGCCCTTGCCGCTGCGCGCGCTTGGCAACGATTAGGTACTCGGGCGCTTGGCAGACGACGCTGCCGCGCGTATCGAAGCCGCGTCGCCCCGCGCGCCCCGAGATCTGCTTGAAGTCGCGCACCGAGAGCATGCGCACACGCTCGCCGTCGTACTTGCTGAGCTTGGTGAACAGCACCGTGCGAATCGGAATGTTCACGCCGACGCCGAGCGTGTCGGTCCCCGAGATCACGCGCAGCAGGCCTTGTTGAGAAAGCTGCTCGACGAGCAGCCGGTACTTCGGCAACAAGCCCGCGTGATGCAGCCCGATGCCATGCGAGACGATGCGCTTCATCTCGCGGCCGAAGGGCGTGTCGAAGCGAAAGTCCTCGATCTGCGCGGCGATGCGCTGGCGCACTTCGCGGCTCGCAACTTTCGCGCTGGTGAGCGCTGCCGCCACCTCCACCGCTTCGCGCTGCGTGAAGTTCACGACGTAGATCGGCGCGCGGCGCTGCTCGAGCAATTCCTCGACCGTCTCATGCAGCTGCGTCTCGCGATAGTCGTAGTCGAGCGGCACCGGCCGCTGGTCGCTCCACACGTGCGCCACCGGCCGGCCCGTGAACGCCTCGAGCCGCTCCTCGATCGGCGCCGTGTTGCCGAGCGTCGCCGACATCAACAAGAACGTGCTGTTGCGGAGCGTCAGCAGCGGCGTCTGCCACGCCCAACCGCGATCGCGGTCGCCATAGAAATGGAACTCGTCGACCACCACGTACGGCGCGTCCACCCGCTCGCCCTGCCGCAGCGCCATGTTCGCGAGCACTTCCTGCGTGCAGCAGATCACCGGCGCCGCCCAGTTGATGGACGCATCGCCCGTCATCATCCCCACGTTCTCGTGCCCGAGCGTCTCGCACAGCGCGAAGAACTTCTCGTTCACCAGCGCCTTGATCGGCGCCGTGTAGAACGAGCGCTTCCCTTCGCACAGCGCCTTGAAGTGCAGCCCGAGCGCGACCAGCGACTTCCCCGAACCCGTGGGCGTGGCCAGCACCACGTGCTTCCCCGCCGCGAGCTCGAGCAGCGCCTGCTCCTGATGCTCGTAGGGTGTTAGGCCCGTATCCGCGACCCAGCGCACGAAGCGGTCGAGAATCGCCCCCGAATCCCCGAGCGCCGCGCCGAGCGGCACGCGATCGATCAACCGCGGATTCACAATGTCATTCCCACTCACCACGCCACGACCTTAGGCACAAAGCAACGAACTCTCCCGAACCGAAAGTGCGGAGAGCGCGGGTCAACCCCGCGCGATCCGCACCCTCCCAACTCCCAGGCCCGCGGCAGGAGTCTTCGACCTGCCACAAGCGGGCGGGGGCGCGGAGGCCGCTGCGCCGAGGTAAAACCGGAGGCGGGGCCCAACGCAATGCAGCGCCTTCTCACCCGAGGACGCGCCCCCAAAAGAGCCCCATCCACCCAAGGCCCCGACGAGGCACGAGGCGCAGCGGCCCCCGCGCCCCCGCCCGCGCGTTCGCGACCAGCACTTCTCCCCCGACGCTTCGCCCTACCCGTTCTTCTTCGCAAACTCGCGCATGAACGAAGCCAACGTCTCGCACCCAGCCAGGGGAAACGCGTTGTAAACGCTCGCCCGCATTCCGCCCACCGACCGATGTCCCTTCAGCCCCGACATCCCGGCCTGCTCCGACTCTTTCGCAAACTTCGCGTCCAGCTCCGGCGACGGCGTCCGGAACGTGATGTTCATCAGCGAGCGGCTGCCCTCGCCCGCGTGACACGCATAGAACCCACCGGCTTCCTCGAGCGCGCCATAGATCACTTCCGCCTTGCGGCGATTGATCTGCTCCATGGCGCCGAGCCCGCCTTGCTTTTTCAGCCAGCGCAGCGCGAGGCCCATTAGGTAGATCGAGAGCGTCGGCGGCGTGTTGTAGAGCGAGCCCTCTTTCGCGTGGGTGTCGTAACGCAGCATCGTCGGCAGCTGGCGGACGTTGCGCGCGATCAGGTCGCGCCGAATGATCACCAGCGTCACGCCCGCCGGGCCGAGGTTCTTCTGCGCGCCGGCATAGATGAGCCCATAACGGCTGACATCGACTGGGCGCGAGAAGATGTCGCTCGAGGCATCGCACACCAGGAACGCGCCAGCCGGCGGAGCGGGCGGCTCGCTCGTCCACTGCGTTCCGAAGATGGTGTTATTCGAAGTGAAGTGCGCGTAAACCGGCGCGGCGCTGTAGCGAATCTCGTCGGCGCGCGGAATACGCGTGAAGCCGCCCTCGGCGGTGCTCGCCGCGATGTGCACCTTCCCGTAGAGCTGCGCTTCCTTCACGGCCTTTTCGGACCACGCGCCCGTCACCAGATAGTCCGCGGTCGCGCCTTCAGGCAGCAAGTTTGCGGGCACCTGGAAGAACTGCGTCGAGGCGCCGCCTTGCAGGAACAGCACGCCATAATCATCCGGGATGCCAGCGAGCGTGCGGCAATCGGCTTCGACCTCGCGCATCACGCCCTCGAAGGCGGCGCCGCGGTGGCTGTGCTCGGCGATGCCGATGCCCGTGCCGTTGAAGTTGAGCAACGCGCCCTGTGCTTCTTCGAGCACAGGGACGGGCATCACGGCCGGGCCGGCGGAAAAGTTGAAGATGCGCTCGCTGGCCACGGCTCGCCCTCACTAGAGTGGGGCGGCTTTGTAGCGGACGTGTGAAGTGGATGCCGTCGTAGAGATACGCAGTGGACGAGTGCGCGGGCGCCCGCGGCGCGGCGTGCTCACGTTCCTCGGCATTCCGTACGCGCGACCCGCCGAGGGCCGGCTGCGTTTCGCAGCGCCGCAGCCGCCGGAGCCGTGGGCAGGCGTGCGCGATTGCTTCGAGCCCGGCCCGGGGGCGCCGCAGCGCAGCGCGATGCCCAAGTGGCTGCAAGGGCTCGCGGGCAACCCGAAGCGTTATGGGCTCGATTGCCTGTGCCTGAACGTCTTCACGCCTGGCGTTGATGGACCCGTGCGCCCGGTGCTCGTCTGGATCCACGGCGGCGGCTTCGTGTTCGGCGCGGGCAGCGCGCCCGTTTATGACGGCACGCAGTTCGCGCGCGAGCACGACGTGGTGGTGATTTCGCTCAACTACCGCCTCGGCGCGCTCGGCTTCGCGCAACTCGACAGCGTGGCGCGCGGCGGCCCGTTCGCGTCGAACGTGGGGCTGCGCGATCAACTCGCGGCGCTCGCCTGGGTGCACGAGCACGCTGCCGCGTTCGGCGGCGATCCCAACAACGTGACCGTGTTCGGCGAGAGCGCCGGCGCCATGAGCATCGGCGCATTGCTCGGCAGCCCGCGCGCGCAGGGTCTTTTTCAGCGCGCCATCTGCCAGAGCGGCGCGGCGCACCACGTCTCCTCGCGCGACGGCGCCGCGCGCATGGCGCACGCCCTGCTGCGCGCGCAGGGCCTAACATCCGCGAACGCCGAGCGGCTGTGCGACGTGCCGCTCGAGGCGCTCGTCGATGCGCAACTGCGCGCCGCCGCGAGTCTGCCCGCGCCGTGGGGACTCCTGCCGTGGCAGCCGGCGCTCGATGACGATGTGTTGCCCGCGCCGCCGCTCGCAGCGATCGCTGCGGGAAGCGCGCGCGGTATCTCGCTGCTCGTGGGCACGAACCGCGACGAGTACAACCTGTTCCTGCTGAACTCCGCGGCGCGCGCGATGGACGAAGCGCGCCTGCGTCACGTGATCGCGCGAGTGATCGGGCCCGCGCGCGCCGAGGAAGCGGCGGCGCTCTACGGCGAATTGCTGCCGCACTCGGCGCCCGTCGAGCGCTGGAGCCTCTTCCAAACGCACCGCGTCTTCCGCGCGCCCGCCGAGCGCCTCGCCGCCGTCGCCGCGCAGCACACGCCCGAGGTTCACGCGTACTGCTTCACCTGGTCGCCGCCCCTAACACCGCGGGCCGTCGGCTCGTGCCACGCGCTCGAGATTCCGCTCGTGTTCGGCAGCTACCGCAAGCCCGCACTGCGAGTGCTCTACGCAACGGCCGGCGCGCTCTCGCGCGGGGTGCAGGCGAACTGGGCCGCGTTCGCGCGCAGCGGGCGGCTCGCGGATGCGCGCTGGGAGCCGCACGTGGAAGGCGCCGCGCCGTTCGTGCTCGGGCCGCGCGACGCACGCGCGCTCGAACACTTCGAGCGAGCGCGCGGCTTCTGGGCCGCGCACGGCCACGGCCCGCAGGAGCTCTAGGCGCCGCGCACCACTGCGTCGTACACGCGGCGGATCGCTTCGGTGTGACGCGCATAATCGTCGAGCAGCGGAACGCGCGAGGTGCCGGTGCGCTGCGACGGCGCGTAGCCGAGCGAGCGCGCGACTGAATCGAGATCGGCGCGGTCGGCGCCGAGGTCGCTGATCGAGCGATTCTCGACGATGCGCAGCCGGCTCGCGAGGCGCTGCAGGAACGCCCAGCCGTCGCGCAGCACTCTCGCCTGCGCGGGCGTAACAAGCGTGTGCGCCTCGCAGCGGTCGATCCAGGCGGCGGTGGTCGCCACTTCGAGCAGCTCCGGAATCGCGGCGCCGTGCTTCAGCGCGAGCAGCTGCACGATCGTCTCGACGTCGAACAGGCCGCCGCGCCCCACCTTCAGGTTGCGGCGCTGCGCGTTCTCCCGCGCGAGTTCGCTCTCGACGCGCGCGCGAATGCGGTCCACCTCGCGCGGCGCGTCCGCGGGCAATGGGCGCGCGAGCAGGCGCGTGCGCAGCGCGGCGAAGCGCTCGGCGAGCTGCGCGCTACCGCCGACGGCGCGCGCGCGGAGCAGCGCCTGCCGCTCCCAGAGCTGCGCGCTCTCGACGTGGTGCCGCTCGAAGCCGGCGAGCGAGCTGACGAGCACGCCCTGATTCCCCGAAGGCCGCAGCTGGGCATCGACCTCATAACAAACGCCCTCGCCCGTTCGCGTTTGCAGCGCCCAGCTGAACTTTTGCGCGAGCCGCACGAACGGCTCCTGCGCGAATGCGACGTCGTCGAGCGCTGCGCCGGGCAGGTCGTAGAGAAAGATCACGTCGAGGTCGCTGCCGTAACCGAACTCGCGGCTGCCGAGCTTGCCCATGCCGACGATCAGGAACTCGCCGCTCGCGATCACGGCGTGCGCGCTCTTCGCAGCCCGCGCGAGCTGCGCGCGCGCCAACTCGAGCGCCGCGGCCAGGCATACCTCCGCGAGCTCGCTGAGCGCGCCCTCCACCTCGCGCTGAGAGATCTCGCCTGAGAGATCGAGCAGCCCGATGTTCACGAGCTCGCGCTGCTGAAAGAGGCGCAGCGCGGCGAGCGCGGACTCTTCGTCCGTCTCGTCGCCAGCGGAGCGCTGCGCGCGGAGCGCCGCGAGCCCGCTCTCGAGTTCGGCGCGCGCGAGCAGGAAGCGCGTCGGGTCGCTGAAGATCGGCTCGATCAGGCCCGGCACGCGCGCGAGCACGTCGGAAAGGAACCGAGACATCGCAAACAAGTTCACGAGCCGCGGCACGAGCTCCGGGCGATCGAGCAACAGGCCGAAGTAGAAGCTGCGCCCGCCGACGCCTTCGACGAAGCGCATCCAATTGTTGGTGGCGCGCGCCGGATCCGGTGACGCGGCGAGCGCGGCGGCGACGCGATCCGCGAGTGCGCCGAGTTGCTCGGCCATTCTCGGCGCCGCTAGCAAACGTGGCGCGTGCTCGCGGATGTGCTCGAGCAGGTGCGCGCCGCCGCCGGGGCGCTGCACGAGCGCATCGAAGTGCGCCCGCACCGCGCTGCGGGCCGCTTCGAGGCGCGCGTCGAAGCGCGCCAGCGCATCGCTCCCTGAGAACAGCGTGCGCGCGAGCCGCTCGCGTGCGGCGGGGCTCGTCGGCAGCGTGTGCGTCTGGCGCTCATCCTCCATCTGCAAGCGATTCTCGACGCGCCGGAGGAAACGATACGCGTCGAGCAGCTCGTCGCGCATCTCCTCCGAAATGCGCTTCGCCTCCGCGAGCGCGAGCAGCGCGCCCGGCGCGGAGCGGCCACGCACCTGCGGCGCGCGCGCGCCGTGCATCAGCTGCAGCGCTTGCGCAACGAACTCGACATCGCGAATGCCGCCCGCGCCGAGCTTGATGTCGAGCTCCGCGTTCGCGTGCTCGCCCTCGATGCGAAGCTTCATCTCGCGGATCGACGCGACACCCGCGACGTCGATCGACGATTGATAAATCATCGGATCGATTTCGCGCGCGAGACTCCAGCCGAATGCGAGATCGCCCGCGACCGGGCGCGCCTTCATGAAGGCAGCGCGTTCCCAGGTCGCCGCCCAGCCGTCGTAATAAAGCAACAACCGCTCGCTCGACGGCACCAGCGGGCTCATCGCACCTTCGGGCCGCAGCTCGAGATCGACGCGATACAGAAAGCCCTCGGGCCCGCGCTCGGACAGGAGTCTCCCGAAACGTCGCGCGAGCTGGGCGTAGTAATCCGCGGGCGCGAGCTCGCGCGGGCCACCCGCGAGCGGCTCTGCTCCCGGCGGCGGGCTTTCGTAGACATAGATCAGATCGACGTCGGAGGAGTAGTTGAGTTCGTCGCCGCCGAGCTTGCCGAGCCCGAGCACGACGAAACGCAGCGCGAGTTCACGGCCATCCGCGCTTCGCCAGCGGGGCTCACCGACTTCGCCAGCGAACTCCGCAGCCACCCGCGCGAACGCGCGCGAGAGAATCGTCTCCGCGAGCCCCGAGAGTTCCAGTAACACCTCCTGCGCGCTCGCCTCGGGCACGAGCTCCGGCGACGCGTCGCGCACCGTAATCCGTGCGAGCTCCGCGTACTTGAAGCGCCGCAGCCGCGCAGCGAGCTCGGCGGCGGGCGCGCCCGCGAGCGCCACATCGAGGCGGGCGCCGAACTGCGCGAGCGTGCGCGGCGCGCGGAGATCGTCCTCGACCAGCGCGAAGAAGAGTTCTGGCTCGCGGACGAGAGTCGCCGACAGAAACGGCGCGACTGCGCAGAGCGCACGCAACACGCGCGCAACTTCGGCGGGGCGCTCCGCTCGCGCTCGCGCAAGTCGCGCGGCATCTCGCGATGCCACCGCCGTAATCACGCGCTCCGCACGCGCGAGGCTGCGCTCGGGTTCGGGAGCGCCCGCGAAGAGGAGTGCGTCGGCCTGCGTCACAGCCCGCACTATGAAAGGGGGCGACCCCATGGGCAATGCAAGCACGTTCGGCTTCGCTCGCGAGATCTCAGGCAACGCGCGTCGGAACGCTGCGAGTTGCTGGCCGCCTGCGCGCTCGCGTAGCGTCGCGGCTGACACTTTTCAGTGGCTCGGGGGTACTTCCAACATCATGGACCACATCCTCCCGAAGCGTCGCAGCCTGATCCCGAGTTCATTCGTGATTCGCGCGCTCGCCCATCAGGGCCGGCGCTACGCGTGCACGAACTGCGGTGAGCAGATGTTCGTGCAGTACGAATCGGGCCTGTGCCCGCTCTGTTACAACGGCCGGCGACCGCTGCGCGGCGCACAGGCTGTGCGCGAAGTGCCGCATGCGCTGGCGCTTGCGGGCGTGCTCGACGATCCGCTGCTCGACGAACTCGAGAGCGAGTGCGCGCATGAAGCTCACGCGCAGCCGCGCTCATTCGCGCAGCGCCGCTGAGGCGGAGCCGCGAACCGCGGCGAGCGAGGGGCATCGCGCCTAATCTCGCCGCCACATGCATCCCATCTATCTGATCCGCCACGGCGAGACCGCACTCAACGCGAACCGCACGCTGCAGCCGCCGGGCACGCCTCTCTCCGAGCGCGGCCTCGAGCAAGCACGCCGGCTCGGCGAACGCCTGCGCAGCGCGAGACTCGCGCGCATCCTCGCGAGTGATCTCTCGCGCGCGGCCATGACGGCCGAGGCCGTGCGCGCGGCGACTGGCGCGCCGCTCGAGTTCGACGCGGAGCTGCACGAGCGCAACTTCGGCGACCTACGCGGGCGCTCGTACGACTCGCTCGGCTTCGACCCATTCGGGGAAGGCTACGAGCCGCCCGCGGGCGAGAGCTGGGAGGTGTTCCACGAACGCGTCGCGCGCGCCTGGCGCAACGTGCTCGCCATGGCCGCGCGCACCGAGGGCCCGCTCGCAGTTGTTACGCACGGCCTCGTCTGCCGCGGCGTGGTCGCGTTCCACGCGCCGCCGGCGCCAGGCCTCGCGCCGCCAGCGGGCTGGCGCAACACCTCGGTCAGCGTGCTCGAAGGCGCACCCTGGCGCGCGACGCTGATCGACTGCGTCTCGCACCTCGACGGCGAGCTGCTCGAGGGTGGGAAGGCCTGAGCGGGGACGTTCCATAACCAACCAAACTTGCTGCGTCTCGACAAGTTATGAAGTTATGGAACGTCCCCGCCCTGCTACGCGATTGCTTTGGCGTTGCGCAGCTTCGCGACGTCTTCTGCGCTGACGCCCCACGCGAGCAGCGCTTCCTGCGTGTGCTGGCCCGGGTGCGGCGGCGGGCGCTTGATCTCGCCCGGGGTGCGGCTGAAGCGCGGCGCCGGGCCCGGCTGCTTCACGCCGGCCACGTCTACGAACGAGCCGCGCGCGACGTTGTGCGGGTGCTCGTACGCCTCGGGAATCGTCAGCACCGGCGCGAAGCACACGTCGCTGCCCTCCATCAGCGCGCACCACTCGTCGCGCGTCTTGGTCTTGAAGAGCGCGGTGAGGCGCTGCTTCATGGGGCGCCAGCCCGCGCGGTCCATCTGGTGCGGCAGCTTTTCCTTGTCGAGCCCCGTCAGCTGGAGCAGCTCCGCGTAGAACTGCGGCTCGATCGAGCCAAGCGAGATGTACTTCGCGTCCTTGGTCTCGTAGGTGTCATAGAAGTGGGCGCCGGTATCCAGCAGGTTCGTGCCGCGCTCGCCCCAACCGCCGCCAGCGTAGAAGCCGTGGATGAAGGCCATTAGGGTCGCGGCGCCGTCCACCATCGCGGCGTCCACCACCTGCCCCTTGCCCGAGCGCGCGCGCTCGACCAGCGCCGCGCACACGCCGAGCGCGAGCAGCATGCCGCCGCCGCCGAAATCGCCGACGAGGTTGAGCGGCGGCAGCGGCTTCTCGCCTTCGCGGCCGATGTGCGCGAGCGCGCCGGCGAGCGCGATGTAGTTGATGTCGTGGCCCGCCGCCTGGGCCATCGGGCCCTCTTGGCCGAAGCCGGTCATGCGGCCGTAAACCAGTCTCGGGTTGCGCGCGAGGCACACCTCCGGCCCGAGGCCGAGGCGCTCCATTACGCCCGGGCGGAAGCCTTCGGTGAGCACGTCGGCCTGCGCGATCAGCTTCAGCACGAGCTCGACGCCTTCGGGGTTCTTCAGGTCGACGCCGATGCTGCGGCGGCCGCGGGCGAGCACGTCGTTCGACGGCTTGTCAGGCATTTCGGCACGCACGGCGGCGGAGCGGTCGATGCGGATCACGTCGGCGCCGAAGTCGGCGAGCATCATTGCGCAAAACGGCCCAGGCCCGATGCCCGTGATCTCCACGACCTTGATGCCTGAGAGCGGTCCTGCCATTGCGTGTCTCCTGCGCGGTCGCTTCGCGCCCGCTGCTTATTGATGTACTCCGCTCGCCTGCTGCGGAGCGGCGCATGGTACTTGGGGCGAGAGCCGAGTCGATGCGGGCGCACGACGATTCTCATGAGCGGCAGCGCGCTCGCATCGGGCTCGCAATCGCGCGCTAACTGAGCGGAAACAAGGAGCTTTTCCGGTCTCCGCTCTAAAACTCGACGTCACCCAGGAAGCGTGACGGCGAACACACGAGCGTACGGCCGCGGTCGGTAGCGTCCTAACGCTTCGGTAGCTGGATGCGCGGATGCTCCGCGTTTCGCCGATAGAGAATCAGCGTATGCCCCACCACACCGCACAGCTCAGCAGCGGCTCCCTTGGCGAGCGCCTCGGCGAGCGCGTGCTTCTCCGCGGGAGCGTGCATGCGGACCTTGATCAGCTCGTGGTCGCGCAGGGCCGCGTCGATGGCGGCAATTACGGATTCACTGGCCCCCGCATCGCCCACCTGAACGATGGCGTGCAGCGGATGGGCCTTCGCGCGCAGGAAGCGGCGCTGGAAACCCTGCAGTCCGGAGCCCGGTTCTTCGCGCATGCGGCGCACTCTACGGGAAGCCCCTCGCGCGGTCGCGTGCATGCAGCGCTGGCGGCGTTCGTGCTCTGCTTCGGCGTTGCTTGCGCAACCACTGCGCCGCCGGCGCCGATGGCGATCGCGCCCACACCGCGCGTGACCGCAGCGCCCGAAGCGCACGCACCGATGGCGCTCCGCGAACTGCAGAACACCGAAGCGGCCCCGCTGCTCGATCACGCGCCGCCTGAGAACCAGAGCCTCCAGTTCACGCGCACGGTGCTCGCGCAAAAGAGCAGCAAGAAGCTCGATGCGGTGCAGCGCGAAGGCGTGGCTCGCGCGCTGACGCTCGCCGAAGCAGAACACGGGCTCTCGGTGATGATTACGCTCGCGATCATCGAGCAAGAGAGCCGCTTCGACCCGCGCGCGCATGGACCCTCGGGCTCGATCGGCCTGATGCAACTCCAGCCCACCACAGCCCGCGATATCGCCAAACGACACGGCCTCGCCTGGCAGAGCGATCGCACGCTGCTCGATCCCGTGCAGAACGTGCGCCTCGGCCTCGCCTATCTCGCGGAGCTGCGCGAGCAGTTCGGCACCACCGACCACGCCATAGCGGCCTACAACATCGGGCCCGGCAACCTGCGCCGACTGCTCGCCAAGCGCCCGCTGCGCCACGGTCCCTACCTGAAGAAGGTGCACGAGCACCTGGAAGCGATGCGCGCGGAACACGGCGAGCCCGAGCGCGCGATCGGCGGCTGACGCGCGGACGCGGCGCGGAGAACTGCCTGCACGCGTAACATTCCGCCATGCCGCGCGCTGCGCTCCGCGAGAAAGCTGCTCGCATCCACGCTCTGCTCGATGCGCTCTATCCCGCAGCGCCTGCGCCGCTCACGCACGCAGACCCGTTTCAGCTGCTCGTCGCGGTGGTGCTTTCGGCGCAGTGCACCGATGCGCGCGTGAACCTCGTAACACCTGCGCTGTTCGCCGCCGCGCCGAATGCGCACGCGCTCGCGCGACTGCCCGCGCCGCGAATCTTGCGCTTCATCAAGACCTGCGGGCTCGCGCCGACCAAGGCGCGCAACTTGAGAGCGCTCGCGGAGCAGCTTGTCGCGCTGCACGGCGGGGCGGTGCCGAAGACGTTTGCGGAACTCGAAGCACTGCCCGGCGTCGGGCACAAGACCGCGAGCGTCGTAATCTCGCAAGGCTTTGGCATGCCCGCGTTCGCGGTCGATACGCACATCCACCGCGTCGCTGCGCGCTGGGGCCTCACGAGCGGGCGCAACGTCGTCGAGACCGAGCGCGACTTGAAGGCGCTGTTCCCTCGACACAGCTGGAGTCGCGTGCACCTCCAGCTGATCTACTTCGGCCGCGAGCACTGCCCCGCGCTGCGGCACGACGCGGCAAAGGGCCCGGCGTGTTCGTGGGCCGCAGTAAAGAAGCGCGCGCCCAAGAAGCGGCTGGAAACGCAACGCGCGCGCGAATAGGATCG
>JANNDT010000369.1:0-12824 GCA_031387905.1 Deltaproteobacteria bacterium
CGCGCCCACGCGCCGCGGCGCCCAGCCGGGCGGTGCGGCGGGGCGTTGGTCGAGCGTCGCGAGCGTGCTCGCCCCGCGCGGCGACGCGATCTCCGACACGCAGCGCGCCCACGCGCGCGCGGGCGTTTTGCTCGAGCGCTACGGCGTGCTCGCGCGCGAAGCCTTCGCGCAGGAGAGCTGGCGCGGCGGCTTCGGCGGCGTCTACCCGGTGCTGCGCGCCATGGAAGAATCCGGGAAGGTGCGGCGCGGGCATTTCGTCGAGGGTTATCAGGGTGCGCAGTTCGCGTATGCGGGCGCGGTGGATCGGCTGCGCTCGGCGCGCGATTCGCTGGCTTCGCTCGCCGTGGGCTCGCTGCTCGTGCTCGCCGCAAGCGACCCCGCGGTTCCGTTCGGGACGCTGCTGCCCTGGCCCGCGCCAACTTCGCCGCTCGCGCGGCCGCGGCGCTCAGTGGGGGCGCGCGTTGCGCTCGCGGACGGACGGCTGGTCGCGTTCATCGAGCGCGGCGCGCGCAAGCTGTGGACGTTCCGCGACGCGCACGCCGCGCCGCCCGAGTTCGTGGCGCGCGCGCTGCGCGGCCTGTTCGCGGATCGCAGCAGCTCGGTGCTGCGCGTCGAAGAGATCGACGGCGCGCCGGCCAGCGAGTCGCCGCTCGCCGAAGCGCTCGTGCGCAGCGGCTTTCGGCGCGGCTACCGCGGCCTCGAACTCGAGCGCTCGGCACTCGGCAGCAGCGCGCCCTAATGCCTGAGGGCGACACCCTCTACCGCGCCGCGCGCTGGCTCGATGCGGAGCTTGCGGGCAGCGCGATCGACGCGCTCTGGATCCGTGGGCGCGGCGTGTTGCCGGGCGGCGTCGTCACGGAGGCGCGCGCGCTCGGGAAGCACGTGCTCGTGGGCGTCGCGGCAGCGCCGAAGCCAGCACTCGTCGGGCCGGGCGATGCGAGCGCCCACGATCAGCGCCCGCGCGCCGACGCGATCTTGCACTTTCACCTCGGCATGTACGGGAAAGTCCGCCGCTACGACGCCGCGTTCGCTGCGGGCCGCGAAACCGCCCACACCTCGCTTTGGCTCGGGCGCGGCGATACGCGCTGGATCGTGTTTCGCGCCATGACCGCCGAGCTGCTTCATCGCCACGCGCTCGCCGATCACCCCGCGCTCGCGCGGCTCGGGCCCGACGTGCTCGCGCCGCGGCTCGATCTAGCCGAGGTTGTTACGCGCGCGCGCCGTGCGCACCGCCCGACGATTGCGGACCTGCTCGTCGATCAAGGCATCGCCGCCGGCATCGGCAACCGCTGGAAGTGCGAGGCGCTCTTCCACGAGCGCGTCCACCCGCTGACCAAGCCCGAGCAACTGAGCGACGCGCAGCTGCTCGCGCTCTACCGCCGCGCGCGCGAACTGATGGCCGACGCCGTTGCGCGCGGCGGACGCGACGCGCACTTCCCGACGCCGCGCGGCGCGCCGCACGGGCGCAGCTGGGTGTACGGCCGCGAGGGCCGCCCGTGCCCCGCCTGCGCCGCGCCGATCCGCGTGAAGCGCATGGGCGACGACGCCCGCGGTGTCTGGTATTGCGCGCGCTGTCAGCCAGCGCCGAGCGGGGCTGCAGAGACGCCGTATCGCCCTAACATGGACTGAACCAGCCGGGAGGCAGCGTGTACGGATTCCTGCTCGCGCTGCTCGCCGCTGCGCTGTTCGGGGCCGGGGCGCCCGCGAGCAAAGCGCTGCTCGCGCCGCTCGACCCGTTCCAACTTGCGGGCCTCCTCTACTGCGGGGCGGCGCTCGGGATGGCGCCGCTGGTTGCGCGCGAGCGGCGCGCGGGGCCGCAGCTTCGGCTCGACCGCGCGAACGGGCTTCGGCTCGCTGGAGCCGTGTTGTTGGGCGGCATCGTCGGCCCGGTGTTGTTGCTGTTCGGGCTGCGGCTCACGCTCGCGGGTTCGGTCTCGCTGCTGCTGAACCTCGAGGCCGCCGCGACCGCGGTGCTCGGCGTGCTGCTGTTCCGCGAACATCTGGGCGCGCGCGGCTGGCTCGGCGTCGCCGGAATCGTCGTCGCGAGCGCGCTCGTCACCTGGGATGGCGGCTCGCCAGGCCTCGCCGGCGGCCTGCTCACCGCGGGCGCCTGCGTTTGTTGGGCGATCGACAATCACCTAACAGCACTGATCGACGGGATCACGCCCGCACGCAGTACGTTCGTGAAGGGCGCAGTCGCGGGCCTCAGCAACTTGTTGATCGGCGCCGCGACGTCTGCATGGGTGGCGAGCGGCGCCGAGGTGGCGGCGGCGCTCGGGCTCGGCGCGCTGGCCTACGGCGCGAGCATTGCGCTCTACATCCGCGCCGCTCACCAACTCGGCGCCACGCGAGCGCAGGCGGTGTTCGCGAGCGCGCCGTTCGTGGGCGCGGGCCTTTCGTTCGCGTTCCTCGGCGAGTCGCTCGCGAGCGCGCATCTGCTCGCGGCGCTGCTGCTCGCGCTCTCCATCGCGGCGTTGCTGGCGAGCCAACACGCGCACGCGCACGTGCACGAAAGTGCGGAGCACACGCACGAGCACCGCCACGACGACGCGCACCACACCCACGAACACGCCGGCACAGCGCGCTCGCTGCGGCACAGCCACGCGCACAGCCACGGCCGGCTCGCCCACGCGCATCCGCACTGGCCGGATTTGCATCACCGGCACACGCACTCGTCGTGAGCAGTTCCCGCGGAGCTGGCTGCTCCTTGCCGCGATCGGGCAGACTCTCGCGGCGCGCTCGCACTTGTGCGCACGGAGGAGGCTCTCGTGGATCTCTCGCAGTTCTCGCTCGCCGGCAAAGTCGCGCTCGTTACGGGCGGCAGCCGTGGCATCGGCGAGGCGACGGCGCTGGCGTTCGCGCGCGCTGGCGCAGACGACGCGGTTTCGTCGCGAAAGCTGCCCGAACTGGAGCGCGTCGCGGGCGAGGTGCGCGCGCTCGGCCGCCGCGCGCTTGCGATCGAGGCGCACGGCGGGCGCATCGAGCAACTCGCGCCGCAGATCGAGCGCGTCACGCGCGAACTCGGGCGCATCGACATTCTCGTCAACAACGCGGGCACCAGCTTCAACGCGCCCGCCATCGAGATGGACGAGAGAGCCTGGGACAGCGTGATGAACCTCGACCTGAAGGGGCTGTTCTTCCTCTCGCAGGCGGCGGCGCGCGCGATGCGCGACCAAAAGACTGGTGGCGCGATCATCAACATCGCTTCGGTGAGCGGGCTGCGTCCGCAGGTGCCGACCGCTCATTATTCGATCGCCAAGGCCGGCGTCGTGATGGCGACCAAGGCGCTCGCCGTGGAGTGGGCAGAATACGGAATTCGCGTCAACTGCGTCGCGCCGGGCGCGATCGAGACGAAGCTCTTCAACGCGATCTTCTCGGTGCTCCCAGACGAGCAGGCCAAGAAGGTGAAGGGCGGGGTCGCCGCGCGCATCCCGATGAAACGCATCGGCGAGCCGCGCGAGATCGCGGACGCATGCGTGTTCCTGGCGTCGAACGCGTCGAGCTACATGACCGGCGAGACGCTCGTGGTCGACGGCGGCGAGCTGCTCGTTTAGGCAGCGGCGCTGCGGCCGCTGAGCGCGTAGCTACGCCGCTTCGATCCCCAACAGGGCATCGAGCGCCGGCCACTCGACCGCGCTCTGCGCCGCGAACGCCTCCAGTAACAGCTGTCGATCCTCGGCGCCTTCGCCCGCGCGGAACTTCGCGATCGCGACTTCGAGCGCCTCGCGCGTCGGCTGCGCCGGGTCGTCGTTCTTCAGGATGCCGTTCTCGTGCTCGACACCGAGCGCGTCGAGCCATTCGGTGAGGAGATCGCGCCGCACTTCCAGGAAGTAAGCGGCGAGCACTTCTTCCGCGATCGGCGCGGCCGCGAAGCGCGAGAGCGCCTGCCTCACGAACTGCGCACGCTTCTCCTTCGACTGCTTCATCATGAACTGGGGCCGCGCCTTCAGCGTCACGCAGGCGGCGCCCACCGCCTGGTTGTAAACGCCCGGCAGCTTCTCGTAGACCCTCGTCAGCATCTCGAGCGCTCGCTCCTGGCTCATGCGGGAGAACACTTGGTGCGCCTTCATCGAGGCTCCTTCGCGAACGCTGTGTGAGCGATCGATGTTAGGCTGAGAACGAGCGCCGCGGCCAGCGCGGTGTGGAGCGAGGTCACTTCGACGCGCAATTCGAGCAGCACGTTGGCGATGCCCACGCCCATTTGCACGAACACCAGCGCGAGGGCGAGCCGCGCGCGGCCCGCGAGTTGCGGCACGCCGCGCGCCGCCCACGGCAACCAGCCAATGAACGCGGCGAGCAGGTAGCCGTTGGCGCGGTGGTGAACGTGCAGGCCCACCGAGTTCGTCATGCCCCAGACCGGGAACCACTCGTCGCCATAACAGCTCGGCCAGCTGGAGCAGGCGAGCCCGGCGTAGCGCGAGGCGACGAGGCCGCCGAGCGCGATTTGGAAGAGCAGGAAGAGCGCTGCCAGCGCGACGGCGATCTTGACGCCGCGCGAGATCGCCGGCGCGCCCGCGCCGTGCGCGAGTGCGTGCGCGCGCAGCGAGAGGCCGAGCCAGCACACCGCCGCGTTCCACGCGTTCCCGACGAGCAAGTGCGAAGTGACGCTCCACGACGCGAGCAGCTCCCAGACCGTCAGCGCGCCGAGCAGCCCCTGCGCTGCGAGTAGCCCGAAACCGAGGCCCCACTGGCGCCCGACCGCGCGCCGCAGCTGCGAATCGCCCAATACGAACGCACCGAGCGCCAAGTACGCGGCGCCAAACGCCCAGCCCACGTAGCGGTGTGAGACTTCCCAGGCGATTTTGAAATCGAAGCGCGGGATCACTTCGCCGAAGCACAGCGGCCAGTCGGGGCATGCGAGGCCCGCGCCGTGCGCGCGCACGAGCGCGCCGAGAGCGATGTTCGCGACGATGAAGCCGTTGAACACGAAGCACGCGCGCGCGAGCAAGGCCGCGCGCGAGCGGTGGGCGTCGTCGAGGAGCATCGGGCGGGGCACGGTAGGGGATGGCCTTCTGCCTGCCAGCCGCGCCTCTGTTGCTCGCACGCGAACCCTGCGAGAGGCTGGCTGCGCAACCGGCGGCGATCGAGGCGTCAAGCGCGGCGCTAGACGCGTCGATACAAAGGCCCATGTCGATGGCCGAAGTCACTTCGATCGCGAAAGACGATCCCCGCATGCTGCGCGTGCTGTTCGAGCGCGCGGCGTTCTGCTCGCGCGCGCACAAAGTTTCGTGCGTGTTCATTGGCGTCGCCGGCGTAGAGGGCGACTTGATCGCCCGCGACTTCCTCGACTTCGTCGAATCCGAGCTGCGCGTCGAAGACTGCATCTTCCGCATGCTGCGAGAGCGCGCCGTGCTGCTGATGACCGACCTTGCCGAGGGCACCGCGCGCCGCGTGATGGAGCGCCTAGTCGCAGAGTTCGCGTCGCGCTTCGCACCGAGCGCCGAGCTGCCGTTCGCGTTCGGGTACTGCGAGGTGCCGCCGGGCGCGACTCCGACCGTGAAGGATGTGTTGCCTGCGCTGTTTAGCGTTTAGGTCGAACGGCGAGGTTCACGCTTCACGGTCTTCCCCGTTTACTTCGCTCGGCTTCGCCTCGCTGCGCGCTTCGCTTGCGGCCTCAGCGCCCTGGTATGGAGGCGCCTCGTCATCTCGCTCGCCGTGAGCGTTGTTTTACTTCGCGACGATGTCGGCGACTGCTTCGGCGAGGGTCGGGTGCGCGAACTGGAAGCCTGCGGCGGTGGCGGCGGCGGGGATTACGCGGCGGCTGGCGAGCAGTTCTACGGAGAGGTCGCGGAGCGCGGCGCGGAGGGCGAACGCGGGGACGGCCAAAAAGGCGGGGCGGCGCAGGGCTTTTGCGAGAGTGATGGTGAACTCGGCGTTGCGAACGCTGCCGGGCGCGGCGCAGTTCCAGGGGCCGCGCGCGGCGTCGCTCGCGAGCGCGAATTGGACGAGCGCGGCGCAATCCTCGAGGTGGATCCACGGGAACCATTGCTGGCCGCTGCCGAGTTTGCCGCCGAGGCCGGCGCGAAAGAGCGGGAGCAGACTCGCGAGTGCGCCGCCGGTGCGCGCCAGCACGACGCCGATGCGCAGCGAGCACACGCGTACACCGAGCTCGCGGGCGCGCGCGGCTTCGGCTTCCCAGTCGCGGCACACCTGGGACAAGAAGCCCGGGCCCGGCGGGTCGCTCTCGCGCAGTTCGTCGTCGCCGCAATCCCCGTAATAACCCACAGCCGAGGCGCACACGAACACGCGCGGGCGCTCGGCTTCGGGCAGCGCGGCCAGCGCGTCGACCAGACTGCGCGTCGAATCGACCCGGCTCGACCAGATGCGCTCGCGGCGCGCTTTCGTCGGCAAGCCGCCGAAGATCGCTTCGCCCGCGAGGTGCACGACCGCGCTCGCGCCGCCCAGCCAGGCGGGCTCGACATGCGTGCCGTCCCAGGAGAACGCGCGCTCGGCGCCTGCGAGCTTCACGCGCGCGGCGTCGCGCGTGATGAAGCGCAGCGTGCGGTTCTCGCCGCGTAGGCGCTCGGCGAGGCGTCGGCCGATTAGGCCGGTGCCGCCCGTGAGGACGATGTCGCCCGCCGCCGTCATCTCGCCTTGGCCGGCGCGAAAGTCTCGTACACGCGCAGCGCCTCGGCGGGGCTCGTCGCGAGCGGCGCGAGCACCGGCGTCGTCACGCCCGCGGTCACGAAGCCGGCGATCTGTTCGCGGCATTCGTCCTGCGTGCCGATGATCGCAATGCGGTCGACGATCTCGTCTGTAATGGCTGTGGCCACCGCCGCGCGGTCGCGGCGCGCGAACGCCGCCGCGATCGCTTTCGCCTCGTCCGGGAAGCCGCACCAATCGAGGAACGCGTTGTATACCGGCGCGGCGAGGTAGCCGCCGAACGCCATGCGCACGAGCGAGCGCGC
Source organism: Deltaproteobacteria bacterium (assembly GCA_031387905.1). Classification (GTDB taxonomy): domain Bacteria; phylum Myxococcota_A; class UBA9160; order UBA9160; family UBA6930; genus VGRF01. Next base: position 6,909 of record JANNDT010000369.1, read on the forward strand.
CTTGGCGCGGTCGTCCGTCACGCACACCTGGAAGCGGCACACGACTTCGTCCTGCGTGCCGTCGCGCCCGGCTCTCGCCGCGCCGCGCCGGTAGGCCGCGAGAATCTGCGGCATCGCGCTGGCCGGCTGGAAGTTGATGATCAGGCCTTCCCCGATTTCGCCGGCGAGCTCGCACATCTTCTCGCGCAGCGCGGCGAGGTAGATGCGCAGCGGTTGCTTCGGCTTTGCGCCGAGCCGCAGGCCGTGCGAGTGGAAGTGCTTGCCGTCGAAGTCGGTCTTGTCGCCGCCGAGCGCTTGCCGGATCACCGCGACGGATTCGCGCACGTGGCCGAGCGGCGCGCGGAAATCGACGCCGTTCCATTCGCCCATGATCGCGTGGGACGAGGAGCCGAGGCCGAGGATGAAGCGGTTGTTACTGAGCTGCGCGAGCGTCGCGGCGCTCATCGCGAGTACTGCGGGCGTGCGGTTGTAGACCGCCACGATCGCCGTGCCGATCTCGATCGTGCTCGTCGAGACCGCCATCGCGCCGGCCAGCGAGAACGAATCGGGCCCCGCGGTCTCCGCCATCCAGATCGCGGGATAACCCCATTCGGTCTCCGCCCGCTTCGCGAGCTCGACGCATCCCAGCGCATCGAAAAACGGCGCGGGCAGCGTGATCGCCATGCGTCCCATCGAACCGGCCATGAGAAGTCTCCTTGAGAACGGGAACGAGCTAACGCGGTCCCATGCGAATTGCGCCGTCGAGGCGGATCGTTTCGCCGTTCAGCATCGGGTTCTCCGCGATGTGGCACGCCAGCGCCGCGTACTCCTCCGGGTTCCCGAGCCGCGATGGAAACGGCACCTGCTTGCCGAGCGACGCGCGCGCCGGTTCCGGCAGGCCCATCAGCATCGGCGTCAGGAACAGCCCCGGTGCGATCGTGCACACGCGAATCCCGACCGAGGCGAAATCGCGCGCGATCGGCAGCGTCATGCCAACCACGCCGCCCTTCGACGCCGAGTACGCGCACTGCCCGATCTGTCCCTCGAACGCCGCGACCGACGCGGTGTTGATGATCACCCCGCGCTCGCCGCCCGCGTTCGGGGCATTGCTCATCATCTTCTCGCCCGCGAGCCGGATCACGTTGAATGTGCCGATCAGGTTGACCTCGATCGTCCGGCGGAAGAGCGCGAGCGCGAACGGCTTGCCTTCCTTGTCGACGGTCTTGCCTGCGGAGCCGATGCCCGCGCAGTTCACGACGACGTTCACGAGCCCGAACTTTGCGACCGTCGCAGCGACCGCGGCCGTCACTTGCTCCTCGTTCGCGACGTCCGCTTCGCAGAACTGCGCCGCGTCGCCGAGAGACTTCGCGACATCGGCGCCCTTGCTGCGCCCGAGATCGAGAATCGTGACGCGTCCGCCGCGCACGACGATCTCGCGCGCCGTCGCCTCGCCGAGCCCCGAACCGCCGCCCGTAACGATTGCGGCGCTGCCGTGCAGATCCATGCTGCGTGCCTCCGAATGAAGGCGCGCAAGCTAGCCCGATCACGCCGCCGCGCGCAGGATTGCGGCGAGGCGCTCGCACACCGGCCCCGGCGCGGGCGCGCTGCCGATCGGCGCGCCATCGAGTCGCGCGATCCGCTTCGCGCCGCGCACCGAGTTCACCGCGATCAGCTCGCGGGCGCGCATCAAGTCCGCGCGCGTCAAGACCGCCTCCGCGATCTCCGGCAGCGCCTCGCGCAGCACGGCGAGCGCGAGGCCGCGCACGCCGCCGAGCGCGAGCGCTGGCGTCGCGAGCGCGCCGTCCTCGCGCACGAGGATCACGTTCGCGCGCGCGCCTTCGACGAGCCGTCCGTTTGCATCGAACATCAGCGCTTCATCCGCGCCGGCGGCGCTCGCAGATTCGCGCGCGGCCTCGACATCGGGGCGCGTGAGCTTCGCGCCCGGCGCGAGCGCGTGCGGACCGTCGTGCGGCGCCGAGATCGCGCTCCACACGCGAGGCTCGGGCCCGAGCGCGCGCGTCGTGCCGATCAGTTCGATCGCGGCGCTCTCCGCGCCGCGCCGCGCTTCGAGCCGCACGATGCCCGGCGCGGCGCCGAAGCGATACGCGCCGAGCCGCACGAGTTCGGCGAGCACACGCTCGGGATCGAGCGCTGCGAACCCGAGTGCTGCGCCGTCGCGCACGAGCCGCTCCGCCGCGCGGCGCCCGAGCGCCACGCGCACGCCGCTCCAGCGCGCGGTCGTGTAGCAGGCGAGGCCGGTCACCGGAGCGAGCGCTGCGTTAGCGCTGCTCCAACGGCGTGATCGAGCGCTTGGTCGCGCCCTGATAAATCTGCCGCGGCCTACCGATCTTGTGCTTGTGCTCGTGCATCTCGAGCCACTGCGCAATCCAGCCGGGCAGGCGGCCGATCGCGAACATCGCGGTGAACAGCTTCTCCGGCGTGCCGATCGCCGTGTAAATCACGCCCGAGTAGAAATCGACGTTCGGGTAGAGCCGGCGCTCGACGAAGTATTCCTCCTTCAGCGCCAGCTCCTCGAGCTCGACGGCGATCTCGAGCAGCTTGTTGCGGACGCCGAGGCGCTGGAGCACGTCGAAGCACGCCTTCTTGATGATCTTCGCGCGCGGGTCGAAGTTCTTGTAGACGCGGTGGCCGAAGCCCATCAGGCGCGAGGTGTCGTCGCGGCTCTTGGCGCGCTCGACGAATTGCTTCGCCGTGATGCCTTCGCCTTCGATCTTTTGGAGCATCTCGATCACTTCCTGGTTCGCGCCGCCATGGCGCGGCCCCCAGAGCGCGTTGATGCCTGCGGAGATCGCGGCGAACAGGTTCGCGTGCGAGGAGCCGACCAGCCGCACGGTGCTGGTCGAGCAATTCTGCTCATGATCGGCGTGAAGGATCAGCAACAGATCGAGCGCCTTCTCGACCACCGGGTCGACCTGATAAGTCTCGCACGGCGTCGCGAACATCAGATGCAGCAGGTTGCCGACGTAGCCGAGGTCGTTGCGCGGGTACATGTAAGGCTGGCCGAGCGCCTGCTTGTGGGCGTAGGCCGCGATCGTCGGCAGCTTCGCGATCAGCCGGTGGATGGAGATCTCCACTTGGCGCGGCGAGCGCGGATCGAGCGAATCCGGGTAGAACGTCGCGAGCGCGCCGACCGCCGCCGAGCAGGCCGCCATCGGATGCGCGTCCTTCGGCAGCGAGCGGTAGAAGAGCCGGAAGTCTTCGTGCAGCATCGTGTGGTAGCGGGTCGAGTTGGTGAAATCGGTCAGCTGCTTCGCGTTGGGCAACTCGCCCCACATCAGCAGGTACGCGACCTCGAGGAACGTGCACTTCGCGGCGAGATCCTCGATCGGGTAACCGCGGTAGTGGAGGATGCCCTCCTCGCCGTTGATGAAGGTGATCGAACTCTCGCACGAGCCGGTGTTGCCGTAGCCCGGGTCCATGGTGATTAGGCCGGTGGCGTCGCGCAGCTTCGAGATGTCGATGGCGCGCTCGCCCTCGCTGCCCTCGATGATCGGTAGCGAGATCGTCTTCCCGTCATAGTGAAGCTCGGCCATCTTGCTCATCGGGTGTTCCTTTCACAACGCACGCGCAGCTCTCGCAGTGAAAACCGGCGTGATTGCGGACATCTCAGCGCAGCCGCGGCTCCAAAATCCGGGGCAATATAGACGAGCCGTTGCGATGCCAACTAGTGCATTCCTCTCGCAACGTGGACTTTCGCGCGAGGCGTGACCCGCCTCACTGCCCGCCGCGCGGGCCAATCAAGACGACTCTGCGCTCCCCACTGCGAAATCCTTGCACGATTACGCCGAGGTCCAGCGCTTCGATTTTCCTCGCGCGGGCTACGACGACTCGCCCGCCCGACGCGAAGAACGCCTCTACCTCGGCGGGCGTCGCGAGTTCCCGAATCGGGTCTTCCGCGTAGTAGGCGAGCCCGCCGACCAAATTGTGCTCGTCGTAGAGGCCGATCGCTTGGCCGGTGGGCGTCCGGGCCGAGGCCGCGCTCGCAATCGGACGCACACTGCGCAGCGGATCGATCGCGGGGAAGAGCAGCGCGAAGACCGCGAACAGCGCGGCGTAGGCGAGGCCAATCGGCACGAACACGAAGCGCAGGGCCGAGGAGCGCGCACGCACGAGCGCGACCCACGCCACCGCCGCGAGCACGATCGCGCCGAACAACGTGAGCCCGAACGAGCGCAGCAGCCGGAGGTCGATCTCGGCGAAGTCGCTCGGGGAGAGCCAGTCGGTCTTGAAGAGCCCTGGCAGCGGCGCACCGCTGCCGAGTTGGAGCGCGAGCGCGCCGAGCGCCGCGAACAGCAACCCGACCGCGAACGCGAAGAACGCGAGGCGCTTTGGCGCGCGCGCTCGGCCGGCGAGCCAGCGCTCGAGGCCGCCCGCGCAGAGCAGCGCGACAGCCGGGAATGCGGGCAGCAGGTAGAGCCCGCGCTTCCCGGTCGAGAGCGTGAAGAACACGAAGCTCGCGCCGAGCCAGGCGAGCAGGAAGCGCCACGCGCGCCGCGTCTCGGGCGTGGTCTCGGCGCTGCGCAGAATCCGCCAAGCGCCGACGCCTGCGACCGGGAGGAGCAGCGTCCAGGGCAGAAAATCGACGGGGAGCTGAACCAGGTAGTAGAAGAACGCCTGGTCGTGAGCCGTGCCCTCGAAGAAGCGGCCGATCAGGTTTACGCGCAGCGCCTCGTCGGCGAAACCCGGCGGCGCGAGCGCGCTGGCGGCTGCGATCCACACGACACCGGGCGCGATCGACAAGAGTGGCCCCCACCACGGGAAGGCGCGCAGCAGTTCGCGCAGCCGGCCTTCCCATGCGAGGTAGGCGACGACGATCAAGAGGGGCACGAGGAAACCGACGGGGCCTTTGGTGAGAACACCGAGCCCGAGCGCGGCGTGAAAGAGCGCCGCGTTCGCGCCGCGCCGCCCGATGCCGCGATCGAGCCGCCAGAACGCCGCGAGCGCGTGGCCCTCGAAGAGCGCGAGCAGCGGGTCGAGCTGCACGCGGCGTGCGAGCCGCGCGAACTCGTAGGTGGTGAGCAGCAGCGCGGCGCCGACGAAGCCCGCGCGGCCACCGAGCAGGCGCGCGCCGAGCGCGAGCGTGAGCCACACCGTGAGCACGCCCGCGAGCGCCGAGGGCAGGCGGCCCGCGTGTTCGCTGACGTGACCCTCGGCCGCGCCCGCCGCCGCGGCGAGCCAATAATAGAGCGGCGGCTTCTGCGTGTAGGGCTCGCCGTTCAGCCGCAACAACACGAGCCCGCTCGGACCGTTCTCGAGCGCGCGCACCTCCTCGGAGATCTGCAAGTAGCGCGGCTCGTCGGGGGCCGAGGCTTCGAGCGCGCCGAGTTGCGCGAACAAGAGCAGCGCTGCCGCGCCGACGAACAGCGCGCGCAGCCAAGGCGAAACCGGCGGAGAAGACGCGAGCATGCGCGCAGGGTAGACGCACCCGCGCTCCGCGAAACAGCAATTCGGGGACGTTCTTGCCGTTTGCGTCGCCCGCGGCGAACGGAACGCCGCGCTCTACAGTGCGCGTTCGCTCGCTGAGGAGGCTCCATGCCGAAGAACGCACGCATCGTAATCACTGGCGCGACCGGGCAGGTGGGCCTGCCGCTGACGCGCGCGCTCGCGCGCGACAACCGCGTGTTCGCGCTCGGGCGCTTCGCGAAGCCCGAGGACGTGGCAAGGATCGAGGCGCTCGGCGCCACGGCCGTGCGCGTAGATCTCGCGACCGGCGATCTCTCCGCGGTGCCGACCGACGCCGACTACGTCCTCAACTTCGCCGTCGTCCGCAGCAACGCGCCGGACTTCGACGGCGATCTCGCGATGAACGCCGAAGGCGCGGGCCTGCTCTTCGGCCACTGCCGCCCGAAGCGCGCCTTCGTGCACTGCTCGTCCGCCGCCGTCTATCAATGGAAGAACGGCGAGCCGGTCAGCGAG
>JANNDT010000376.1:0-8754 GCA_031387905.1 Deltaproteobacteria bacterium
GTGTGAACAGGCGGAATCAGGAAAGGCCTGAGACCGCGGCATAAGAAATGTGTCCGCAGAATCGGGGCAGGTTCAGAAGATACAAGGGCGCGTGGGAAGACTTGCCCGATCATGAAGGGGGCACCAAACGCAGTTGGTCGACCACTGCAGTTTCGATCGCAGACTCGCGCCATGCGATCGGCACTGGCTCTCCACGCTTCCAGGCCTCCAACATGTAGTCGTAGTGAGGTGAAAGCGGATTGCCGGATTGGCCACCGGGCAGGATGAACCGAGCTTCATCCCAACACCCAACCTCGATGACCAAACGAAACGAGGCGACCGCACCGGGATCTCGGGGATTGACCGGTGCCTGCGCAATCGCATGGGCATCCCGGGATAGGAAAATGTGCCTAGCCGAGGCGCTCAGCCGGTGTGACCGCCCCCGACACGGGCAGGAGCAATTAGTCGTCGAACGGCCAGTCGGCGTCAGCGACCGTTCCGTCGGAGAGCTGCTTGATCGCGCCGAGCGAGGGCCAGAAGAAGTAGGCGCTGCCCTTCACGGAGACGAAGCGCGGGAGCTTCCAAGCGAACGTCGGCTCCGGGAGCCCCGGCATCGCGAACTTCCCGGTCTCGTCGTTCGCGCCGATGATCGGATCCTTGTCGGCGTCGAGCGTGAGCAGGCTCGAGGACAAGGTGCTGTTGATCCAACTCGCCTGAACGAACTCGAACTGCTGTTCGATGTCGGCGACTACGGCGACGAACAAGAGGCCGCGCTCCCGGTTGTCGGGCGGCGCGCTCGCCGGGAGGAGCCGGCCGTAGGGGATGCCCCGGCGAATCATGCGGCGCGTCTCGGTCTCTTCGATCGTGGGGCCTGTCTGCTCGTCGCGCGGGTTCGCGCGGCGGATGTGCGCGCCGATCGGGCAGCCGATCCCGTGCGGGTCGGCGACGTAGCGGAAGTTGTTGTTGAGCATCGGGTCGGCGCCGAGCGGCGGGTCGTCCTGCGTCGGCGCGAGGATGAGTGGCGCGCCGCTCCGCCAGCGCCCGACGAAGCGCGCGGCGAGGAGTTCCGCGCTCTGTTGCGTCCGCGCTGCGAGCGCCTTCAGGAACTCGCGGAACCTCGGCACATCTTGTCGGAGCTTGCGGAACACCACGAAGCTGCCGTTCTTCAGCAGCGCCTTGCTCTGCACGATCTTCCGGGCATTCGGGTAGCCGAGCACGAACTCGCCGAGCGGAATCTGCTTCCACGTCCCGCCCGGCTGCGGCGTGCCGCCGCCAGGCTCCGAGGAAAGCCCGCTGTCCGCGATATCCGGTTGCCCGATGCCGTCGACGAATCCGAAGTGCTCGATGCCGTGCCTCGGTCCATCGTCCAGGCGCGCGCCGACTTCGCGGCCGATCACGCCGGCGGGCAGCGTGAGCTTTTTGAGCGCTTTGGCCGCGATGCGGCGCGCGGTGGCGAGCCCCCTTTCAGTGTCCGCGCTCAGGCTGATCACTGCGTGCAGAGCGGGGTTCGTGTAGTGGCTCTCCCAGTGATTAGGGTGGCTTGCGCCCGTGTCGCCGAGAGCGGGAGTTCTCTGCGAGCGCGCCTCCGAGCCCTCCTTGAACGCGTCGAACGTCGCGAGCGCGCAGGGCGGCTGCGGCGGCGGCGGCGGCTGCTGCGGGGCGCGCCCCGTGAGCAGCTGCAGCCCGGCGTAGGTGAGCCCGACGTTCACGACCACCCGGTCGCCGGCGTCCCAATCCGCGCAGCTGGTGATCTCGGGGTGCAGCGCCCCGAGAAAGGCGCGGCTCTCGGCTTGGCCGCCCAGCTGTACGAAGACGTACTCGGCCAGCGGGGGCGCATCCGCGTTGCGAAAGGCGCGCAGGACATTCGCCTGGATCTCGCGGAGCTCCACGAGCGGCCCGTTGGGCGCGCTCACGACAGGAGCTCCTGATTCGTGCCGACGAACACTCGGAGATCCGAATCTAGGTTCAGCCCGCTCGCGGGGTGAGTCGCGCGGAAGGTGATCAGCTCCTCGCGCAAGTCGCTCGAAGCCAAGATCTCGAGCACCGTCGCGGGCATGTGCCCGATGTGGAGCTCCTGCGCGTCGTACATTCCACCGCAAAGCCACTTGATGAAGCCTTCTACGTCGTTCTTGCACCCGTTCGGCGGGTAGCCCTCGGTGAGGCGCCAGAGCTGGTCGATCTCATCCCCGACGCGACCGCCGAAGTCGCGCACGTACTGCAGGAAGTCGCCGTCGTACGCGCTCGCGAAGAGCATCGTGTCGCCACGGATCACGCTGATGCGCGCGAAGTGCAGGGTGTTGAGGTCAGGGAGTGAGTCGTACTCCACGTCCGCGTAGTACTGGGCCACCATCAGCTGAAACCTGAACAGGAACACGTTCCCAGCCGTGATGCGGTGAACCATGTTGAGCGTGCGGGTGCGGTGGGGGTCGAACACCGGCGACGCGGGCGCCGCCTGCACCGGGGGCTGAGGCGGGTCGTCGAAGTCGTTGAGGAACGCCTGATAGAGAAGCGGCAGCACGCCTTCCCCGAGCTGCCACTGCCGCAGGAACGCGAGAAAGCGGTGACGGAGCCGCAGCGCGTGGTCGATGTCCGCTGCAGACGTTCGGTACTTGGGGTAGAGGAAATTCGTGTGGACTTCGTGGGCCTCGATGAACGTCTTCAGCTTCGCCTTGTCCGCAGAGGTGCCGATCGGATAGCCGACGCAGAGCAGGAACACGGACTCGAGGCTCGGCCCATTCACGAACAAGAAGTCGAACGCGCGATCGCGGCTCCCGTCGAAGATCACACCCAGCATTAGGTGAGGCGTCTCGCCGGCCTTCTCTTCGATCACCACGAGCCGCGCGAAGTGAATGCCTCTACCAGGAACCGGGAGCGCGCCCTTCGCCGCCGCCTTCAGCGCTCCCTCCATCCCGGGCTGAATCGTGATCCGCGCGCACAGCGTCGAGACGGGGCCGGCCGCAAGCGGCTTCGCCGCGAGCTTCTGCAAGCTCGCCGCGGAGAATTGGATCGGCGTGCGGGTCGCGGGCGCGGCTACCCGCGGCTCCGATCGGCCGACGCTTCGCGACTCAACGACCATCGTGCCGTCAGCGTCTCACGCGCCTCGGGCAATGGTCAATGACTTCGAGAGTCTCCACGCCACCCACCCCTGCGCCGCCGCCCCCAGGTCGTGCCTCCTCCGGATCGTAATTAGGGAGCGCTGCGAAGGAGCGCGAGCGCGGCTCGGGATATCACCGCTGGAGGCGCGTGCAGATTCCTCCGTAGGCACGCCGCCCGGCCCGAGATAGGGTGCCCGGCGTGGATGCCTCGACGACTCCGCCGGCCCCCGTGCCCACGTCCGAGGGCCTCGACCGCGCGATTGGTCCGCTCGCGCTCGCCGCCAACGTCGCAAACCTCATTATTGGCGCGGGGATCTTCGCGCTCCCAGGACTTGTCGCCGCGCGGCTCGGCGTGATGGCGTGGATCGCGTACGCGGCCTGCGGGACGGCGATTCTTCTCGTGCTGCTCTGCTACGCGGAGGCAGGTAGTCGCGTGGACCGCTCGGGCGGCGGCTACGCATTCGTCGAGGCGGCGTTCGGCCCGCTGCCGGGCTTCCTCGTCGGCACGCTCATGTGGTTCGGCTTCGGCGTGCTGGGAGACGCGGCCATCGCCAACGCGCTCTACGACGGGCTCGCGGCGGCGGTGCCCGCACTGGCCGGGTCCGAAAGCCGCGCCGCGCTGCTGCTCGGCTTCTTCGGCGTGCTGGCCGTGGTCAACGTGCGTGGCGTGAAGCAGGGCGCACGCCTCGCGCTAGCGATGACGGTGCTCAAGCTGGTGCCGCTCATCGCGCTCGTCGGCGTCGGCCTTTTCGTCGTGCGCGCGGAGCACCTCGCCTTCACGGCCTGGCCCACGGCGGGCGCCGTGGGCAGCGCCTCGCTCGTCCTATTCTTCGCGTTCGCGGGCGGCGAGGTGGCGCTCGTCGCGAGCGGCGAGATCAGGGACTCCGCGCGCACCGTGCCGCGCGGGCTGTTAGGCGGCGCGCTCGGCGTCGTCGCGCTCTACGCGGGACTGCAGCTCGTATCTCAGGGCGTGCTCGGGCCGGGTCTCGCCGAGGAGACCGTGGCACCCCTCGCGGCCGCCGCGCGCGCCGTCTTCGGCGAGACCGGGGGAACGATCGTGCTCGTCGGCGCGCTAGTGTCGATGGCGGGAATCATCGCGGGCGATCTGCTCGCCTCACCGCGAACGCTCTTCGCCGCGGCGCGGGACGGGCTGCTTCCCGCGCCGCTTTCGCGCGTGCACCCGCGCTTCCGCACGCCGCACGTGGCCATCCTCGTTTACACCGCGCTCGCTGCGGTCTTCTCCGTGACTGGCGCTTTCGAGCAGCTCGCGGTCTTCGCCTCGGGGACGGGCATCCTGATCTACCTCTCTGTGTGCGCCGCGACGCTGCGGTTGCGCGCGCGCAACGTGCGGCTGCAGGCGCCGCCGTTCCGGCTGCCGTTCGGTCCCGCCATACCATTACTAGCGATCGCGATCCTTGGCTGGTTGCTGCTGCAGACCTCGAGCCAGGAGGTTGTGGCGCTCGGAGTTCTGCTGGTTGCGGCGAGCGTCCTATACGCCTGGCAGGTGCGGGCAAAGCGGCGCGCTGAGCGAGCGCGCTGACCGCACGTGCTTGGTCGAGCAATGGTGAGGTGCGCGCGTCGATCAGGCTCTCGCCCCCATTGGGCGCTTCCTCTGCCCTATCGCGTTCGGGATCAACCGAGAGGGCCTGAAGCCGTCATGACGCCCGGCCTCGGTGTGTTTGCCTTTTCGATCCCCACGCCGGTCACGGGACAATGGGTGCCGAAGGGCATTGGGATTACGGCGGAAATCTCGGCGACGTTTCACGAAATCCTCAATCTCCGCACCCTAAGTCGCGGCCCTCGTCTTCCCCAGAAGCAGCTCCTTCACATCCCCCCTGGCGCTTAGGCTGGCGACGAACAGATAGGCGGTCAGAAAGAATGCGCCGCCGAAGGCGGCCAGCACACCCAGCGCCAACCCGATCCCTGAGAAGTGGTGGCGCCACGCGACCCAGAGGGCGGAGAGCGTGAGCATGCTCATGAGGTCGAGGTTGAACTGGCCCGGCCAGGCCATCTTCGCCATGTCGCCGAAGAAGACCGGGAACAGGCCGAATCCATGGTTCGCAACCACGATGGCTGTATAGCCGGCGATGATGGCCCAAAGCACAATCGACAAGCCGCGGAACGCATTCATGGCGCTCTCCTTTGATGTCAGGGCTGGATCGATAGCGCCCGACAGGCCGCAGAATCAATTACCTCGCAGGTAGTATCCGGCGAAGAAACGTCTTCGATCGCGGGGCGAACTCGCCTCCAGGCCGAAATCTTCCTGACCTGCTGGCACAATACACGGAAGATGGCCGGACCCGGGCTCTCGCAGCTGGTCCAGTTTGTCTGATTCGGCCCCTGCGTGGGATTCGGACAGCGGTTCGCGCTACTCAGCGAGCTGTCGGATGCAATCGTTGTCCCGGGGCTCCACAGGTGGCCGCCTCGGCATCACTGGCTCAGCGAGCCAGGAGCGTGTCGATCTCCACGTGCTGCAACCGCGCGCTCAGCCGTTCGAGCCATCGGCGCATCATCTCCTGGCCGCGGCCCTGATCGATCTGAACGTCCGCGGTCGGCGATAGCGCGATGACGGTCAGCACCAGGGCTCGTTGGTAGTCGCGCCAGAAGCGTTCGAATGAGTAGTCCGCGACGTCGAGCTTGCGATGGTACTCCCGAACCAACTCGCGCTCGGTGTTCACGGTCGTCTCCGGCGCCATCGCACCGCCCACGAAGTAGGCGACGTCGTAAGCCGCAGGTCCGACTCGGGTCAACTGCCAATCGAGGTAGGCGCAGCGCTCGGCATCCAAGCACACGTTGTCGAGACGTAGGTCGCCGTGGACCAGAGTCGGCGGCGCCTCGCGCGTGAACGCGGTCATCAGCTTGGCCGCGTGCACCTCGAGCCAGTCGAGGGTGGGCTGCAACTCCTGGGCGGCAGCCGCTCGATAGGCGGGCAGCGTCGCCTTGAACATCCGATGGCGCATTCGGGCATCGAGGTCCATCGGCAGCAGCCAGAACTTGTCTGCTAGCTGGGAGTCCTTCCAGAACAAGCGATGCGTGCCCGCAATATCCGCGAGCACTCGTGCACATTGTTCGAGGGAGGCGCCGGAGAGCTGATCTCCCATCTCCAAGTTCCCGAGATCTTCCATGATCAGCAGATACTTTCGGTTCTTGCCGGCAGCGATCTTGGCTCCCATGGAAGCGATTGCCGGGAACAGGAAGCCGGGCATGCGGTCGAGAAACCCGAGGATCGGCTTCTGCTTCTCGGAGCCCGCATCGCGATCGAATTGGGAAAAGTATACCTGCGGAGTTCGAGCGGGAACTTGCGGCGCCAAGTCTTGAAAGAACAGAATCTCTCGTTCGTAGACGCCTAACATTTCACCGGTGGCCCGATTGGCCTTCTTCGGAAGTTTGGCGATCACGCTCGCGGGGGTGTCGGCGGAATCGCTCATCAAGCGCAAGCGGACGATGTCGCCGAGAAACCCGAGGCCCTTCCCGAGAATCTGGTGTTCGACGGCCCGGATCGGCCAGCCCAGCGCACCGCTCAACCACTCAGCGGTCAACTCCTCGGGAGTCTCCGGCAGTGAAGCCTCCATGCCGCCTACCCTCGCCCGGCCGGTTCCGCAGTCAGTGACTCCACGATGCCGATGAGTTCTGAGAGCGCTCGGATCTCGTAGTCTGGCTGAGCGGTGATCTCGAGTCCGCTGGTCAGAGGCGTGATGACGCCCTCTTCGACGATCCGTGCCGATCGCAGCCCAGAAGCACTCGCGCCCGCGATGTCGTGCTGCAGTGAGTCCCCGACGAAGAGGGTTTCTGCTGCGCCGAGTCCGGCCTTCGCCAACGCATACCGATAAATCGCGACATCGGGTTTGCAGGACTTGGCTTCTTCGGAGCTGGTCCAATGATCGAGCACGTCATCGAGCGCGTGTTTTTCCACCAAGGGATCGAGATAGTCGTCATCGATGTTGGACACGATGGCTAGGTAGATCCCGCGGGCTTTCAAGGCACGCAGCGTCTCCAAACAATCCGGCCGGATCGTGAGATTGGTGACCACTGCGTCTCGTTGCCGGGCATGAAACGCATCGGCGATCGGTTCGGAGATCGTCATGTCGAAGGCGGAAGCAAAGCTCTTCAACGTGTCGAGGAACAGATCTCGGTGGAGATAGTAGTTACGCCGCGAGTACTCCCGCATGACGGACTCGCTTGCCCGTTGCCACGCGAGGCCGATTTCGCGCGGCTCCGCATCGAGGCCGATGGACTGCACCGTCTCCGCGAGCGCGCGGCCCATCCCGCGCCGGCCCGTGTAGCTGAAGAGCGTTCCCCCGAGGTCGAACAGCATTCCCTTGATCTTCACGGGGTGATTCTTCTCCTCGATCGACGGGGCAGGCGCGAACGGCGGGCCGAGCTTAGCCTTCATCGTCGCTCCGCGGACTAGCAGACGGCCGAGATCGATCACTCGATCGGCGAGGCTCCGCTCCGGATCCCGGCGACACGGCGGCCGGGAGACGGCGCGCGCTCCGTCCGCCATCCGCCCGGATGAAGGTGCAATGGAGATCCCAGCGTGAAGAACGCCAACTGCACTAGCTTCCGACGTACAGGAGACATCCCATCGCCAAGACATTCGGCGGGCAATCGATGACGGACGAGGTGCTGGACGGCGTCGACCTGCGCGGCAAGCGCATTCTGGTGACGGGCGCCTCCACCGGCCTCGGCATCGAGACGGCCCGATCGCTGGTGGCTCGCGGCGCTTAGGTCGTCGGCGCCGCGCGCGATCTCGCCAAAGCCAAGCAGGCGATTCAATCGGTCCTGGCGGCTGCGACGAAGGGTGGCGGCTTCGAGTTGGTCGAGTTCGATCTCGCCTCGCTGGCCAATGCGCGCGCGAGTGCGGACGCGTTGGTCGCGGCCGGCGAGCCGTTCGATGTGATCATCGCCAACGCCGGCGTCATGGCGTGCCCGCAAGGCAAGACCTCAGACGGCTTCGAGACGCAGTTCGGCACGAACCATCTCAGCCACTTCGTGTTCATCAACCGGCTGGTGCCGTTGCTGAAGCCGGGCGCGCGCGTCGTCAATCTGTCATCGGGGGGGACACCGCTTCGCCGACGTCGATCTCGACGATCCGAACTTCGCGCGCACGGCCTATCACCCGTTCGTCGCCTACGGCCGCTCCAAGACGGCCAACGTGCTGTTCGCAGTGGGTCTCGATCGCCGGCTGAAGGGCAGAGGCGTGCGCGCGACGGCAGTGCATCCCGGCGTCATCCAGACCGAACTCGGCAGGCATCTGACGCCGGAGCTGATCGCACAAATCACGCCGGCCGGCGGCGCGCCGGCCATGGTGCTTCCTGCCGGGCGGAAAGCCCCCGTGCGCTTACGTGGCGCTTACGTGGCACGGCGCGAGTTTCGGCGCTCGCGCGTAACTACTTGAATTCCTTGGTGAGCGCGGAAGGGCTCGAACCTTCGACCTAGTGATTAAGAGACCGGTCCTCACCTGTTACTACCGACTACTCTGCCTTGCTCCGCGGTTCTCCATAACACGCGAGTTCGAGAGGTATTCGGAATTTGGATCGAATTCGCTTCCATCGACTCGCGCGCTCCACTACGCTGCGGCTCACTTCCAAACGGTTGCCATGTCGTTGCCCGCGGAAGCTAGCGAGAGCGCGATGCCTCATCTCACACGGCGCACGGTCGAGGCCCTTCACGCAAGCGA
>JANNDT010000400.1:0-3136 GCA_031387905.1 Deltaproteobacteria bacterium
CCGGTGGGCGGCGGCATGTTCGTGTCCGGGTCGCGCGCGAGGCTCTGATCGACGCGCTCGCGGAACTCGTCGCGCTGCTCGGGCGGAATCCCGAGCAACACGCTGATTACGTCCATCGGGAACTTCACCGAGAACTCGCGCTGAATGTCGAACGTCGAGCGGTCCGCGAGCCGGTCGAGATAGCCGCGCGCGATCGCACGCACCTCGGGCTCGAGCGCCGCGATGCGGCGCGGCGTGAAACCGCGGCTCACGATGTTACGGAGGCGCGTGTGGCGCGGCGGATCCAGCCCGATGATCGAGAAGAACTCGCCGGGAATCTGGCCGTGGTTCTCGAGCGTCGGCCCGAGCCGCGAGCTGAACGTCTTCCAATCGAGCGTCGCGTTCCAGACATCCTCGAAACGAAACAGCGCGTAGAAGTTCATTCTCGCGTTGTGAGCGCAGGGCTGGTGCTCGCGGAACCAGGCGTACGCGGGAAACGGATCGACCTGCATCTCGCGCGAGTACGGATCGTAAATGCGTTCAGTGGCGGGCATCGCGGGAACATACGACGGTGCGCAGCGGGCCGCGCGCGGGTCGCGTAGATTGCGCGCCCTTCGCGAGGAGGCGACATGGGCAAGCTCGACGGACGCGTGGCAGTGATCACCGGCGCGGGCCGCGGCATCGGGGCCGCGGTGGCGGAGACGATGGCGGCGGAAGGCGCGTGCGTCGTCGTCAATGATCTTGGCGTCGGGCTCGACGGCGGCAACGCCAGCGCCGGACCCGCGCAAGAAGTCGTCGCAAAGATCCTCGCGGCTGGCGGCAAAGCCGTTGCGAACACCGCCAACGTCACGAGCTTCAGCGAGACCGGCGAGCTCATCCAGACCGCGATTCGCGAGTTCGGCCGCCTCGACATCCTGGTGAACGTCGCCGGCATCATCCGCGACGGCCTCGTCTGGAAACTCACCGAAGAGCAGTGGGACTCCGTAATCGCTGTCCATTTGAAGGGCGCCTTCAACACCACGCGCCACGCGAGCGAGTGGTGGCGTAACAACCGCGGCGGCCAGTTCCGCATCATCAACTTCGTCTCGGGCTCAGGCCTCTACGGCTCGCCCGTTCAGCCCAACTACGCCGCCGCCAAGATGGGCATCGTCGGCTTGACGTTTTCGTGCGCGAACTCCCTCGGCCAGTACGGCGTGACCTCGAACTGCATCGCGCCCGTGGCGTTCACGCGCATGACCGAGAGCCTGCAAGGCAAGAGCACGCTGATGAACTACAGCCCTGATAACCCGCGCATCGGCGTCGCCAACGTCGTGCCGCCGGTCATTTACATGGCGAGCGAGCGCAGCGCGTGGCTGAACGGGCGCATCGTGCAGTGCGGCAACGGGCGCATCGGGCTGTTCTCGAACCCGGTGATTACCCGGGAAGTCGTGACCGACGGCGTTTGGGAGATGGACACCGCGTTCGCGGAGATGGAGAGCGCGTTTCAGGAAGCTCTGTTCAGTCCGAATCCGTTTGCCAAGAAGGCCTGAGACCAAGGGCTAACCGCGAAGCGCGGCGAGCCTCGCGCGAATCTCCGCGTGGCGCTCGCGCGTGATTCGATAGAACACCACGAACGAGATCGGCACCAAGTAGAAGACGGGCAGCGCGAACCCCGCGACGATTCCGATGCGCTCGGTAATTGCCGGATCGAGCGCAGCGCCGCTCGCGACGGACGGCATCTCGATCACGCGCTCCAGCAGGAAGCCGCCGATCATTACGCCGAGCCCGCTGGTGGCCTTGCCTGCGAACGAGAGCGCTGCGGAGAAGACCCCTTCCTGGCGCCGGCCGACCGCCAGCTCCTGCGCGTCGAGCGTGTCCGCGACCATCGACGCGAACATGATCCCAGCGATGGTGTCGGCAGCGACGCGAACCACCGAGTTGGCGATCAGCAGCGCGAGCAGGCGCGGGTCGCCGTTCTCGGGCAGCGCGTCCGCGAAGCGCAGGCCGACGAGCCCGAAGCCGTTCGCGAGACTGAAGAGCGCGCATGCGATGAGCAGCTTGTGCTTCTCGAAGCGCGCTTGCAGCGGGCCGATTGCCGCGAAGGCCAACGCCGTGCCCGCGATCGCGAAGCCGAACCAGCGCAGGTCTTCGGGCACCAACCCCCAGAAGTACGTTTGCACGTAGATGTCGAGCGCCGTGCCCGTGCCCGCGATCGCAGCCGTCACGAGGATCGCGACGACGAGCAGCACGAAGTCGCGGTTCTTCGCCGCGAGCGCGAGATCGCCCACGAAGCCACGCCACGAGGGCCGCGCCGCGCCGTCGGCCGGCTGCAGCAGATACGGAACCTCGCGCCGCGTGAGCTGCGTCGTCAGGAACGCGCTGAGCGCGACCACTGCGCCTAACAATGGAGCGAAGAGCGCGTACGCTCGCGGATTCAGGTGGCCGGGCGTGTACTCGGGCGAGCTCGGGAACACGAACGTCCACACCGAGAGCACGAACGCGAGCCCGCCCGCGAAGCCCACGATGTAGCGCCACATCACGACGGCGCTGCGCTCCGCGTAGTCGTCCGAGAGTTCCGCATACAGCGCATTCCACGGCACCGAGAAGAACGTCATCGCGACGCGCGTCGCGACCGCGCCGCCGAGCAGCCACGCGAAGAGCCCGCCGTGCGAGAGGCCCGCGGGCGGCGAGAACGTGAGCGCGAGCGCGACGCCGAGCGGCAACGCCGACGCATACATGAACGGATGCCGGCGCCCAAGCCGGCTGCGGAAGCTGTCCGAGAGCGAACCCACGAGCGGATCCGCGATCGCGTCAATCACGAGCGCGATCATCAGCGCCAGCGACGCGCGCGAGGCTGGCAGGCCGAGCACCTGGTTGTAGTAGAAGAGCAGCAGCGTGAGGAACGCGAAGTTCATGCACGTTTCGGGCAGCGCGCCGATGCCCTGATAGATCTGCGTCGAGAGCGAGAGCGGGCCTCTGCGCGTGCGGGCGCGCTGGTAGGCGGGAGGCGCGGTCACGAGAGCTGCGCGATGCGGTGCGCGCGGAGAGGCAGCGGCGGCATTGGGTGCAAGTTAGGCCGGAACGTTCGCGGCTCCGCGCACTCCCAAAATCCAACCCTCGATTTCTGCGATGCGGCGCTCGCGGCTCGTGAGCTCGGGCGCGAAGAATCCCGTGAGGC
>JANNDT010000401.1:0-2962 GCA_031387905.1 Deltaproteobacteria bacterium
TCCCGCTGCCCGCGGGTCCCACCAGGAGCGCGTGCTCGCGCGCTGCGAGCGCCAGTAGCAAGGCTGTCTTCGCGTCGCCCTGCGCGACGAACGCGAGATCGAGTGCGGTTCGGAGGCGCGCGAGCGCGTCATCGGCGGGAGTCACGGCGCGAGCGTATCTCGGCGAGAGCGTGCTTCGCGCTGGGGGATGCGTTCCGCGCGAGAGCGTGGTCCAATCGGCCGCCCACTCGAGAGGAAGCCGATGCCGAGTGCTCTCGTCGATCTGCAAGTTGCCGCGCGCCTCGGGCTGCGCGAAGCCGGGCGCCGCCTGCGCGGCGAGCGCGAGCCTGCGCCGGACTTGCCGCGCTTTCGCGAGGCCCTCGAGCGCGCGCTCGCAGCCATCCCGCGCGAACTCGTGGCGGAGCACGCGTGGGTCGAGCTCCCCGCGAGTGAGCCGCCGTGGCGCGACAGCGGCATTGCGCTGCTCGCCGGGGAAGAAGCCACGTACTTCGCGGCAGGCCGCGTCGTGGTGTCCTCCGCGCTCGACATCTGGGTGACGCCAAAGACGCAGATCTGGGCGCGCATCGGCGAGGCCGGGCCGATTCGCTCGTCGAGCCGCGATTCGAAGACGCTGCGCGCGGAGCGCGACGGGCGGCTCTACTTCGGCAACTACTTTCCTAATGACTGGAAAGACGCGAGCGGCGCACGCCTGCAGGACGACGCCGTCTACGCCGCCAGCGCGGGCGAGATTTGGATCCTCGCGATTCGCTGGCGCGGGCGCGCACAGGACGGACTTGCGGCCCTCGCGGCGGCGGGCGACCCGCTCGGCCTCGTCGCGAGCGAACGGGAACGCATCGGCCTCGGCGACCCGAGCCCCGCAGGCTGGCATCCCCTCTGGCACCTCGGCGACAGCGAGATCTTCAGCGCGAGTCGCGGCCCGAACGGCGAGCCCACGCTCGTGTGCGAGGTCGAGAGCGAGGTCGGTATCTTGCAGCGCGACGCCGCCTTCGCATTGCGCCCAG
The DNA here is from genome assembly GCA_031387905.1 of Deltaproteobacteria bacterium. Taxonomy (GTDB): domain Bacteria; phylum Myxococcota_A; class UBA9160; order UBA9160; family UBA6930; genus VGRF01. The sequence continues at coordinate 1,002 of JANNDT010000401.1, forward strand.
ACACCGAGATCGCCTGGCGCTGGCGCGTCGACGCGCTGCCCGGCCTGATGCGCGAGGACAGCGTCCCGAGCCACGACTACCTGAGCCTCGCCGTCGAGTTCGCGAACGGCCTCGATCTCACTTATTACTGGAGTAAGGAGCTGCCCATCGGCGCCGCATTCTGGTGCCCGCTCGCGAACTGGAAGCAGCGCGAGTTCCACGTCGTCGTGCGCTCCGGCAGCGATGGCCTCGGCGCGTGGCAGGGCGAACGCCGCAACCTCCACGCCGACGCGCTGCGCTACTTCGGCAAGCACCCCGGCGACGTCGTGCGCGTCTGGCTGATCGCGGTGAGCCTGTTCAAGCGGCAACGGGGGAGCTGCGAGTACGCGGAGATTCGGCTGTTATGGGGAAGCGAGGAACGCGTGGTGTTGTGAGGCGCGCGGCGCGCGTCAACGCGCAGGACCGAAGCCGATTCGACGTGTCGATCGCGGGATGGTCAGTGGCGGCGGCTCGACAGCCATGAGTTCGCGAATCGCGTCGAACACGATCCGAAACTGCCCGTCGTATTTCCGCTCCGGTTTGGCGAGCTTGCTCGAGAGTTCCGCATGAGTCGCGAGCAGGCGGCGCAACTGGACGAATGCGCGCATGACCTCGCGGTTGACTCGAATCGCGCGCTCGCTGTGCAGAACGCTGGACAGCATCGCCACGCCCTGCTCGGTGAACGCGGAGGGAAGCGTCCGTCGTCCACCTTTCGAGTTTGAGGTCGCAATTTGCGACCGCAAACTCGCGTGCTCGCGTGGCGTGAGCTGGAACATGAAATCTCTCGGAAACCGATCGCGATTTCTTCCAACCTGCTCGCTCGAGCGTTTCGTCGGCACGTCGTAAAGGCGCGCCAAGTCGGCATCGAGCATCACCCGCTCGCCGCGAATCCAGTGAATCGCCGCGGAAATATCCGCCGAGGGCACGACGAGGGCGGCCGTGCGTCGCATCACTCACCTCCAGGGAGGTGGTCACAATCCGTGACCACCTCGATCGAACGGGGTGAGAAAACCGGGACGCGTCAAATCACAGTCTGTCGTCGAGATGCGGCGCGCCGCAAGGGCAAGCACGCGAGAGCGCGCAATCGGGCGTTGCCGTCCGCCTGGGCATGGCTCCGCCCCTTCGCCCCCTGATCCGTGAGGATTCGCTCGCGGCGCAGCTCTAACTCGTCGGAGCAGCGCTTCAGGAAGAGCATCCCGAAGATGGTTTCCTTGAACTCCGCCGCATCCATCTTGCCGCGCAGGATGTCGGCCGCGGCGAAGAGATGGCGCTCGAGTCGACGCGGGCTGAGGCGATGACCAGCTGCCGCGGCGACCTGGCGCAGCGGGGCGTCCAATTTCGTGCGCTTGCGAGCGACCACGTCTGCCTACGTCCGGAAGCGCGGCCTTCTACCCCGAGCGAATTATCAGGGTGAGCCGCGTCAACTTGAAATCGCAGAATGCGACTTCAAGACGCCGAGGGGCGCGCGGACGTGGTCGCGAATTGCGACCCGCTGCCGGCCGCTCGGCGATGACCAATCTTGAAGTCACAATCTGTGACTTCAAGTGGCCAAGTGCTCGCGCCATCACGGGATTTTCTGCGTATGCGCCCGCTCGCCTCCCGCTCAATGCTCGAGCTTCCGGAACCGCACGCGATGCGGCTGGTCGGCCTCGGCGCCCTTGCGCCGCTTGTAGTCGGCCTCGTACTCCTGATAGTTCCCCTCGAACCACTCGACGTGCGAATCGCCTTCAAACGCCAGCATGTGGGTGCAAATCCGGTCCAGGAAAAACCGGTCGTGCGAGATGACCACGGCGCAGCCGGCGAAATCGGTGATGGCGGTTTCCAGGGCGCGGAGAGTCTCCACATCCAAGTCGTTGGTCGGTTCGTCGAGCAGCAGCACGTTGCCGCCGTCTTTCAACAGTTTGGCCAGATGCACGCGGTTGCGCTCGCCGCCGGAAAGCAGG
>JANNDT010000403.1:0-3779 GCA_031387905.1 Deltaproteobacteria bacterium
CGCTCTAGAAGCGAGCTTCGACCGCGCGATCCTCTCCGTGGGGGTTACGGGAAACGTCGAGCGACTCGGCCTCGAGACGACGCGCGCGCGCGCCGAGCGCGGCGTCATCGCTACCGGCGCGCACTTCGAGACCGCCGAGCCCGGCCTTTACGCGATCGGTGATGTCGCGGGCGCGCCGTGCCTCGCGCACAAAGCCAGCCATGAGGGTGTGCTCGTGATGGAGCACATCGCCGGTCACCCGACGCACGCGATCCGCCGCGAGCGCATCCCCGCCTGCACCTACGCGCACCCGCAAGTCGCGAGCGTGGGGCTCACGGAACGCGCGGCCAGCGAGGCCGGCCGCAAGCTGCGCGTCGGCAAGTTCCCGCTCGTCGGCAACGGCAAGGCCATCGCGATCGGCGACTCGAACGGCTTCGTGAAGACGATCTTCGACGCCGACAGCGGAGAGCTGTTAGGCGCACACCTGATTGGCCCTGGCGTCACCGAGCTGATCCAAGGCTTCACCATCGCGATGGGCCTCGAGGCCACCGAGCGCGAGCTGATCGAGACGATCTTCCCGCACCCGACGATCTCGGAAGCGATGCACGAGAGCGTGCTCGCGAGCCTCGGGCGCGCGCTGCACGTCTAGGGTGCGGCGAGCCGCTCCGCAATCAGCGGCAGCTGCTCGCGCCCCCAGAACAGCTCGCCATCGAGGACAAAGCTCGGTACGCCAAACACCCCGCGCGCGTGCGCCTCCTCCATGACCGTGGCGAGCTGCGCGCGTCCCGCCGGCGCCACGAACTTCGCGAAGCCCGACGCGTCGATGCCGGCTTCACGCAGCGCGCCCTCCAACACTTCACCGCGCTCCAGATCGAGCTCGCGCCGCCAGAACGGCGCGAATAGCGCGTCGAGAAACACATCGATGCACTCCGGCGCGCGCTGCTTCGCATACAGCAGTGCAATCGACGCCAGCTCCGTGCTCCAGATCTTCTGCGTTCCCCTAATCACCAGCCCTGCGCGGTTGGCCTGCCGCCGCACGTCCATGTACGCGTACCGCACCTTGCGCCACTGGGATTCCGTGCGCTCGCTCTCGAGCACGCGCCCGCTCGCGGGGTCGAGCCGCGCCGAGCCGAGGTAGCTCGGGATGTCGAGCACGTACGGCAGCCAGTCGATCGCGACGCCGTGCTCGGCGCAAAGCGCGCGCACCGGCGCGAGCGCGAGGTAGGCGTAGGGGCTCTTCACGTCGATGTAGGTGGTGAGGGTGCGCATGAGTGCGGAGCCTAGGGCGAGGGCAGGGTGATGCGTACGGCGACCGGCGAGCGGATCGGCTATCTCCGCTCCTAACACCAGGCCGAGTGCGGCCCGCAGGAGATCACACCATGAAGAACTTCACTCGTTGGTTGCTCACGCTGGGCACGGCGTTGTTGGTGCCTGCCTTTGCATCGGCAGCGACGGACATGTTTCTCCAAATCAAGGGCGCGACGGGCGAGGTGCGCGTCGTCGCCTGCCCGGGTGGCGCGTGCGTCGTATCAGACCTCGGCCCGGGAAAATATTCGGTGTCGGTGTGCGACGCGCAGGGGAACGTCATCCCGACCGACATCGCGCTCGACTACACGGTGCTGAGCCCGCGTGACGCGGCTTCCGGTCAGGCCACAGGCAAGCGCATGCACAAGCCGCTCATGATTACGAAGGAGTTGGGCCGGGGTGCCAAGCCGGCCAACGAAATCGCAATCGACGAGCCCGGGGTGCAGCTAGCGATCGGCGTTTCCGCCGACGCGGTCGATGCCGCTGCCGCAAGGATTACGAAATCGCGCTCGAACATTCAGAACAACTGATCCGCGACCGCCGGAAGCGGCAAGCGCCTCGCTCCTGCACTGACCTTGGGCACGCGCTGCACGCCCTCTCGCCACGCGAGCTGCCGTGGGCTCACGCGCGCGCGCATCGCGCTGGCATCGATCTTGCGTGAGGCCTGCGGAGTGCGCGTCGCATCAGCCGCTGCCGCTGCCCCGTCGGCGTCACCTGTCGAGCGCTACCTGTCCGCGCTTCACGCGCGCTTCGCGAGCCTCGATGACGGAGCCGTCGCCACCTATATCCCGGAGCTGAGCAAGGCCGACCCGAGCTGGTTCGGGATTTGTCTCGCGACACTCGACGGGCACGTCTACGAGGTGGGCGACGCCCGCGTTCCGTTCACGATCCAGTCGGTCTCGAAGCCGTTCGTCTACGGGCTCGCGCTCGAGGATCGCGGCAAGGCGGCGGTGCTCGAACGCATTGGCGTCGAGCCGACGGGCGAGGCCTTCAACGAAATCAGCCTCGAGCGCGACAGCGGTCGGCCGCGCAACCCCTTGATCAACGCGGGCGCGATCGCCGCGACCTCGCTGGTAGCGGGCCGCTCACTCGAAGATCGCTGGGCGCGTATCCTCGCGCTGTTCGAGCTCTACAGCGGACGCCAGCTCGCACTCGACGAGGCGGTCTACCGCTCCGAGCGCGACACCGGGCATCGCAATCGCGCGATCGGCCACATGCTGCGCAACTTCGGCATCGTCCGCGAGGATCCCGAGCCGGCGCTCGACCTCTATTTCCGTCAGTGCTCGATCGACGTGACGTGCCGCGACCTCGCCCTAATGGCTGCGACGCTCGCGGCGGGGGGCGTGAACCCCGTGACGCGCGAGCGCGCGCTCAGCGCCGACAACGTCGACGAGGTGCTGAGCGTGATGACGACGTGCGGCATGTACGACTACGCCGGCGAGTGGTTGTATCGCGTCGGGTTTCCAGCGAAGAGCGGAGTCTCCGGCGGAATACTCGCGGTCTTGCCCGGACAGTTCGGGGTCGGCGTCTTCTCGCCGCGCCTCGACGCGCGCGGCAACAGCGTGCGCGGGGTCGCCGTGTGCAGCGCGCTCTCGGACGAGCTCGAGCTCCACACCCTGCGCGCGCCGCGAGCGGCGCTCTCCGTCGTGCGCGCGCGCCTCGATCTGCGCGCGAGCGGCTCGGAGCGCGCGCGCTCGGAGGGCGAGCGCGAGGCGCTGGCGCGCGTCGGTCATCAGGCCGTCGTGTATCAGCTGCAAGGCGATCTCACGTTCACCGGCATGGAGCGCGTGGTGCGCCAGCTACTCGCCGAACGCGACGACTTGCGCTTCGTGGTGCTCGATCTCGAGCGCGTCCACGAGGTAGCCGCGCCCGCGGCGAAAATCATGTGCGAGATCCTGGTGGGCGCCGCGCAGCAGGGGCGAGCCTACGCGTTCGTCGGCCTCTCACGTCAGGCGCGCCTCGCTCGCGCGCTGGGAGAAACCGTCGCCGAGGGCGCGCTCTCGCACCTCGCGCAGTTCGCGGAGCTCGACGCCGCGCTCGAGTGGTGCGAGAGCGAGTTGTTGGGCAAGCGCGAAGCGGCGGCCGACGCCGACGAGCTGCCGCTCGCCGAGCACGAGACGCTGCGCGGCCTCGATCGCGACGAACTGCGCTGCGTGCTCGCGCTCGCGCAGCGCCGCGAGCTCGCGCCACGTCAGTTCGTGGTCCGCGAAGGCGCGCCCGCGGACGAGGTTTTCCTGTTGGTGCGCGGCCGGCTGAGCGTCCTCGCCGCGGGGCCCGACGGGCAGCAGCGGCGCCTCGCGACGCTCTCGGCCGGCACGTGCTTCGGCGAGAGCGCACTCGTCGAGCACGGCACGCGCAGCGCCTGCGTGCGAGCCGACGGGCCTGCGGTGTGCTGGGCGTTGCCGCGCAGCGCGCTCGAAGCAGCCAGCGTCGAACGCCCGCGCCTGATGAGCGCACTGCTCGCGAACCTACTGCGCTCGTCCCTCGGCGTCGTC
>JANNDT010000411.1:0-4312 GCA_031387905.1 Deltaproteobacteria bacterium
CGAGGCGATTCATTTCGGGCGTCCGATCACTAACTGTTGGATCTCCCGATCCTTACCCACGCGAAGCACCCGATCGGGAAGCCACGAAAACTCATCCTCCCAAATCCCACGTGAGGCGTCCCCGTCGTCCGGATCGACTTGCATCGCGGGGTATGTCGCGCGCGCGACCACCGCGTATTCGCCGCCCGGCGCTCTCTTCGTCCACAATAGATCGAATGCATCCTCGACCCAGGGGTCGGGGCGCGATTCGGAAGTTCGACGGCGGATCACGACGTTCCTACCCTCGCGGGACCCGACGTACTCGAAGAAATCACCCCCGCTCGAATAGCGAGTGAGATGTGCGGCGGGTGGCTCTGTCGCGAATGACAGTTCGATCGTTTCGAGCATCTCGCTCTCACTGTTGCCCCTGCTGATTACGACGACGCGGCCCTCCGGAGTGACGCGCACATCCTCGACCTGCCCCTCGCTCGCGAAGAACGAAAGCTCGTTCGTCGCGAGCGCGAGCGTCCAAATCCCCGGGAGGCTCTCGAGGTCGCCTGGCTGCTCGCAGTTTCCGTAGAGAACGTGTGCGCCGAGCAAGCGGCCGAGCTCGCATTGCTCGGCCCTGGCGGGCTTTGGGAGCGGTCGCTCGCTCGCGCCGGCCGGCCCGAGTTCAAAGAGGGTCCAACGTCGCTCGGACTCGGCGATGAAGCGAAATGCGCCGCCTTCGCCACGAGTCGCGTCGCTCAACGGGTGCCCGACTCCGCGCAGCAGCGAGCCAACCGGACTACCGAATGGAACGCGAAGCGCGGCGAACTCGTGGCCAACTTCGTCGTCGCCGCACCACGTCTCCGCGAGCAGGTACGCGCCGCTCTGGCCGACATGCGAGCTGTCCAATGAACCATCGATGAACATGCCCGTCGCCGAGCAGCCCCGTTCGGCGAGCGGAAGCTTGCAACGAACCACGAGCTCGGCCCCGGGGTGGACGCTCCTGATCTCGGATCGGAGGAAGCGCGTCTCTGCGAGCGCGTAGAAGGGTTCGGTCGCTCCCGCCTCGCCAACGCGAACGAAACCCAAGAGGTCGTCGTCGCGGACGATCCCAGCCAGCGAAACGGCTGCTAGGAAAATCAATTCATCGCCGCGAAGCCAAACGTCCGAGTGGATGTCCCATGGGTAGATTGAGCCCTTGGTTCGCGGCTCGCCCCACAGCAACATCTCGCGGCGCGCGAGTGATCCATCCGTCGCGAACTCAAAGGATGCGAACGCGTCGCGACCCGAGCGCTCGACACCTACGACGAGCAGGAGATCGCCTCTCACGAAGAAATCGTCCCAGCGAATGTCCAGGCCTGAATCCGCAGCAGTGACCGCAAGCTCGCTGACAGCGCGCAGTTCTGCGCCACGGCTACGGCGCACTCGGAAAATACGCACGCGCCCGTGGTCGAGCACGACGAGTTTGCGCCCGACGGGCCGCGCGATCGCGCCGCGATCCATCCATGCGTAGGGAAGCTCGCTAAGCCACGGAGGCGCGGGCTTACGGAAGGACCCGGTCATCAAGCCCTCCTCACCCGCCATCTGCTCCGGATGCTTGTCCAAGTTGTGCGCATGCTCGCGCGCCGCGAGTTCTTGCGCGAAGGCGACTACCTCCTCATGGTTCGCGAACTCCGTTAGCTGTTCGGTCTCGAGCGCGCGCGCCTCGACCGGCGCGCGCTCGGACGTCGCGGCTCGCTCAGGCGGCGCCGCGCAAGCGGCGAGCGCAGCACCCGCTAGCGCCGCGAGCCATCGCGCCGCCGCTCCGCGCATCCAGCCGCCCCTAACTACTTCGCCGCCGCGTCACCCGGTTCGGGCTCGGCCTTCCCCCAGAATCCGAGCTGCCCGAAATGCATGTGGTGCGGGCGGCCGAGCTTCTCGGCGGTGAAGTCGATCGCGAAGGTTGGCGTGAGCTTGGCGCCGTCCCACGTGAATGCCTTCAGGAACTGCTCGTCCGCGTGGCCGGTGCCGTCCCAGTTCGCGAGCAGCGAACTCGTGAAGTACAGCCGCTTCCCGTCCCAGGTCTGGCTCACCATGTTCACCTGAGAACCGATCCTGAGTTCGTAGATCTGCTTCGCCTCGCGCGGGTTCGAGACGTCGAACACACGCACGCTGCCGTCCATGAAGGTGTCGACGAACAGGGTCTTGTCGTCGGCCGAGAGGCTGATGTCGACGGGCAGCGGAATCTTCGCGGGGTCGCCGATCGTGCCGATCTCCACGGCCTCGAAGTCGCCGTCGCTCTTGCGGAAGACGCCCCACAGTTTCGAGGTGAGCGCTGTGCTCGTGAACGCGTACTCGTGGCTCTCGCCCAGCGACCAGCGCACCTCGAGCGGCGCGCCGGGCACGGCGAGCGTCTGCAGCGGCTTTCGCGCGTGGAAGTCCCAGACGACCATGCTGCTGCCGAACTTCTTCATCGCCTCGGCGTCACCCAACAACTCGGGCAGCTTGCGCATGTAGTTCTGGTGGCCGGTGAACGACGAACTGAGCATGCGATTCAGCTGCGCGTTGATGCGCAGGTCGTAGCCGTACTCGGCGCCGGCCGGCATCGGGACGGTGCGCACGAGCGTGCCGTCGTTGTTGTACTCGGCGAAGCCCGTGCGGCCGCTCTTGTCGGCAGCGTTCGAGAGGCCCGTAATCAGCATGCGACCGGGGATTGGGTAGAACGTGTGCGGGCCGACCCAGCCGGTCTTCTCGGAGAAATCCGTGATGGTGCGAGTGAGTCTCGGCGCGGCCGGATCGCTGCCGACGTCGAACACGAAAATCACGCTGTCGTCGAGGCCACCGGCCCAGATGTAGCGGCGGTCGTCGGTGAAGCCGGCGTGATGCGCCTCGTGGCGGCCGCCGACCGGCAGCGAGTGCACGATCTTTCCGTAATCACTGCGCGCGGGGTTCGCGCCCACCGTCACGAGCTTGTCGGAACCGTCGCCGAGCCCTTCGACGCCGAGCGTCCAGACGTAGATGAAGTCTTCCTGGCCGGTCAGTCTCGGCAGGTACGGGGACTGACAGGTCTCGTCGGCGTGCGCAGCGAGCGCGACACCCAGGGCGAACAGCGCCGAGAACGCGAAGCGGATTGCGCGAAGCATGTGGGCCTCCTGTGGTGGCGCGACCCTACCACGCGCGGGCGGCCGCGAGCAGCGCTGCGGCCTTCGCCTCCGCCTCTTCCCACTCCGCGCGAGGATCGCTGTCGGCGACGATGCCGCCGCCTGTGTGCACCGCGATGCGCCCGCCCGCGAGCAGTGCAGTGCGGATCACCACCGCGAGGTCGCAACCTCCGCGGACGTCGAGGTAACCGAGGGCGCCGGCGTAGAGGCCGCGCCGCGCGCGCTCGATCTGCGCGAGCAGCGCGATCGCCGCGATCTTCGGAGCGCCCGTCATCGAGCCCGGCGGGAACGCGGCGCGAATCGCGTCGAATGCATCGCGCCCCGGCGCGAGCCGGCCGCGCACCGTGGAGACGAGCTGATGCACGGTCGCGTAGGACTCGACCGCGAACAGCTCGGGGACGTGCACGCTGCCGAGTTCGCAGACGCGGCCGAGATCGTTGCGCGCGAGATCGACGATCATCAGGTTCTCGGCGCGGTCCTTCTCGGAAGCGAGCAATGCCGCAGCCTCGGCGCGATCGGCGGCGGGAGCCTCGCGCCGCGAGCGCGTGCCCTTGATGGGGCGCGTTTCGAGCACGCCAGCGTCGCCTAGCGAGAGAAAGCGCTCGGGCGAACTGCACGCGATCGCACCCTCGGGCAGCGCAACGAACGCGCCGAACGGCGCGGGGTTCGCTTCGCGCAGCGCGCAGTAATAAGCGAACGCGTCGCCGGAGAACTCGGCGTCGATGCGGTGGGTCAGACATGCCTGGTAGAGGTCGCCCGCAGCGATGCGCTCGCGAATCTGCTCGACAGCCTTGGCGTGCTCCTGCGCATCGAAGCCGCGCTGTGGGGAGAGCGCGGCTCGCGGCGTGCATTCGTCCCGCGCCGGCACCCCCCACCCCGCGCGCGGCGCGGTTTCCGCGAGCTCGCGCGCTGCAGCGCGCGCCGCGCCGGCCGCCGCTTCGGCACTCTCGCCCGCGCACAGCGCGACGGCATACGCCCGCCCGAACCCATGGTCGAGCGCATACAGGCGGTCGACACCGAGCGCGAACGCGTCCGCGAACGGCAGTCGCGCATCGTCGTGCGCGAGCGGGAGCGCCTCGAAGCGCGCGGCGAGTTCATAGCCGAGCGCGGCGACGAGCCCGCCCACGAACGGGAGCGGCGCGGGCGCCGCGTCCGCGCACTCCGCGCGCCTGGGCAGGAGCGTGCGCAGCGCCGCCAGCGGATCG
>JANNDT010000471.1:0-9005 GCA_031387905.1 Deltaproteobacteria bacterium
CTAGCAGATCGATGCGACCGCCATGCGCCGCGAGCACGTCGCGCAGACAGGCTTCGACTTGCGCGCGCTCCGCGATGTCGCAGACGTGCACGCTCGCGCGTCCGCCCGACCGCACGATCTCGTCTGCCACGGCGCGCAGCCGCTCTTCGCGCCGCGCGACGAGCGCCACCGCCGCGCCGCGCTTCGCGACCGTGCGCGCGAGCGCCGCGCCGATCCCGCTGGAAGCCCCAGTGATTACTGCGACTCGTCCACTCCACTCGAACATGTCCGCGCGCCGTCCTATCTTCGCCGCAACCCACTCGGCGGTACTGGATGCTCGACCTGCTCGACGCCGCGCGTACTGCACGATCGCCTGTTTCAGCGTATCGCCACAGTGCCGAACCGCGAAGTCATCCACACCGACGCAGCTTAGAGGCACCCCGACCGGCGCATGGGGTCGGCCTACAACGCGATTCGCGGCCGGCTGCCCGCCCGGCTCCACGAAGCGGGGTGCCGGCATCCGCTGCAGACTCGCGGTCGCGAGGAGCGTTGCGCTATTGGACCTCGCGCTGTTAGGGCGGGACCTTTCTGGCACGTGAACCGGAAAGCCCCACGCGCCTCAACCAGGAGCCGACGATGGACCTAATCGATGCGATCCACACCGCGGGCACCTGCCGCTTCTTCAAGCCCGACGCGGTGCCCGCTGCCGTGCTCGCGCGCGTGCTCGACGCGGCGCGCTTCGCTCCCACCGGCGGCAACCGCCAGCCGCTGCGCTTGATTGCGGTGCGCGACGCCGCGAAGCGGAGACGCCTCGCGGAGCTGTACCTGCCGCCCTGGGAGAGCTACTTCGCGCGAGTGACGCGCGGGAGCGTGCGCGTCGGCGCGCTGCCGCAGATCATCGCCAACGCGGATCACTTCGCGCGCCACCTCGCCGAGGTGCCGGTGCTAATCGTCGCGTGCGCGCGGCTGGCGGATGTGCACCCGACCGACGCCGCCCTCGGGCGGCTCTCGATCGTCGGCGGCGCCTCGGTCTACCCCGCCGTTCAGAACTTGTTGCTGGCCGCGCGCGCCGAAGGGCTGGGCACCGCCCTCACCACGCTGCTCTGCGCGGTCGAGCCGCAAGTGAAGGAACTGCTCGCGATCCCCGACGACATCTCGACCGCCGCGACGATCGCGCTCGGCTGGCCCGCGAAGCCGTTCCCGGCGCGGCTGAACCGCCGCCCGCTCGGGGAGATCGCGTTCCTCGATCGTTACGGGGATTCGCTGCCGGGCGCCTGAGCGGTGCGTGCGTCGAAGCGAAACAGCGCAATGCCGTCGGGCACGGGGTCGTAGCCGCGCTCGTTCAGGATCGTCAGGCGCAGCACGGCATCGGTCACGCGCACGGCGCGGAGCTCGTAGATGCGATCCCCGATGCGCACCTTCACGTCGGGCTCTTCGAGCCAGATCGCGGCCCAGCTCTTAGGCCACCACGGCGCGAGCGCCCAGCGGTGCGACTGCACATAGAGCTGGCTATCTCGCGCGAAGCACTCGAGCTGAATCGAGTGCGGGTTCGCGGGCCGCGCTTCGATCTCGCAGATCGCGCGCTCGCCGCTGAGCGCAGCGCTCCACGTCGCCGGCGCTGGCGACACGACGCCGCGCAGCGCGCCGCCGGGCACGGGCCCACAGCCGAGCGCGAGCGCAAAAATCGCGAGCGCGACTCCGCGCGCCGCGTTGCTCGACTCCGCTCGGCTTCGCGTCGCTGCGCGCGGCGAAGCGCCGCTCGCCGTCACTCCACGATCGCGACGACGCGCTCGCTCACTCTGCGGAAGCCGTGGGCCTTGGCGTCGCTGAAGATCGCGGCGGCGTGGCCGGGCACGAGCTTCCCGCCGCGCAGCACGCGACGGATCTTCGCGAACGACTCGAACATCTCCTGCGGCAGCACCGCGATCCCGAGCGGGAGATTCTGCTCGAGATTCTCGTAGGAGTAGACGGCGTCGCTCGTATAACAAACGCGACCCTTCACGGTGGCGAGGCACGTCGTCATCGTGCCCGCGGTGTGGCCGGGCGTGAGATACAGGTCGATGCCGTCCTGCCAGCCCTCGACGTCGCCATCGACGAGGTCGAGCCGCCCGTCCCACTTCAGCTTCAGCGTGTCGACGACGTCCTGCATGCGGAAGCCGTTCGTGATGAACTTGTTACCTGGCACATCGACTGCAGCGAACTCGAGCTCGCGGCGCTGCACCACGAAGCGCGCGTTCGGGAAGCGGCTCGTGCCGCCGGCGTGATCCCAGTGCAGGTGCCCGAGCGTCACGACGTCGACGTCTTCGGGCTTCACGCCGATGTCGGCGAGGCGCTCGGCGAGATCGGTGAAGTCCGTGACGCCCTGCGCCTTGCCGTACGCCTGATCGACGAAGCCTGCGTCGAGCACGACCGTTTGCCCGGCGCGCTGCGCCACGCAGATCACCATCGGGTGCTCCATCTCGACATCGGGCTGCACGCCCACGACGAGCATGCTCAGCTTCGCGGTGAGGCCGGCGTACTTGAGGCAGTGCACTTTCTGGAACAGGCCAGATGGCTCGGTCGCGGGAGCCGCACTCGCGGAGAGTGCGAACGCCACGAGCGCAGCGAGAGCGCCAGACCTCACAGCTTGCTCTGGAGATAGTCGAGCGTGCGGGCTTCGGCGCCGGCGTCGCTCGGCACGATCGAAGCGACGAAGTCCGTAACACCTGCATCGCGCAGCCGCGCGAGGCCAGCGTCGAGCGTCTTCGCGTCGCCGACCAGCGCGAGATCCGCGGGGCCTGCGAGGCCCTCCTTGTCGAGCATCGAGCGGTACGACGGCAACTGGCCGTACACCACCAGGTTGGTCGCGACCCAGCCGCGCGCGCCCGCGGCGTCGTTCGTGAGCGCGATCGGGATGCCCGCCGCAATGCGCGGCTTCGGCCTGCCCGCGGCGCTCGCCGCCGCGTTGATGCGGGGCGCGACGAACTTCTCGACCGTGTTGGCGCCCGTCATCCAGAGCACCGTGCCATCCGCGAGCTCGCCGGTCACTTTGAGCATCGTCTCGCCCATCGCCGCGATCAGCACCGGCGGCGGCGGCGTCGCGATGCTGAGCCCGCCCGCCACCTGATAGACCTCGCCCGAGAACTTCACCTGCTCGCCGCGCAGCAGCGGGCGCAGCACTTCCAGGTACTCGCGCATGTGGCGCGCGGGCTTGTCGTAAGACATGCCGAACATGCTCTCGATCACGATCTTGTGTGAGAGCCCGATGCCCAACGTGAAGCGCCCGCGCGCGGCCTGCTGCGCGGTGAGCGTTTGCTGCGCCATCGCGAACGGGTGGCGCGGGTAGGTGGGCACCACCGCCGTGCCGAGTTCGATGCGCTGCGTCTCGCGCCCGACGATCGCCAGCGTGAGGATCGCGTCGAGCGAGAAGATGTTCGCCATCCAGAGCGCCGCGAAGCCGCGCCGCTCGACGTCTTGGCCCTTCGCCACGAGCGTGTCGATCGTGTCGCCCGGGCCTCCAGCCCCAGTCATGATTCCGATTCGCATGAGAATTCCTCCGTTTTCCGCACGCTATCGCATTCACTTCGCTCGGCTTCGCCTCGCTGCGCGCGGCGGGGCGCCGCTTGCCGCATCCCCTTCGCTCGGCTGCGCCTCCCGCCCCCCTCCCCCCTTACGCGGAACGCGCAGGCGGGCGAACCTGCATGCCCAGCCCGAGGTCCACAATGACCCACGTCGAGAAACTGCAGCGCATCTTTCCCGAGCCGCCCACTTCGCGAGGCGAAGAGCGCCTCGATGGTTGGGGCTTCACCGACAGCGGCTTCCGCGTCGATGAGCGCGGCGAGGTCGAGTTCACCGGCTCGCGTTACGCGATCGGCGGTAAGAAAATCCCGGCGCTGTTGCCGTGGGCCGAGGGCATCGTCGCGCTGAAGCTCGACCCGCGCGACAAGAACGCTCCGCGCTACCCGACTCCGGTTCCGGCGCGCATCGAGAACGAAGCGTTCGAGCACGCGCTCGCGGAGAAGCTCGACCCCGCGCGCATCTCGGTCGATGCAAAGCTGCGCCTGCGCCACGGTCACGGCCACACGCAGGAAGACATGTGGGGCGCGAAGTGGGGCGGCTTCGCGCGCGTGCCCGACCTGGTGGTGTGGCCGACCACAGAAGCCGAAGTTCGCATCGTGGTCGAACTCGCGCGGGCGCACCGCGCCTGCGTCGTGCCGTTCGGCGGCGGCACCAACGTCACCGACGCGCTGCGCTGCCTCGAAGCGGAGAAGCGCACGATCGTGTCGCTCGACCTGCGGCGCCTGAACCGCGTGTTGTGGATCGACCCGGTGAACCGCACGGCGTGCATCCAAGCGGGCGCGACGGGCAGCGAGATCGAGGAGCAACTCGGCCGCCATGGCTTCACCACCGGCCACGAGCCGGATTCGGCGGAACTCTCGACGCTCGGCGGCTGGGTAGCGACCAACGCCAGCGGCATGAAGAAGAATCGCTACGGAAACATTGAGGACCTCGTGCTCTCGATCTCGGCCGTAACAGCCGAGGGCGGCGAACTGGCGCGCGCGCCCTCTGCGCGCGAAGCGGTGGGCGGCGATCCGGCGCGCTGGCTGATCGGCAGCGAGGGCCGGCTCGGCATCGTGACGAGCGCGATCCTGAAGGTGTTCCCGAAGCCCGCCGTCAGGCGTTTTGGCTCGGTGCTGTTCAAGAACTTCGACGACGGCTTCGAGTTCATGCACGGCGTCGAACGCTCGGGCCGGAAGCCCGCGAGCGTGCGCTTGATGGACAACTTGCAGTTCCAGTTCGGCCAAGCCGTGAAGCCGCCGAAGACCGGGCTCAGGGCCCTAATGAGCAAGGCCGAGAAGTGGTTCGTGCTCAACGTCAAAGGCTTCGACGCGAACCAGATGGTCGCCTGCACGCTGCTGTTCGAGGGCACGGAGGAAGAGGTCGCGGCGCAAGAGCGCACGGTGTACGCGCTCGCGGCGAAGAACCGCGGCATGAGAGCGGGCGGCGAGAACGGCGAGAAGGGCTACCAGCTGACCTTCGCGATCGCCTACATCCGCGATTTCATGATGGAACACTGGCTGGTTGCGGAATCCTTCGAGACGACCGTGCCGTGGAGCGAAGCGCGCGCGGTGTGCGAGAACGTGAAGCGGCGCATCGCAGAAGAGCACGCGGCGCGCGGGCTGCCCGGCAAGCCGTTCATCTGCGTTCGCGTGACGCAGCTCTACGAAGCCGGCGTTTGCCTCTACTTCTACTTCGCGTTTTATTACAAAGGCGTCGAGCACCCGAGCGAAGTCTTCGCCGAGCTCGAGCGCGCCGCGCGCGACGAGATCCTCGCGAGCGGCGGCTCGCTCTCACACCACCACGGCATCGGCAAGCTGCGCAGCGCGTTCCTGCCGCGCGTGTTCACGCCCGCGGCGCTCGCCTGGCGCGATCGCATGAAGCAGGCGCTCGACCCTGACAACGTGCTCGGCTGCGGAAACGGATGACGGCAAGCGAAGCGCGCAGCGAGGCGAAGCCGAGCGGAGTCACTCGAGAGGAACGCGGGTGCGCAGCACCCGCCGAAGCGCGCAGCGAGGCGAAGCCGAGCGGAGTCGAACAGTGGCTTCCACGCCGCTCGGACGCCCCTGTGGATCGCGCTCGCCGCGCCGTAGCGGAGTCGTGTTCGTGACCGCGGGCGAGCACGTCGTACTGCTCACGGGCGCCACCGGCTTCGTCGGCAAGGTGGTGCTCGAAGAGTTGATGCGGCGGCGCGAGGAGCTGGGCATCGGGCGCGTGCTCGCGCTCGTGCGCGCGAGCGATCCCGAGCACGCGGATGCGCGGCTGCGCGCCGACGTCGTCGCGTCCGCGTGCTTCGCGGAGCATCCGCCGGGCTGGGAGAAGCGCGTCGAAGCGATTGCGGGCGATCTCACCAAGCCAGGCCTCGGGCTCGCGCCCGGCGTGCGAGAACGCGTGGCCGCGGAAGTGACGCATGTGATCCATTGCGCGGCGTCGGTCGAGTTCAACATGCCGCTCGCCGAGGCGACTGCGGTGAACACGAGCGGCGCGCTCGCCGCGCTCGACGTCGCGCGCGAATGCCGTCGGCTCGCGTCGTTCGTCGATGTGTCGACTGCGTATGTCCACGCGCACCCGCGCGCGATCGGCGGCGATGTACTGCGCGCCCCGGAGAAGCTCGCGCCGCTGCCGCGCGACGCGGCCTCCACCTATGCGGACATCCTCGCGCGCCGCACCAACGAAACGCGGCTGCTCGCGGAGACCGGCCACCCGAACACTTACACGCTCACCAAGTGCATCGCCGAGCATCTCGTCGCGCGCCGCGGCGAGGGCCTGCCGCTCACGTTGTTACGGCCGAGCATCGTCTCGGCGAGCGAGCGCGCGCCGTTCGTCGGCTGGATCGACAGCGCTGCCGCGTTCGCGGGTTTCGTCGCACTGCTCGGTAGCGGGCGCCTGCGCGTCGTCGCGGCCGATTTGCGCGCGCGCCTCGATGTCGTGCCCTGCGACGCCGTCGCGCACCGCATCGTCGAGGCCGCGTTCGCGCCGCCGCCGCGCGGCGAGCTGCGCATTCGCCACGCCGTCGCGGGCTTGTCAGGCGCGCTGCCGATGCAGCTGTGCCGCGAGCGCATCACCGCGTACTTCGAAGAGAACCCGGTGCGCGGGCCGGGTGTCGGCATCCGCTACGTGGGCGATCTCGGCCTCGGTTTCCGCATTGCGCATGCCGTGCACCACGAACTCCCCGCGCTCGGCGGTTCGCTCGCGGCGTCGCTGACCCGCCAGCCCAACAAGGCGAGAGCCGCGCGCAAGCTGCTCGAACGCCAGCGCACCACCAACCGGGATTTCACTTACTTCACGCACGCCACCTTCGATTTCGAGAGCAGCGTGCCGCTCGACCCACCTCTCGATCCCGCGAGCTACCTGGACGTGGTGTGCGACGGCGTGAGCCGGAACTTGTTGCGCAGCGAGCGCAGGCGGGAGCGCGCGAGAGGCGCGGCCTGAGGGCCGTGCTGACTCCGCTCGTCGCACGGGCTACTCCTTCGGCCCGTACTAACCTGCCGTCTAGCCGTATTCCCATATCTCCGATATGCTCAGGCGGATGAAGACCACGCTCAACATCGACGACCAAGTCTTCTCGCGGCTCAAGCGCGAGGCCGCCCGGCAGGGCCGAACGATGTCCGATCTGGTCGAAACCGCGCTCCGGCTCCTGTTGCGCTCGCCACGCCGGCGCGCGGCATTGCCTCCGCTTCCCACCTTCGAGAGTGGAGGCGCGCTGGTCGATATCGCAGATCGCGATGCGCTCTATCAGGCGATGGAAGGCCGCTAGTGGTCGTCGTCGACACGAACGTGCTGGTTTATGCCGCCGACGCGAGTTCGCCGTTTCACTCCGCCTGTCATCGCTGGCTCGAAGCGCGGCGAACCGGAGCGGGCGCGTGGTTCATGACCTGGTCGATCGTCTACGAGTTTCTCCGCGTGAGCACTCACCCGCGGGTTTTACGGCGCCCGTGGACCGCGGCGAAAGCGTGGGAGTTCGTCTCTGCACTGAACGCTTCGCCGGGTCTCTCGATCTTGGTGGCAACCGACCGGCATGCCGAGGTTGCCTCTCAGGTCATCGCCGAGATCCCGCACCTCGCTGGCAACCTGATCCACGACACGCACACCGCGGTTCTCATGCGGGAGCACGGCATTCGTCAGATTTGCACGCGAGACGCCGACTTCCACCGCTTCCCGTTCCTGGAGGTCGTCGATCCGGTCGGCTTTGCCTAACCGCGCGCGCGGGGTTGCGTGAGGCCGACATGCCTCAAGATCCGCGCACGAATCTTGTCGTACTCCGCTTGATTGATCGCGCCAGAGTCCAGCGAACCCTTCAGGTCGCTGAAGCGCTTTCCGCAGGAAGGAGTGCGCGCGTGGCGTCAACCGCGATCACTTCGGAAAACCCAACGTCACCGAGAAGCGCAGCCCCCATTCGGGGCCGCCCTGGGGCTTGTCGGCGTAGTAACGCGATCCGAGCGAGAGGCTCAGCCGCTGTGAGCCGAGCTTTAGCAGCTGGGTCACGCTGAGGTTGAGCGGCACGGTCCACTGCTTGTGCTCCCAGTCATAGAGAGACTCGGTGTTGAAACCGTAGGTGGTGAATTTCTTGGTAGTGAACGAAACGAAGGGCTGCAGGAAGGTCGCGCTCACGTCGTCGCGGCTGTCGTCGCCCGCGAAGGACCAGACGTGATTCGCCAGCAGCCCGTAGGTCCAGCCAGAATCCTGCTTCAGCGCGAGCACCGTCGGCCCCAGCGTCCACTTCTCCGAGCCGATCCGGCTGTCCGACGCGGTGGCCCAGCCGAGCACCGGCCCCGCGGCGAGGACCCAGCCCGCAACCGGTTCCTTCGGCGAGAAGAAGAAGCTCTGCAGGATGTCGCCGAGCCCCCCCGACGTCCTCGCCACCTGAGACCGGCGAACCCTGATGAATGATCGGGACGATCGTGCGCGTGATCATGTTCCAGCGCTCGTTCAGCGTGAACGGGATCACGGGCTGGACGTTGAGCTGATAGCGCAGCGCATCCGCGGGCCCGATGCCGAACTCGAAATTGTTCTGGAACGGCACACTGATCAGGCTCGCGACTGGGTTGTTGAGCTTCTTCGCGAGCTCCGCCGCCGCGTCGGGCGCAGGCGCGGCTGCATCCTGGGCTGTCGCGTGTCCCGCGAGCGCGAGCACCGTCAGGGCGAGCAAGAGCTGGAATCGGTTCATGAATCCTCCGCTGGGGCGCGGAAGCCTGCACGAGCGCGCGGCAGTGTCGATAGAAGGACGTGATTCCGCCGGTCCGATTCGTTCGCTCAAAAGACCAAACCGAGCTTGAACCAGACTGTGCCGTCCTCTGCCGCTTTTGAATGTCTCACGTCCCCCGGCGGGAAGATTATGTCCGGAAAACATAATGTTTGACAAGCATCAAGCCGGCGGGCAAGCTGCCGGCCGTGAACATGGAATTCGTCAACCGAGACCCGGAACTGCGCGAGCTCGACGCGGCGGCCAAGCGCGGTGGGCTGCTGGTGGTGTTTGGGCGGCGGCGCGT
>JANNDT010000475.1:0-12289 GCA_031387905.1 Deltaproteobacteria bacterium
CCCCCCCCACCCCCGCCCCCCCGCCAACAAACCGAACGCGGGCACGTTCTTGCCATTTTAAAAGGAACTAACGTCCCCGCTTGCCTTTTGGTGGGTTCGCGTCAGTCGGTGGAGAGCAGTTCGAGCAGGTTGCCGTCGCGGTCGCGGAAGTAGAGCGAGCTGCCGAGCTTGCCGTCGGCCGCCGGGCGCGGCACCGGTCCTTCTTCGATCTCGATGCCGAACGCGGAGAGATGCGCTTCGGCGTCGCTCAGCGGCCCGCTCCAGCGGAAGCACAGGTCCGCGGAGCCGGGCGTCGGTGCCTGCGCGTGCGGCTTCGCCGGCGCGGCGGCGGCGTGCACCGAGATGCGGCTCTCGCCCAGTTGCAGAATCACGACGGGAAGCTTTCCTGCGCGCCACTCGGCGAGATACAGCGGATTCGCGCCGAGCACGCGCGTGTACCAGGACACGCTGGATTCGACGTCCGTCACCGTAATTGCCACGTGATCGATTCCGCGGATCGGCATGCGCGCGCACCCTAGCCCGGCTTGGCCGCCGCGCGCCGTGCGTGCGAGCATGCGTGAGGCCGGAGGTCACGCGGATGCCCGCTCGCGTACGCTCGATCGCGCTGCTCGCGCTCACGCTGCTCTCGAGCGCGGCTCGGGGAAACGAGTCGCCCCTGCGTCTCGCTCCCGAGACTTTCCTCGGCAAGACGCTCGCCGGCGACGAGGTCACGCTCGCGTCGCTCGGCCAGCGCCCCGTGCTGGCGTTGTTCTGGGCGACTTGGTGCAAGAGCTGCCGGAAGGAGCTCGCTACCGCCGAGGCGCTGCACCGCAAGTTCGGCGATCGCGTGACGGTGATCGCCGTGAGCGGCGACAAGATTCGCGCCGACCTCTCGCGCTTCCTGCGCAGAAACTCGAAATCCCTAACGCTTCGCGTGACGCATGATTCGAAGCGGCGCGCGGAACGATTCTTTGCCGCGCCTGGAATCCCGCTGAGCGTGTTGATCGACCGCTCCGGCGCAGTCCGCTGGCAACACCTCGGGTTCGACGAAAACTGGCTGAAAGAGCTGGCGCCAGCTCTCGCCGTGGTGATCAACGAGCCGAATCCCTCGCGGACCGCTGTGGAGGTGAGTGCCCAATGAGACCCCGCAACCAAACGTTCGCCGCATGCGCGTTGCTTTGCCTGCTCGCGTGGGTCGCCGCACCGCTTCAGGCGCGTGACGTGGGCGACGTGATTCCGCGGGACGAGGCGCTGGGCGTCGACCTCGACGGCAAGCCCGTGACGCTCGCGGACTTGGGAGCGCGCCCGGTCATCGTCGTGTTGTGGGCGACCTGGTGCAGCGACTCCAGGCGGGCGTTGCCGACGGTCGAGGCCCTTCAGAAGAAGTGGCCTGATCGCGCGATCGTGCTCGGCATCAGCGTCGACCGCGGCCGCCGCGAGTTGACGCGCTTCCTGAAGAAGCACGCAGACACGGTGACGTTCCGCGTGAGTCACGATCGAACGACACTTGCCGCGCAGGCGTTCGAGCTCCGCGAGACGCCGACGACGCTGTTGGTCGACGCGAGCGGCGCGATTCGCTGGCGGCGCGTCGGCTTCGACGAGGATTGGCTCGGGGAACTCTCGGCGGCCCTGCAGGCGATCGAGGGAGAGTGGAACTGAACGGCATGCGCCTCGAGCCAACGACGAGACGCGCATTCACCGCGTGATCCCGCGTGGCGCGGGCCCTGCGTTCCGCGCAGGCTAGGACCTAACCGGCTTCGGCAGCGAGCGGCGCGTAGCGGCCGAGGCCGATGCGCCGCAGCACATCCGATTCGCGCGAATGCTGGCCGCTGGATCTCCGGGCTGGGCCTAGTCGAGTCTTCCGGCCGCGCGCGAACTCCATGTCGTCGTAGGTGACGCCGCGGAATGCATCGCCGCCGGGGATGATGCGCGTGAGCACGAAGCGGCTCGTCTCGGCCACGCGCACCGAGGCGCCGTTGCCGAGCGTCACATACGCGCGCTGCTCCACAACCGAGTGTTCTGTTAGGTGAGCTACGAGCGCGCTCACTGCATCGGCCGCGTAACCCTTGCTCCAGAACGGCTGGAAGAACATCCGGCCGACGTTGGTGGTGACGTGCGCGGCGGCTCCTCGTCGATCCACGCGTACGGCGCGACGTTCTGCAGAGCGGGTCAAAAAATTGCGCCGCGTGCGATTCACAGAGCGGCTCGAGACGCAGGCGCGGCATCTCGATCGGCTGATTGAGCTGCGCAGCGCGCACGGCCCTAATACACGCTCTCCGCCAGTCGCCGCAAGCCGTCGATCGCGTCGCGCGTGCGCTTCCACGGCGCGACCACCACGCGCGTCGCGCCGGCTTCGCCGAAGCGCGCGAGATCCTCGCGCGAGGCGACCTCGCCCATCACGCTCACCTCGAAGGGTTCGCTCCAGCGCTCGTAGCGGCCCCGCACTTCGGCGATCTTCGCGAGCGGCGCACGCAACGATTCGGGCGTGTGCTGCATGCCGATCCAGCCGTCGGCGTCGCGCGCTGCGCGAGTCAGCGCCGCCTCGCTTTCGCCGCCCACGTGGATGCGCGGCCACGGTTTCTGCGTGGGCTTCGGCTCGAACGCTACGGGCGGAAACGAGTAGAACTCGCCGCGATGCTCGATCTCGCGCTCGGTCCAGAGCCGCTTGCAGATGGCGAGCGCTTCATCGAGGCGCCGCCCGCGCGTTTTCGGGTCGAGGCCCGCCGCAGTCCATTCTTCGCGCAGCCAGCCCGCGCCAATGCCAACTTCGGCGCGCCCGCCCGACACCACGTCGAGCGTCGCGATCGCGCGCGCCGCCACGAACGGGTGTCGAATCCCCAACAAGTAGACATTCGTACCGAGCCGAATGCGCGAGGTCTTGCCCGCGAGGAAGCAGAGCCACGCGAAGGCGTCGTACACCGGCGTCGTCGGGGGCACGGGTGGATGCTCGGCGTTCGGGAACGGCGAGCCGGTCATGTTCGCCGTGAACACCAGATGTTCCGGCATCCACACCGACTCGTAGCCGAGCTGCTCCGCGGCGACCGTCACGTCGAGATGCGCCGCGGGGTGGAGCGCGCCGAGCGAAACGCCGAGCTTGGGCAGCGCGCCGGTCATTGCGCGCCGCTCGCTCTAGCGCACGAAATGACTCGCACCCCCGAGCGCGCGCTCCGCACCTTCGACGAGATCTCGCAGCACTTCGCGAGCGGGGCGGATCGACGTGATCATGCCGATGCCCTGCCCCGCGAAGCCGGGCGCGATGTCGCCGCGTCCTTGGCGCAGCGCCGCCGCTTGCACCGGCCCGCTCACCGCACCCTGATAAGGCATCGGCAATGGCTCGAGGCCTGCGTCCACGAACGCCTGCGTCCACTTCGATTTGATGTAGCGCGCGGGCTTCCCCGTCACGCTGCGTGTGATCGTGGTGCCCTCTTCGGTGGACTCGACGATCGCCTTCTTCTGGAACTCTTCGATGTTCGCCTCGTGCGTCGCGAGAAAGGCGCTGCCGATCCACACGCCCTGCGCTCCGAGCATGAGTGCCGCCGCGACGCCGCGGCCGTCGACGATGCCGCCGGCGCCGAGCACGGGGATGTCGCCCGCGGCGTCCACCACCTGAGGGATCAGCGCCATCGTGCCGACGGGACTGTTATGGCCGCCGGCGTCGTGGCCCTGCGCGACGATCACGTCGATGCCGCTGGCGGCGACCTTGCGCGCGTGCCGGACCGCGCCCACCACCGCCATCACTCTGGTGCCGTTCGCGTGAAGCGCGGCCATCCACGGGCTCGGGTCGCCGAGGCCCGAGGCGTAGACGTGCACTTTCTCTTCGACCACGACGCGCATCTGCGCTTCGAACAAGTCATTCGTGAAGCCGCCGCGCAGACGCGGGCCATCGACGCGCGTGAGCCCCTCGCGCTCCATGAACTCGCGCGCGAACTCCTGATACTCCGGCAGCAGCTCCTGCGGCGACTTCCCTTTCGCGCTCGGCTTGTTGAATGTGCCGAGGCGCACCGAAGCCGGCAGGAGCGTGTCCACGCCGAACGGCCGATCGGTGAGCTTGCGCGTGCGCGCGATCCACTCGCGCAGCTCGTCGGGGCCGCACGCGGCCGCGCCTAACACGCCAAGGCCGCCCGCGTTCGAGACGGCGGCGGCGAGTTCGGGGCCCGATGCGCCGCCCATGCCAGCCAGCACGATCGGCACCTCGATCCCCAACAACTCACAGATCGGAGACTTCAGCCTGCTCACTTCAGTTCACCTCACCCAAGAGTTTGCAATCGGCCGCCGTCACGGAATCACGCCGTCCGCGCGCAGTCTCGCGAGGCCGGAGTCGTCGTAACCCAGTTCGCGCAGCACTTCGGCCGTGTGCTCGCCGTGCAGGGGCGGCAGGCGGCGGATTTCTTGCGGCGTCTCGGAGAAGCGCGCGACCGGCCGCGGTGTACGGAACTTGCCCGCCGTCGGATGATCCAGCTCGAACCAGGCGTCGTTATGCACGATCTGCGGGTCGACCAGCATCTCCTCGATCGAGTTCACTGGGCCCACCGGCACTTGCTCGGCCGCCATGCGCGCGATCAGCTCGCGCGTCGGCCACTTGCGGATCTCCTCGAGAATCATGCCGCCGAGCAGCTCGCGATTCTCGGGCTTCAGATAGCCCGGGGAATTGAAGCGCGCGTCGGTACACCACTCCGGGTGTGCGAGCGCGCGATAGAGGCCGTGGAACTCGGACTCGGACGCCGTGAAGTAGATCAGGTGACCGTCCGCGGTTTCGTAGATCCGGTAGATCTCGTAGAGCACTGGCCCCTGCCGCTCCGCCTCGCCGACGAGAGTGTGCTTCATCATGCCGTCGGGCCAGAAGAAGAACAGCGAGGCGTCGATCATCGGGACCACGATGTGCTGACCCGGCGCGCCGCGCTCGCGTGCGAACAATGCAGCCGTAATGGCTTGCGCTGCGGTCCAGGAGGTGGACTTGTCGGCCACGATGTTGCGCACCAGATCCGGAATCGGGATCTCCGGATTCTTCTGGATCGCGACGTGGCCGGTAATGCCTTGGATGATCGGGTCGTAAACGCGCCGGTCGCTGTAGGGGCCGGTCGGGCCGTAACCGCTCACCGAGCAATAGATCAGCCGCGGATTCACTTTGCGCAGATCGTCCCAGCCAAGGCCGAGGCGCTCGGCCGCGCCAGGCCGCCAGTTCTGCACGAACACATCCGCGTCCGCCACCATCTTCAGCAAGATCTCATGGCCTTCGGCTTTGGTGAGATCGAGCACCACGCAGCGCTTGTTGCGGTTCACGTTCAGGAAGAACGCCGAGAGCCCGCCGCGGTAGTAGGTGCCGATACGCATTAGGTCGCCGTAGCCCGGCGGCTCGACCTTCACGACCTCGGCGCCTTGATCGGCAAGAATCATTACGGCGAACGGGCCCGACACGATCTGCGAGCAGTCGACGATCTTGATGCCTGCGAGCGGTCCGGGCATTCCGCGCTGCTCCCTGAAAGGAGGCGCAGTCTATCCCGATCGCGGCGGCAGCTTCACCACGCCGCGCGCGGCGAGCGCCTCGATCTCGGCGTCCGCGTAGCCCGCTTCGCGCAGCACCTCGACGCCGTGCTCGCCGTGCAGCGGAGGGCGACGCGCAATCGCGCCAGGCGTTTCTGAAAGCTTCACCGGCAAGCCCGTGGTGTGGAACATGCCCAGCTCGGGGTGCGGCAGCGAGACGAGCATCTCGCGCGCGCGCACCTGCGGGTCTGCGAACACCTCGGCGAGACCGAGCACCGGGCCGGCGGGCACGCCCGCGGCATTGAGTACGCCGACCCAGTGCGCCACATCGCCGCTCGCGAGCGCCGCTTCGATCTCGGTGCTGAGTGCAGCGCGATTGCGCACGCGCGCAGGCGCGTTCGCGAAGCGCGCGTCCGCCAGCCAGTGCGCGCGTTCGAGCGTGCGCGCGAGCCTCTCCCACATCGCCTCGTTGCCCGCGGCGATGTTGAGGAAGCCGTCGCGTGCACGGAATCTTCCGTACGGCGACGAGAGTGGATGGTGTTGCCCCGCTGGCCCCGGGCTCGCGCCGCTCTCGAAGTACTGGCCCGCGGCCCAGGTGAGCACGCTCAGCGTGGCTTCGAGCAGCGATGTCTCGACGAGTTGCCCGCGGCCCGTGCTTTCGCGGGCGAAGAGCGCGAGCTGGATGCCTTGCGCGGCGAACGTGCCCGCGAGCAGGTCCGAGATCGCGACACCGCTGCGTGTCGGGCCGCTCTCGCGGGTGCCCGTGAGGCTCATCAGGCCGCTCATGCCCTGCGCGATCTGGTCGAAGCCGGGGCGCTGCGCGTAGGGCCCCGTGGCGCCGAAGCCTGAGATGCTGCACACGACGAGGCGCGGGTGACGTGCGAGCAGCTCCGCGGGCGGGAAGCCGAGCGCCGCCAGCACGCCAGGGCGGTAGTTCTCCACCACCACGTCCGCGCCAGCGATTAGGCGCGCCAACACTTCGCGGCCCTCGGGCTTCGCGAAATCGAGCGCGAGCGCGCGTTTATTGCGGTTCGCGCTCAAGAAGAAGTACGCGTCGCGCGTCGCGCCTGGCGCGCGAAACTCGCGCCCGCGCGGCGACTCGACGCGCACCACGTCGGCGCCGTAATCGGCGAGCAGCTGCGTGCAGAACGGCCCCGCGAGATAACGCGTCAGATCGACGACGCGAATTCCGGCGAGCGGAGCGCTCAAGCGAGCCTCACCATTTCTCCCAGTGAATCACCTCGCGGACGGGTTTGCGCGTCAGCGGCCCGAACGGGCGATCGGGGTAGCCGAGCGCGACGCATACGCCGATCAGCGCATCGCTCGGCAGCGCCAGCACGGCGCGCATTTCCGCCTCCGCCGCGAGTTGGAACGTGGTGAACGTGGTGCCGAGCCCGAGCGAGCGCGCCGCAACGATTAGATTCTGCGCTGAGGGATAGAGCGCCGCGTGCACCATCTGTTCGCTCGGCGCCTGCGGCGGATACACTTTCCGGCCACATACGAAGATCCACACCGGCACGTCCTCGAAACTCTCGAGCAGATGCCGCGCGCCGCCGAGCATGCGCTTCTCCATCGGCGTATTGCGCGGAATCGCCGCAATCATCGGCAGCATGCGCTCGCGCAGGATCGGCCCGAGGCGCGCCTTGGTCGCGCGATCGCGCACCACGACGAAGTCCCAGCCCTGCGAGTTGCCCGGGCTCGACGCGCGCGTCGCCGCGTAGATCACGCGCTCGATCAGCTCTTGCGGCACCGCGTCGGGCTTCAGGAAGCGAATCGCGCGGGTGGTCTCCATCGCTTCAATCACGTCCATCGCTCTTCTCCCCCGAAGATTTCCGCGAGCAGCGCAGCTCGCCGCGCACAGGTAGCGCGCCGGAGTGCCACTCGCTGTGATTAGGCTCGGCGGCGATACACGAGGTCGGGGTCGGGCTGCGCGGGATTGCTCGCCGCGCGCGTGCCAGCGCGCACGAAATCGAGGCGCTCGAGCAACGCGACCGAGCGGCGATTGCGCAGGTCCACGTGCGCGACGAATGTGCGCGCGGCGAACTCAGTGCGGAGCACTTCGAGCATCGCGGCGACCGCTTCGCTCGCGAAGCCGCGCCCCCAGGCGGGCACGAATAATGAGTAGGCGATCTCGGCTTCACCCGCGTCGCGCACAGTCGCTTGCACGGAGCCGACGTAGGCGTTCAAATCGCGCGCAAAGAGCGCCCAGTTGAGCCACGCCTCGCTGCCGTCGGGTGAGTGCCGCGCTTCGAGGCTGCGGTAGCGCTTGGCGAGCGCCGCTTCGCTCGCGGGCGGGGCGTCGTCCTGGAAGACGTAGATCTCGGGATCGCTTAGGCCCGCGAAGAGTTCGCGAGCGTGATGCTCGAGTAGCGGTTCGAGGCGGAGGCGCGGCGTCTCGGTAACGGCGAGCGCGGGCCCGGGCGGCAGCGCGGGAGTCAAACGCGCCTCGCGCCTGCGAGGTCGACCGCGATCAACCCGTTGGCGCGCGCGATTGTCGGTTTCATCGTCACGGCCGCCTGACTGCCGGCGCTGCATGCCGCGCCCGGAATCTCGACGCGCTCGGCGAGTTCGCTGCCGACGTGAATGCTGCGAGTCGACTCGATTTCGCGACGCACCGGGCTGCAGACGGGGATCTCTGCAGTGCCATCGGGCCCATAGAGCGCGACGATGCCGACTTGGTCGCCCGCGCAAGCGCCCACGGCAAAGCGCCGGAGCCGGTCCACGATTTGTTGGAGATTCACGCGTTTCTCCGTGTGTTGGCGAACTCTGGCGCCTCGCAGCGAAGGAGCGGGGTCTGACCCCGTTCTTTCGCTGCGCCCCGATGGGGCGCCCGCGCGTTCACGCGTTGGAGCGCGCGGCCCCGCGGCGCGACGACCGCGCGCTCGTCCATGTACGCGCGCAGTTCGCGCGTCGCGTGCGCTGCACGGGACATCCTCGGAGCAGGCAAGCAGGAACCAGTCGTTAGGGATGCCGTACGCGAAGCGGGCATCAAAACATCGCCAGCGGGTTCACCGGGCTCCCAGTTCCGCGCTCGACGCGCAGCGGCGCAATCGTCAGCAGAAACTCCCAGCGCTTCTCGCGCGCGCACGTCGTCATTAGGCGCGCGAGCTGTAGGTTGTCGAGTAGGTGCACGCCCATCGCGACGAGCGTGCATTGGTGCACGGGGATCGGCCAGCCGTGGATGGCGAGCCCCGGCAGCGCGTCGGAGATGCCGTCGCTCCCTAACACCGCGATGTCGCGCTCGCGCAGCCACGGGATGCACTCGGCGTGCAGGCCCGCGATCCCCTCCTCGTTCGCGCTCCACGGGCCGTGCTTGTCCTTGCGCGCGTCGCGGCCGGTAGCGATGAGCAGCACATCGCCGCTCTCTACGCGAACGCCTTGCGCCTGCTCCGCCGCCGCGAGTTCCTCCGGCGCAATCGTTTCGCCGAGCTCGAGCCACGGCACGCCGCGCAGGCGCGGAATGTCGAGCAGCACGCCGCGAGAGACGATCCCTTCCTTCGCGACATGAATGCTGTTACGGAGCGCGCCGATCGACTTCACGTCGGTCATCGGAAAGCCGTTGTACATCTTGCCGTTCACCGCGACGTGGCAGAGCGCGTCGATGTGCGAGACGGCCATGCCGTGAAACGCGACGCCGACGAAGTCCATCGCAGTTTCGAGGCCCGCCACGCCGTGCGCCTCTGGTCCGCAGGCGTCGCCCGCCACGATCATCATGTGCAGCGCAGGCGTGGGGTTCTCCGCCGATGGCTGCACCGGCAGCTCGCGCGCGAGGCTCACGACCTCGCCGGTTCGCACGAGCCGCGACGCCGCGATCCGCTTCGCGGGGGTAATCAGGTTGAGCGCGCCTGCTTGATCTGCCGCGCCCCAGCGCCCCCAGTTCTTGGCGGCCTCGAAGATCTGT
The DNA here is from genome assembly GCA_031387905.1 of Deltaproteobacteria bacterium. Taxonomy (GTDB): domain Bacteria; phylum Myxococcota_A; class UBA9160; order UBA9160; family UBA6930; genus VGRF01. The sequence goes on from JANNDT010000475.1 coordinate 9,362, forward strand.
TGCATGCGTTCGGACGTGACGGGCTTCGGCATCGCTGGCTCCTCGCGAGATGCGCGATGATGCTGCGACCTGAAGGGAGCCACCATGGCGAAGAGAACGGCGACGGCGAAACGGCAGACCCGGAGCAGTGCGACAGAGAAGCTCTGGTCGATCGAATCGATTTTCCACTTCACGGTGAATGCGACGAACTTCGAGCGCTCGCTCGCCTTCTATCAGGCAATCGGTTTCAAGCTGCTGCGCGACAACCGCGACGTGATCTGGCCCGATTTCGTGGCGACCAACTTCGGCATGACGCAGGCCCAGGGCCGAGGCGCGCTGCTCGCGATCGACGCGGGGCCGCTCCACACGCGCCTCGATTTGATCGAGTGGCTCGCCCCCGCCTACGACGCGTCGCCTGATAAGCCGTGGAGTGAGCGCGTGCCGCGCATCCTCGCGCTGCGCACGAAGAACATTCAGTACGCGTACGAGGTGCTTTCGGCGAAAGGCATCGCGTTCCATGCGCCGCCGCGCAGCCCCGATCCGAACAGCGGCATCGTGGGCGTAATGTGCTGCCGCGACCCCGACGGGCTGCTCGTCGAGTTCATCGAGTACGAAGCGGGCGTGCTGGGCAGCAAGATCACACACCTCGCAAAGCGCAACTGAACGCCCGGTGGCACTCTCCGTGGCTCCAACCCAAGGAGGGCTCCGTGAAGCAACTAGTCATGGGCGGCAGCCAGTTCAACGGCTTGGCCTTGGTGCGCGAACTCGCGAAGCATGGCCACGACGTGACCGTGGTAAACCGCGGCAAGACACCGGTGGAACTCCCCCTCGGCGTTCACCGCCGCTATGCCGACCGCACGGACGCAGCCGCCCTCGCGAGCGCGCTCGGTGCCGATGACTGGGACGTCGTCTACGACGTCAACGCTTACCGCCCCGAAGACGTGAAGCTGATGGCCGAGCTGCTGCGCGGACGCGTGGGTCATTATGTATTCGTCAGCTCGACGGTGATCTACGCGGCCTCGGATCGCCTGCCGATCCACGAGGACTTTCCGGTCGATCGTTCGCCGCAGCAGAACGAATACGGTCGCCTCAAGATCGAGTGCGAGGATTTCCTGATCCGCGAGCTGCGGGAGCGCGGTTTTCCGGGCACCACGGTGCCGCTCTCGATGGGCTTCGGTCCCAACAACATCTTGCCGGATCGCGAGCAGCGCATGTTCGCGCGCCTGCTCCAGAACCGGCCGATCCTAATTCCTGGTGACGGCTCGACGCTCGCGCAGGTCGGCCACGTCGACGATCAGGCGCGCGCGATGCGCATGCTCGGCGGCAGATCGCACACGTTCGGCCGCCGTTACAACCTGACGGGCGCGGATTACTTCAGCGCGGATGGCTACGTCGACACCTTCGCCGCCGTGGTCGGCGTGAAGCCCAACAAGGTGCACATCCCGCCCGCGTTGATGGACGACCTCTACGCCGGCCGTGTCTCGCTCGCGCGCGGCGAATCGCAGGTGAAGATCGACATCCGCAGCAAGGAACAGGCGAACCAGCTCAATAATCAGCGCTTCCAGCTGACGATGCTGGTGCAGCGCATCGCGCCGCACATCCATCACTGGAACAAGAGCGTGATTTTCGGGATCGACCGGCTTCGTGACGACGTCGGCTGGCGCCCAGAGTTCGCCTTCCCGGCCGCGGTCGAGCACACCTACGCCTGGTTTCGACAGCAGCGCCTCCACGAAACGCTGAAGTTCGATTGGAGTTGGGAGGATCAGTTGCTGGCGCTGGTCCCGAGAATCGAGCCCAAAGGGGTCTGACCCCGTTGGGCGCGATTCTCGGGTGCGGGCAGTGGAAGGTCGCGGACTCGCTCGGGATTCGCGCGGGCACGGTTCGTGCTGAGCAAACTGTGTTCGCGCTCTGGCTCGGGCTCAGCGCTGCAGGATGCTGCGCCCCGTCTCGGCGACCTTGTCTGCGGCGCTCTCGTCCTTCGGCAACTCCAGGCGCTGCGGCACCGCGCAGCCCTTTTGCACCGCGGGGCGCGCTGCGAGTTCGCCCATCCATCGCTTCAGCGAGTCGAGCCCGTCCGTCGAAACGCCCGCCCACTCGTGGATGCGAACCCAGGAGAAATTCGCGATGTCGCCGAGCGAGTAATCGCCCGCCAAGTACTGCGTCTTCGCGAGCTGCCGGTCTAGAACTTCGTAGAGCCGGCGGGTCTCGTTCTGGTAGCGCGAGATCGCGCCGGGCAACTTCTCAGGGAAGTAGCGAAAGAAGACGTTCGCCTGGCCCTGCATCGGGCCGACGCCGCCCATCTGGAACATCAGCCACTGCTCGACGCGCGAGCGGCCTTTGGCGTCGCGCGGCAGCAGCTTGCCGCTGCCGTCACGGTCGCACAGGTAGAGCATGATCGCGCCGCTCTCGAACACCGCGAAGTCGCCGTTCGCGCGGTCGACGATCGCGGGAATCCGCCCGTTCGGGTTGATCTCGAGGAACCACGGCTCCTTCTGCACGTTTTTTCCGAGGTCGATCGGCTTCACCGCGTAGGGCATGCCGAGCTCTTCGAGCGTAATGGAAGCCTTCCAGCCGTTCGGCGTGGAAGCGGTGTAGAGATCGATCATCGCGAGGTCCCTTTCGTGCGCGATTCCCTAATGGCCCGCGCTCGGGCCTGGATCGTGCTTGTGAGCGCTCATGTGGGTGAAGTAGGCGACTAACGCGTCGAGATCAGCGTCCGTCAGGTGCGCGTGCGGTGGCATGCTCGTGTAGCGAAAGCTGCGCGGGTCGCGGATGAACGCCTTTAGCTGCGCGGGCTCGCGATACTCGACGATGCTGCGCGGCACGTTCAGTTCGGGCCCCACCTTGCCGCCCTCGCCATTGATCGAGTGGCAGGCGATGCACTCGCGCCGGAAGATCGCGAAGCCGCTCAGCTCGGCGCTAGCCGCCGCGGCGCCTGGCGGCGGCACG
>JANNDT010000479.1:0-9079 GCA_031387905.1 Deltaproteobacteria bacterium
ACCTCAAGCAGGGCGAAGTGGGCGACCTAGGCAGCGAAGTGGATCCCACCGCGCCGCGGTTGTGCCTGCGCGTTCGCGCGGGTTCGCGCGCAAACTATTATGGTGGCCAAGCCCACGTCGTGCGACTGCTGATCTTTCCGCTCAACAGCGCGCTCGGGTTCGAGCAGGCGAGCGAGGATGCCCTGCTGGCGGGCGCCCGGCCGAACGGGGCGGCGGGCGAACCGATCGTCGCGCGCGTCGTGCCGGGCGAGAATCGCGTGCTGGTCGACCCGGTGCCGCCAGGAACGCGCTCGATCGGCGTGGTGGCGGACTATTATAGAACGCCCGGGGCCGCCCCGGGCCTTCGCAAGCTGGCTGTTTCGGCGAACTGCGCTCAGGGAGAATCCGCGATCCTCCTCGACGAACGAGGATTGGTGTTGCCATGACGAGACTCGACGCACTCCGCTCTGCGCTGGCCGCCGTCTCGCTCGCCGCAGTAGTTGGGACGGGCTGCGTGGCGCCGGTGAAACCAAGCGGGTCGACGCCTCCACCCCCCGTGCGTGTCGTCGAACCGCCGCCGCCGGACGCGGACGGGAGCCCGGATCGGGCGACCCTGCTCGCGCTCGGCGCGCAGCATGGCGACTCGCTCGATCGCGCGGCGCGCGATCTCGATGACTGGTTTCGAATCGTGTTGCCTAGGGCCGGCACGCTGCGGCTCTCGCTCGTCGGCGCCAACGGGGCGTCACTTCCGCACGTGTTCGTTTCGCTCACGGATGAGCGCGGCCTCGCGGCGGCCCAAGCCGTGCGCGCGGGGGGCCGGTCGCGCGTGGACCTACCGGCGCAGCAAGTCGCGGCGGGTACGCGGCTCGTGTGGGTCGGCACCGAGCCAGAGTCGAACGCGCCCGTCGCCTACCAGATCCGCGCCGAGTTCACGCCCAAACCCGAGCAGAAGCGTGTGCCACCTCCGCTGCCGCCTCCGCCGGCCCCGAGGTACCAGGTCTTCGCGACACATCTCGTCGAGCTCGCAGGCGGTGAGAGCGGTCAACGCGAGGCGACGATCGCCGGCGGGCGCGATGCCGGCTTGAGCGTCGGCATGCGCGGCAGACTCGTGGATGCTGGCCGGGTGCTCGCGGCTTTCGAGGTCGTCGAGGTATTCGCCAAGGGCAGCCGCGTCCGGATCGAAGGAAAACTAGAAGGGCGAGTTTCGGCCGCGGCGACCGCCGAGGTCGATGTGCCCGTGCGCTGAGCGCGACGGAACCCTTTAAACGACACCCATGCCAGCAGCGAGGCACAGACTAAGCATGAGCGAAGCGGCTCGAGGGCGACTCGCACACGAATACGCAAGCGCGCCCGTATAATCGGGAACGGCCAAGGGGATCGGGCGGATGGGACTCTTCGACGATCTGTTCAAACGCAAGAAGCGGCCTGGCCGCGGCGGTCCTACAGAGGACGAAGACACCGACCCGAGCAGCTACACGCGCGTAATCGCCCGCGTCCCAGAAGTTCCGCAACGCCCGAGCAGTGGCGGTTGGGACGACGATCCGCCGCCGCGGGAGACGCCGCCCCCGCCCCGCGAGGAACCCGTACGGCCATCGAGCCGTTACGAGCCGCCGCCGGCAGCGCCGATTCGAGTGCTTCCGCCGCCGCGCTTGCAAGCACCGGAAGAGGACGACGCCGCGACGGTGCTCGGTACGCCGCAACACGCGGCGCCCACGAAGATCGCCGCGGTGATGGTGTGCGTCGAAGGCCCGATCGAGGGCCACGTCGTCCGCCTTTATCAGGGTGAGAACGTAATCGGCCGGCGAGGTCGCCCGGAGAGCGAGCGGCTTCCGGAAGCTGCGCGGACGATCTCGCGCGAGCACGTCCGCATCACGGCGGAGGACGGATACTTCATGATCCAGCCAATCCGCGCCGAGAACGCGACTTGCGTGAACGATGTGCCTGTCGATGGGCACGAGTCGCTGAGCAACGGCGATCGCGTGACGCTCGGCGCGACGAAGCCGTCTGTCTTCGTGCTGTTGGTCGTCCCCTCGTGAGAGCGGCCTTCGGTCCGGCGCCGCTTGCGACGTTCTGCTGTGCGGTCGCGCTTTCGGTGCCGTGCGCCGGCCAGGAGAGAATCGCGACGGACCGCGTCGCCACGCTGCATCTGGATGATGCGTGGGTGCCACCCGGGAGCCGATCCGTCGAGTTGTACGTGCGGGCTCTCACCTCAGGTCGCGCCCCGGTAGAGGATCTGGCGGCCTCCGACTTCGTGCTGCGCGAGGACGAGGCTCGCATTGACGCGGATGACGTCGAGGTCGTGCCGCTCGACGACGCCAAGCTAGGAGTCGCTGTCGTGCTGGTGCTCGACACCAGTCCCACCATGCGCGAGCCGCTTGCTGAGATGAAGGGCGCCGCGCGCGCGTTCGTGGACCGCGTAGGCGACTGGGATCGCGTAGCCGTCGTGACGTTCGCAGGCCGTGTCGAGGAAGCCGCCCCGTTCACGCACGACCGCGCGGAGGTGATTCAAGCGATCGACGCCATCTCGGCCCAGCAGGAGCCGGCGCCGACTCGCGTTTACGATGCGATCTATCGCGCCGTCGAGATGCTTCGCGCCGGGCAGGACCTACCGCGGCGAGGAGTCGTGATCGTCTTCTCCGACGGATCCGATGGCGGCAGCGAACACCCTCGCGCCGAGGTGATCGAGTTGGCGAATCGTGGCGGAGCGGGCGAGGGCCGCGTACTGATTTACACGATCGCTTATCCGACCGGCTTCGGTGATCAGGGACTCGAGAACCTGCGCGCCATCGCAGAAGGCACCACCGCCGAGTATCGGCGCGTCGAAGGTGTTTTACCGATTACGGACTTCTACGGCACAGTCTGGCGGCAGCTTGCGCGGAGCTACGTCGTCCGCTTTCCGAGCGATCTCGATGGCGCCTCCCACGTCATCGAGCTCGTCGCAGGAGATGGCAGCGATCAGCGCACGGCTTACTACCCCGACGCGGGCGGGATCTCAGGGCTTTGGATCGCGACCGGTTTGGGCGCCTTCGTCGTGTTCATAGGCGGAATTTGGCTGATCTACACGCGACGGCCGGGCCACCTCGTGCACCAAAGCGGGCCCGACCGGGGAGCCGCGGTGAAGCTGCAGCGCGGGCGAAATCGAATCGGGCAGCTGCCTGACAACGAAATCGTGGTCACCCACGACGCCGTTTCGCGGCGCCATGCCTCGATCGAGGTGGCGGGCGGGCGCGCGCGAATCGCCGACCTCGAATCGACCAACGGCACGTTCGTGAACGACGTCCCAGTAGAGAGCGGGCGCGATCTCGCGGTCGGAGATCGCGTGCGCATCGCGGACGTCGAGTTCGTGTACAAGCGATGACCCCGAAGCTGCATACCGCGTCGCTCTCCGACGTCGGCCGCAAGCGCCGCAACAATCAGGACCATTGCGGCGAGTTCAACCCTGGCGTGGGGCGCCTGATGGTGTGCTGCGACGGGATGGGCGGCCACAAAGGCGGCGAGGTCGCGAGCCAACTCGCCGTCGAGACGATTGGGGCGAGCTTCGCGGAGGCCGACGGCAACCCCGCGGAGCGCCTGCACAGCGCGTTCGAGGCCGCGCACGACCGAGTCCAGCTCGAGGCGCGCACGCGCCCGGAGCTCCACGGAATGGGGACGACCGGTGTCGTCCTCTATTACGACGGAGAAGGCGCCGCTTGGATCGCCCACGTCGGAGACTCGCGTGCCTACTTGTTGCGAGACGGCGCGATCCGGCAGCTGACGGACGATCATTCGATCATCGCAGAGCTGCTGCGCGCAGGGCGAATAACACCTGAGCAGGCGGCGCTCCACCCGCACAACGAGCTTTCGCGCGCCATCGGGGCGAGCGACGGCGATGTGCACGTCGACTGCGCGCGCCATGACGCGCTCGACGGCGATCGCTTCCTGCTTTGCTCCGACGGGCTCTGGAATCTCGTGCAGGATCGCGAGATCGCGGAAGTCCTCGCGCACGAGGATCCCGCCTCTGCGGTGCGGACTCTCGTCGCGCGCGCAAATGAACGCGGTGGTACGGACAACGTGACAGTCCAGGTGCTCGGCCTCGGCGAGTCGCGCGGCATTCTGCCAGCGGATCCGGACGCGACAGAACACGCAGCGAACGCGGCGCTAGCGTTCGCGAAGCCGAGTGCTCGCGAGGGTCAAGCGGAGACGCAAGCGGTCTCGCTCGCCGACGTCGACGTGAATGCCATCTGGGCGCAGGCGCAGCGCGATGCGAGCGCCAAGCGGGATCGCCGGCTGCGCGCCGCGCTCGTCGGCGCCGCGGTGATCGCGACCCTGCTCCTCGGCGCGTTGTTATGGCTCGGCGGGCTTCGCAACGCGGGCGCGACCCTCGAGGCGCCCTCGGACGAGCCGGCAGTCGTCGAGGGGGCTCCGGCGTCGGGCTCAGATCAGGAAGTCGAGAATCGCCCGTGAACCCTGAGGAGATTCGGAAGGTCGGCAAGTGGCCGGTACGGCGGATGGTCGGCCAGGGCGGTTTCTCGTGGGTGTACGAGGTCGAGGACACGAACCTCTACAACGTGCGTCGCGCGCTGAAGATGTTGAAACCGCAGGCGGCCCAAGGCGAGGGCCTGATGCGATTCATGCGGGAGGTCGAAATCCTCTCGCCGATCGACGATCCGCATTTGGTTCGCATCTACGACCAGGGCACGGATGCGGAGACCGGCAATCGCTACTACGTGATGGAGTTCCTCACCGGCAGCGATCTCGCCCAGGTGTTGCGGACCTCGGGGCCACTCGAGGCGGAGCGTGCGATCGAAGTGTTCGATGGGGTCCTGCGCGGCCTCGAGCGAATCCACGCGCAACGCCCGCCGGTGATTCATCGAGACATCAAGCCGCCGAACATCCAGATTACCGACGACGGAGGCGTGAAGCTGATCGACTTCGGGATTGCCCGGAGAATTCAGGACGGCGACGTGACGGCCATCGTCGACGAGAACGTGACGCAGATGAACGTGTTCATCGGTACGGTGAAATATGCGTCGCCCGAGCAACTGCGCGTCAAAGGCCTGAGTCCCGCCAGCGACATCTTCTCGCTCGGCATCTGCTTGTACGAGGCCCTCGAGGGGCGTCACCCCTATCAGGATCTGCCCGAGCTTCCGACGCAGAGTTATCAGGACGTCTTCGGCTACTACTTGCAGCTCGACGCCTCGCGTGGCGCGTTGACGCTGAAGTTCAAGCGCACCCCGAAGGCGCTCCAACAAGTGATCAAACGTGCGGTCGCGCTGAAGCTCGGCGAGCGTTTCCGGGACGCGCGCGAGATGCGCGTGGCCCTGGCGGAGGCTGCCGGGAGGGGAGCCGCTACCGGCACGCGCCCGGTCGCGGTCGCGCTGCAGCCGCCCCGCCGTTCGCGCGCGCCCCTGATCGCGGGCGCGGCTGCGCTCCTGATCGCCGTCGGCGGCGGGGCGGCCTACTTCCTCACGCCCTCGCCACGCCCGAAGCCGGCTGAGAGCGAGTCACGCAGAGTGGCGCACGACCTCGTCGTCGACGTCGATGCGATCCTTTCGGCCGGAAGAATCGAAGACGCGCAGGCGGAGTCATTTCGCTCGGCGATCGCGGGCGGCGATGCGCAATGGAAGCGCGATGATTATGCCGCGGCGACACGTGAGTACGATCGCGCGCGAGAACTCGGCGAGGCGCTCATAGAGCCGCCGACTCCGAAGCCCAACGACGAGCAGAACGCGAACCGCCGCGCGGCGCACGATCTCGCCCCAGAGTTCGAAGCGCGCGCGGCGAAGATCCCCGACATGGATGCGACGCGCTTTCGGGACGAAACCCAGCGCGCCGACGCACTCTGGGGGGAGGAGCGTTACGCCGACGCAGATCGCGCGTATCGCAGCGCGTACGGCCCCGGGATCCAAGCGATCAGGGACGCCGACAGAGGCGTTGCCCCGACGGCCGTCGAGCCGTCGGCGCCGATCGCGACGCATCCTCCGCTTCTCGATGTGCCCGGCTCGCACACGCTTCAGCTCACGGTGGATGACACTCGCGAGATCGCGCCGAGGGCGAGCGATCCGGATGGCACCGCGACGCGAATCACTTATGTCGTTCGTCTGCCGGGCGGCGGTCGGCAAACTGCCAGCGGTCCACGCTATTCGTTCACGCCGCGCGCGCCCGGGCGATACACGATCGATGTTACGGCGACCGACGCTACCGGCGAATCCTCGACCGTACAGCTCGTGGCAAACACGCGAGCCCAGACGCCGGATCCGGGTTTGGTGGTGGAGCGTGCCTCGCAGACGCCGCGTCCTCCGACGCTCGTGTCGGTCAGCCCCGCCGGGCCGCTGAGTCTTCGCGTTGGCGACGAACAGGCGATCTCGGTGGCGGCGAATGATCCCGACTCGGATCCAGTGACGATCCAATTCACGATCGCAGTCACTGGCGCCACGCCGGCGAGGGCCGTCGGTAGCCCATACATCTTCAAGCCGATTGCTCCGGGCGATTATGTGATCGACGTCGTCGCGATCGATGCTGGCGGCGCGGAATCCGTTCACAAAGTGATTCAAGCCACCGTCAAGGAAAAGAAGGCGGTCTCGCTTGGGAACGAGTTCGAACAGTTCCTCCAGGGTTACGTGAACGCGTGGCAAGACCGCGATTACGACCGGCTGACAGCGCTCTGGCAGATGACCCCGGCCGATCGAGCTCGGGTCCAGGCCGCCGTCGACTCCAACGCAGTCATCGAGGCCAGCGCGCGGCTCATCGAATCGACCACGAAGCCCGGTGGAGGCTTCGCGGACATTCGATTCGAGCAGGAAGTCACCACGTTCAGCGGAGCGAGCGGCGAACCGGTCCTGAAGGGCAGGTACTTTGCGAAGCTCGCGAAGGATCGCGTCGGCTGGCGGATCCTCTTCATGCACCGCGAGTGAAGTCGAGCGTGATGACGGTCACTTGATTCCCGCGGGGTCAGCCGATAACGGACCGAGGCCATTACTGAGCCTCACCAGAGGTACCCCGATGAAGATGCGAATCCTTCTCGCCGTGCTCGTTGCGCTGTGGGCCGGCAGCGCCGCGCTAGCGGATGAGCCTCGCGACAAACGACCGATCAACCTCGCTGCTGGCGACTCGCTCGGCATGCTCGTTTTCCAGAATGGCGCTGCACTTCCGCCCTCAGGCGGAGCGGCAGAACCGGCGAAGCCGGTAGACCTCGCCTCTGCCCCGACCGCGGAGCGCAGGAAGTAGGGCGCCAGGTTCGCGAGCCTTGCGTCAGTCCTACTTCTTCTGGGTCGCCGCGATCTCGATCGCCGCACGGAGTTCGCTGCGGCTGATCCCCTGCTCGGGAATTGCGGCGTCGATGCTCGCCTCGACGGCGGCATCGATCGGATCGCCGTAGCGCTCACCGACTGCCCGCAGCTCCTTCAGGACCTGCGCGAGATCTACGAGGACCTGTCGCGCCTCGGGATGCGATGACGTGTACTGCCAGAACTCGGCGCCGGCGGGATCCTTGCCGACTTCCTTGCGATACGACTCGACGGCAGTGGCTAACTGCTCGCGCGGGGAGCGATTGGGATTGAACACCTTGTCGCGCGCAGCAAGGAAGCGCGTGGTCTCCGCGCTCTGGGCGCGGTTCTTACCGACCGCTTCCTCGAGGCATTCGATGTCGGTGCTTCGGCACTGCGTGAAGGCGCTTCCCCAATCTTGATCGCTGACCGGCTGCTCGGCTGCCGCCGCCGCGTTCACTCCGCCAGACGGGCGGGTGAGGAACATCGGCAGCGGGTTCTTGGGAGTGAGGCGCGGGTCGATGCGGCCGAGACCTTCCGCCGCGAGGTCGGCTGGCGGGTCGAGGCGACCGGGCGCGGCCGGCAACCGGGTGTCGCGTAGGTCTGCGAGGGTCACGAGCTTGGTCGAGTCCGACGCGAAGGCCGCGACCAGCGTGCTGGCTGGAATCAGGGGAAGGCCGTTCAACACCTCGCCGTTCGCGCCTGCGTTCGGCAATCCGATCCGGAAGTTTCCAGGCCCGGACCCGGTCAGGCTGGCTGCCGTCAAGGTCAGCCGATTCGAAACCCAATCCGCACCCAAGTCGTTGCTCGTCGAGTCGGTGGTCGGTCCCGGGTTCCTTCCGATGACGCTGATTACGCCTGCCGGCGTGTTGAGCGTGATCGCCAGAGCATTCAAATCGCCGACTTGGATTCCGCCGGCTACCGCGTTGATGGTGAGGTCGCCCGGAACGGTCAGCTTCTCGGCCTGGCCCAGACGCACGGACCCGCTCGAGGAGGTGAGCGTCAGGTTGCGATCTGTTGTCGGGAAGATCGTCGCGTTCGGTTGCACGATGGTTCGCTTGCTCACACCCCCGAAGTCCTCGTTGAGTCGGATATCGCCGGTGAGAGCGATCGCCGGGACGAGAGTTTCAGGGCCGCTGAAGCGCAGCGTCGAGTCGTAGTAAAGGGCCGCGAGCGATCCCGTACCGCTCACGTTGCCGCCGAACTCGATCCCGTTCGTCGCCGCGTCCAGCGTCGTGGCGCCCGTGAGAACAAGCGGATCGAGGTACCTCTGGCGGCCCGTCGTTACGACCTGCCCGCCAAGGATCTGCGTCGTGCCGTCGGCGTTCGTCTCGACCGAGGCGAGGGCTTGGCCGCCGTCTCCCACGGCGCCATTGAAGCGGGTGATCCCCGTGCCGGCAGTGTTCACCGTGAGAGTTCGCGCCGTGGTGGGCGAGCGCAGCGTCGAGACGAAGGTGACGTCGTTGGCGGCGAGCACGGTGTTGGCACCGAGCGTGACGGCGTCGTTGTAGATCTGGTCGCCGGTCGTCGTGACCGTGCCGCCGTTGATAGCGGTAGTGCCGGCTAGGTTTGTCGTGAGGCTGACGAGATTGGTCCCTGCGCCGACCGCGCCGCCGAACGTCGTAGTGGCGGCAGCGACCGTGAGCGCCGAGGCGCCATCGACGGCGCCTGCGAACGCGACGCTCGAGCCGGTGAGCGTCAGCGGCGTAGCCGCCAGCGTGGTCGCGTCGCCCGCCGCGTCGCCGTAGCTCTGAGTTCCACCCGTGGTCGTGACGTTCGCGCCGATCACGGTGGCGCCCGTGGTCGCGAGGTTCGCGCCGGTGAGGGTGACGGTGTTGTCGAGTCGCGTCGTCGCG
>JANNDT010000491.1:0-6515 GCA_031387905.1 Deltaproteobacteria bacterium
CCGCAGCAGCTTCGCGCACGCCCGCGCCGCGCGACCCGCGCGCCTACACCCCGAAGCACCTCGCCGACAAGATCCTGGCATCGAGGTCCGCACTCGAAGGCGAGCGCAAGCAGGTCACCGTGTTGTTCGCCGACGTGAAGGGCTCGATGGAGCTCGCCGAGCAGCTCGACCCCGAGGCGTGGCACAAGATCCTCGAACGCTTCTTCGAGATCCTCACCGAAGGCGTCCACCGCTTCGAAGGCACCGTCAACCAGTACACGGGCGACGGCATCATGGCGCTGTTCGGCGCGCCGATCGCGCACGAGGATCACGCGCAGCGCGCTTGTTACGCCGCGCTGCAGCTGCGCGAAGAGTTGCGCGCCTATTCGGACCAGCTGCGTCTCACGCGCGGGCTCTCGCTGGCGACACGCATCGGGCTGAACAGCGGCGAGGTCATCGTCGGCAAGATCGGCGACGACCTGCGCATGGACTACACGGCGCAGGGCGCGGTGGTCGGCCTTGCGCAGCGCATGGAGCAGCTCGCGGCGCCGGGCACGGTGCTGCTCTCGGACGCGACGGCGCTGCTCGCGCAGGGTTACTTCGCAATGCGGGATCTCGGCCCGGCGAGCGTGAAGGGTGTGGCCGAGCCGCTGCGCGTGCACGAGCTCGAGAGCATCGGCGCGCTGCGCACGCGCTTCGACCGCTCGCGCGCGCGCGGGCTCTCGAAGTTCGTGGGCCGCGCCCAAGAGATGAGTGTGCTGGAAGCTGCGCTCGCGCAGGCGCTCGCTGGGAACGGCCAGGTGTTAGGGGTGGTCGCCGACGCCGGCACCGGGAAGAGCCGGCTGTGCTTCGAGTTCACCGAAGCCTGCCGCGCCAAGGGCATTCAGGTGCGCACCACCACGGGCGTGGCGCATGGCAAGGCGGTGCCGCTCCTGCCCATCGTCGAGTTCTACCGCAGCAGCTTCGACATCACGGAGCGCGACGACGCACGCTCGGCCCGGCGCAAGATCGCGGGCAGCGTCGTGCAGAGCGACGAGTCGCTGGTCGCCTCGCTCCCGCTGCTCTTTGACTTCTTAGGCGTGCCCGACCCTGAGAAGCCGGTGACGCTCGAGCCGGGGCCCGAGCGCCAGCGTGCGCTGCTCGGAATGCTGAAGCGCATAACGCTCGCGCGCAGCCGCCGCGAGCCGGCGGTGATCCTGTTCGAGGATCTGCACTGGATCGACGAGGCGACCGGCGTGTTCCTCGAGAACCTCGTCGACGCGACGGGTGCGAGCCGCACGCTGCTCGTGGTGAACTTCCGGCCCGAGTACCGCGCGGACTGGACGCGCCGCTCCTACTACCAGCAGCTCGCGCTCGCGCCGCTCGACGCGCGTGCATTCCAGGAGATGCTCGGGGAGACGCTCGGGAGCGATGCTTCGGTGAGCGCGCTGGTCCGGCGCATCCACGAGCGCAGCGCCGGCAATCCGTTCTTCGCCGAGGAGATCGTGCAGATGCTCGTCGAATCGGGGGCGCTCGAAGGCAGCTTCGGCGCGTACCGGCTCACGCGCGGCGTCGACGCGCTCGAGATCCCGGCGACGGTGCAGCTCATCCTCGCGGCGCGCATCGACCGGCTCGGCGAGCGCGAGAAGAGCGTGCTGCAGACGGCAGCGGTGATCGGGCCGGAGTTCTCGGAGTCCTTGGTACGGCGCGTTGCGAGCCTCGATGCGGCGTCGCTCGCTGAGGCGCTGCGCGCGCTGGTGCAGGCCGAGTTCCTGCACGAGACGGCGCTCTACCCCGAGGCGGAGTACGCCTTCAAGCACCCGCTCACGCAGGAGGTCGCGCTGGGCTCGCAGCTGCGCGAGCGGCGCGCGCGCGTACACGAGGCGGTGGCAAGGGCCCTCGTCGAGATCCACGCGGCCAAGCTCGACGAGCACGCCGCGCTTCTGGCCCATCATTGGGAGTCGGCCGGAAGCGGCGCCGAGGCGGCGCGCTGGCACGAGCGCGCAGCCGACTGGCTCGAAGGGCGCGACCCGAAAGCCGGACGCCACCACTGGGAAAGGTTGCTCGAGTTGATCGGCGCCGAGCCGGAGTCTCCGGAGCTGGCCCGCGCTGCGCTGCGTGCCTGCACGCAGATCATCTCCCTCGGTGTGATGCTCGGTCTCGAGTTCGCGCGCGGCGATGCGCTCTACCGCCGCGGACGGACGCTCGCCGCGCAGCTCGACGATCCGAATCTCGAGGCCGGGCTGATCGGCGCCTTCTCGCGGCTCGCGAACTTCTCGGGCGCGTACGCGTCGGCGCGCGAAGCGGCGCAGGAGGCGCTCGTCCTGGTGCCTCGGGTGAGCGATCCGCGCCCGCTCGGCGAGGTGTGCTTCTCAGCCGCAAACCAGCTCGGTGTCGACGGCCGCTACTCCGACGCACTCGCCGTCATCGACGCCGTGCTCGCCGGCGGCAAGGTGAACGAAAGCACGCCCGTGCCGTTGGCGCGAGTGCTCTCGATCCGCGGCATGACGCTCACCAATCTCGGCCGCCTGCCGGAGGCGCAGATATCGCTCGACCGGGCGGCCGAGCTGCTCGCTGACAAAGGACAGGTGCTCTACGCCCTGACGACCGACGTGATGCGATCGTTCGTACTCTCGCAACGCGGCTCCCGGGCCGGCTCCCTCGAGCGCATCGCCCGCCTCGTCGCGCGAGCCGACGAGGCGGGCGCGCATCTCACGCGGGTACAGGCCCGCGGCAATCTCGCGCAAGCACATCTTATGGCTGGCCAACCGGATGAGGCGCTCGCGCTGATCGAAGTAGCCAACGCGATCGCGAACGAGACTCGCGTAGGAATGGCGTCCGTCGCTTTCAACGAGAGAGTGAGAGTTCAGGCACTGCTCGCGCGCAGCGACGTCGCAGCGGCCCGCGCGGCGGCGGATCGACTCATTGCGAGCACAGATACGCCCCCTTTCGGACGCACAGGCGATCTCCTCGTGTATGCCGTGGTGTTGATCGCTTCGGACGCGGCCGCCGAGCGGGGCCGGATCGAGGCAAGCCTGGCGGAGGCCGACGAAATCGCGCAGCGGATCGGAAGTCTCTCTGGTCAGGCGTGGGTGTGCCGAGTGCGAGCGCAGCTCGCCCGCGCGCTCGGTGACGAAGCCAGCTGGCAGCGCGAGCTGCGCGAGGCGCTGCGGATCTACACGAAAATGGACGCCACCGTGTGGGTCGAGCGGGTGACCCAGGAGCTCGCGCCGTGAACTGCGCGAGCTGCCACAGCGAGATCCCCGCGGCGGTGAACTTCTGCCCGGCCTGCGGCGCCCGCGCCGGGCCGCGCTGTGGAGCTTGTGGCGTCGAGCTGCTCGCTGGCGCGCGGTTCTGCGCCGAGTGCGGTGCGAGCGCGACCGCGCCGCGCGATCCACGCGCCTACACGCCCAAGCATCTCGCCGACAAGATCCTCGCCTCGAAGTCCGCGCTCGAAGGCGAGCGCAAGCAAGTCACGGTGCTGTTCGCAGATGTTAAAGGCTCGATGGAGCTCGCCGACTCGGTGGACCCCGAGCAGTGGCACGCGATCCTCGACAAGTTCTTCTCGATCCTGGCCGACGGCGTGCACCGCTTCGAGGGCACCGTCAACCAGTACACGGGCGACGGCATCATGGCCCTCTTCGGCGCGCCGATCGCGCACGAGGACCACGCGCGGCGCGCTTGTTACGCCGCGCTGCATCTGCGCACAGAGCTGCGCGGCTTGCAGGACGAGCTGCGGCTCGCGCGCGGGATCGATCTTCAGGTGCGCATGGGTCTTCACTCCGGTGACGTGGTGGTCGGCAAGATCGGCGACGACCTGCGCATGGACTACACCGCGCAGGGTCACACCGTCGGCCTCGCGCAGCGCATGGAGCAGATCGCGGCCCCGAACACCGCGGTGCTGAGCGGCGCCACGGCCGCGCTCGTCGAGGGCTTCTTCGAGCTGCGCAGCCTCGGCAGCTCCACGCTGAAGGGAGTGCGCGAGCCGGTAGCGGTCTTCGAGCTCGAGCGGCTCGGCTCGGCGCGCACGCGTCTCGATGTATCCCGAGCGCGCGGCTTCGCGAAGTTCGTCGGTCGGGGCGACGAGCTGGCCGAGCTGGAAGCGGCGTTCGCGCGCGCCGAGGCCGGACAGGGCCAGCTGTTCGGCATCGTGGCGGAAGCCGGCGCGGGCAAGAGCCGCCTGTGCCAGGAGTTCGCGGATCGCTGTCGCGCGCGCGGCAGCGTGGTGCGCAGCGCGCACGGCGTCTCGCACGGCAAGGCCGTTCCGCTGGTTCCGATCCTCGCCTTCTACCGGCAGGCCCTCGGGCTCGAGGAGCGCGACGAGCCCGCGCTCGCGCGCCAGAAGGTGGCGGGCGCACTCGCTCAGCTCGACCCCGCGCTGCTCGACGCGCTGCCGCTGCTCTGCGAGTTCCTCGGCGTGTCCGATCCACTCGCCAAGCCGGCGGGCGTTGCGGGGCCGGATCGCGAGCGCCGGCTGCTCGCGCTGCTCAAGCGCATCAGGCTCGCGAGCAGCGCGCGTCAGACGGCGGTGCTGATCTTCGAGGACCTGCACTGGTTCAATCCGGCGAGCGAGCGGATCCTGTCGAGCATCGCCGAGACGGTGGACGGATCGCGCACGCTGCTGGTCGTGAACTTCCGCCCCGAGTACACCGCCGAGTGGATGGGCCGCTCCTACTACCGTCAGCTCGCGCTCGCGCCGCTCGGCCCCGAAGCCGTCGCGGAGCTGCTCGCGAACCTGCTCGGCCGCGACGCCTCGCTCGCGGGTCTCGCCGAGCGCATCCGCGCGCACACGGGCGGCAACCCCTACTTCGTCGAGGAGGTCGTGCGCGCGCTCGCCGACTCGGGCGCGCTCGTCGGCAGCGCGGGTCACTACCGACTGACACGCCCGATCGCGGCGCTCCAGATCCCGGCCAGCGTGCAGGCGCTGCTCGCTTCGCGCATCGACCGGCTGCCGGAGCGCGAGAAGCGCGTGCTGCAGGCGGCCGCCGTGATCGGCCGGGAGTTCGCCGAGCCGATGCTGCGCCGGATCGCGGAGATCGCCGAGGACGAGCTCGCCGACGCGCTGCGCGCGCTCGTGCAAGCCGAGTTCCTGTACGAGACCGCCTTGTACCCGGATCTCGAGTTCGCCTTCAAACATCCGCTCACGCGCGACGTGGCGTACGACGCGCAGCTCCGCGAGCGGCGGGCCGGAATCCACCGCGCTCTCGCGCACGCGCTGATCGAGATCCACGGCGAGCTCGCCGGTGAGCGCGCCCCCTTGATCCCCGACCATCTCGAGCGCGCGGGCGAGGCGCGCGACGCCGCACGCTGGCACGCGCGCGCGGCCGAGTGGGCGAGGCGGCGCAGCTCCGCGGCGGCCGCCGTGCACTGGGGGCGTGTCCGCGAGCTGCTGCGCGGCGCCACCGACGGCGACGACCTCGCGCTCGCGACGCGCGCGGCCGCTCAGCTCATCGGCGAGCTGGCGCGCGGAGACACATCGCAAGCAGAGTTCGACGCGGCCAGCGAGGACGCGCTCTCGCTTGCGCGCCAGACGGGTGACTCTCTCAGCGAGGGCATCGTTTACTTGGGCCGCTTCCGCCGGACGATGTCGACGGGTGCCGCTCCGGAAGATCTTGCGCAACTGGCAGCCGCGGCCGAGCGAGTCACCGATCGCGCATTTCGGATCGCCGCCATCCACAACGTTCAAAGCTCGCCCAGCGTCTTTGGCGAGCCGCTCTCGTCGCGCCTGCGCAAGATCGACTCGGCACTCGCTCTCGCGGGCGACGATCTCTCCATCGGTGGCGACATGGTGGGCTACAGCGTGGTTCCGGGGCTGCACGCGATTCGGGCGAGTTTTCTGGCGGGACTCGGTCGCTTTGGCGAGGCCGAGGCGGCGCTCGACCGAGCCCGGCGCATCGCAAGGGAGCTCGACGAGCCCGGCGGTGCGACGGGCGTATATTTCCAAGCTGCGATCATCGCCTTGACGGCGGAGGACGGAGCGCAGGCCGCGGAGGCGTCGCGCCGCTGGCTGGAAGCCATCTCTCGGCTCGACTGGACGGTCCTCCAGCGGCGTCTGGGGCCAATGTTGCTAGCCATGGGCAGCTGCGGCCATGCACTCGAAGGCGACCTCGAGCTTGCGCGCGCCGGGATCGAGGAAGCGCGCGGTCCGTTTGCCGAAGAGTCGGCTTTCTACCACCAGGCGCTCGCGCTCACGAGCCTTGCGAGCGGTGAGACGTCGCTCGCGGTCACGCATGCCGGTGAGTGGGTTCGACTCAGCGTTCCGATCAGCAAGGACGGCGAAGCACGCATCTTTCGCGCGCGGGCATGGATCCGGGCCGAAGGCAACGCGCGAGTCGCGGACGCACTGCGCGATCTCGAGGCCGCGCAAGCGGTCCTCGATCGCGTCGAGAGCCGCGCCTACGCGGGTCGCCTCGAGGAGGCACGCGCCGCGATCGCGGCTGCGGTCGGCGACGAAACGGCGCGCCTGCACCACCTGCGCGAAGCCGAGCGCCTCGACCGCGCGATGGGTCTCGACAAGCGCGCGGACGCGCTCGCGCGCCAGCTACGCGATCTTGTTC
>JANNDT010000551.1:0-5374 GCA_031387905.1 Deltaproteobacteria bacterium
TGCGCCACGGCCTCGGCGCCGCCGCCGAGTTCGAGCGCTCTCGCGAGCCGCGCGCCGGCGTGCCAGCCGACGCCGGCCCATTGCCCGGCGAGCGCTGCGCGCGCCTTGTCCGCACCGATGCGTTCCGTCAGCGCCAGCTCCGCCGAGCTCGCGAGCAGGTGCTCTTGGATCTGGAACTCGCGCGCCACGGCAGCCAGCGTCGCGCTCGAGAGGTGGCCGAGCTTGAAGCGCGGCTCCGCTGTGCACGCATAATCACTCCAGCCCGCGTCGCGTTCCGGCGAGCGCGCGTTTTCGATGCGCGCGAGCGGCAGCGCGCCCACCGCGAGCGTGTTCTTCGCGGGGCCGACAGGCTCGTTCTCCGCGTCGATCGCGATCGTCCAGTGACAGTGCGGGTGGCGATCTTTGGGCGTGCGCGGCGGGCGATGAATCGGGCGGATGCGCGCGCGCGGGTTGGTCGCGTACGCCGTTGCGTCGAAGGTCGGATCTTCGATCGTGTGGCACATGCCGATGACGCGCGCTTCACCGTGCGGCTCGACATCCATCAGCGCGCCGCAGTGCAGCAGGAAGAACTCGGCGTGCGCGTCGTCGATCAACTTCCAGCCGACGTCCATGTATTGGTGCGGGAAGCCGCAGTCGAGTTGCAGCGCCTTCACGATCGCAGGCACGCCGTCGCCCTCGATTTTCATGAGGCGCCGCATCCGCCCGGTGTAGATCGGGCTCGCGCCCATCCATTCGTCGATCGCGATCTGGTCGACGCCATTCACGTCGCGCGTCGCGAGGAAGACCTGCGGCATCAGCGCGCGGTCGAGCAAGTGCCCGACGTGCATCGTCTCGAGCGCGGCGCGCAGCAGCAACGGGCGGGCCAGGTCGTCGAACGCCGAGCACTGCTGGGTCATGCGGAGCCTCGTCGGTTGTTACAGAGCGGGCGCGATACGGCGCGCGCATCGCAGCGCACGCTACTGCACCTCGGTTCCAGTGAACTCGCTCGCGCAGCTGGACTTCAGAACCCCGGCAGCCCTGGGCAGTGCTTGCCCGCGGTCCAGCCGCCGTCGACGGCAAGTTCCGCGCCCGTGATGCGTCGGCTCTCGTCCGAGAGCAGGAAGCAGATCGCAGGCGTGATGTCGTCGATCGCAACTCCGCCGGGGTTGCCGCTCTCCAGCAGCACCGGCGGCGGCAGATGGCGCAGGGTTCGCTTCACGTCGATCTGATCGGCGAACGGTGTGCTCATCGCGGGGTTGCCCGAGGGCGGGCACAAGCAGTCCACGCGAATGTTGTCGCGCCCGAGCTCGATCGCCGCGCTCTTCGTGAAACCGCGTGCGCCCCCCTTGCTCGCCGTGTACGCCGCCACGCTGTTCATGCCAGCCAGCGCTTCGATCGAGGTGACGTTCACGATCGCGCCGCCGCCCGCGGCGCGCAGCGCGGGCACGACCGCCTTCGTGCCGAGCATCGGCCCCAACAAGTTGACGCGCAGCACGCGCTCCATCTGCTCGACCGGCGTGTGTTCGAGCGCGCCCATCCAGAGCACGCCGGCATTATTCACGAGCCCATCGACGCGACCGAACGCTGCGAGCGCTTCGGCAACGGCTTGCTGCCAGCTCGGTTCGGACGCGACATCGAGCGCGACGAAGTGCGCCGCGGCGCCGAGGCTCGCGGCGACCGCGTGGCCTCGCTCCTGCTGCACGTCGGCCCGGAATGCGCGCCCGCCCTCGTCGACGATGCGGCGCGCCGCGCCCTCGCCCGTGCCCTGCGCCGCGCCCGTCACCAACACCACTTTGCCCGCGAGTCTCCAACTCATGGGCCGTCTCCTTGGGTGGCAAGGGTGGCATGTGCCGTACAGCGATTGCTCGGCTTGCCGCCCGCGGCGCGCCTGCGCCTGAGCGGTGAGGGACAGCCCAACTTCGCGGATTTGCACGATTTCCCGTGGGCGTCCGCGCGCGAAATGCGGTGGCACGCGGCTTGCGCTGGTTGGGAGAATCCCGCTTCCGAAAGGAGCCGCCATGTCGAGCGCCCTGCAAGAGACGTTCTCGCCGCGCAACCTGCCGAACGCCTTCACCGCCACGCGCTTTGCGCTCGTGCCGGTGCTGCTGCTGCTCGCGGCAACCCACCACCCGGCCGCGTTCGTCGCCGTACTCGCTGCCGCTTTCGCAACCGACGCGATCGACGGCTACCTCGCGCGCCGCTTCCAGCTCGAGAGCCCGGTCGGCGCGAAGCTCGACAGTCGCGCCGACCTCGCGCTCTGGCTCTCGCTGCCGGCCGCGACCTGGTTGTTACGGCCGGAGTTCGTGCGCGCCGAGGCGACGCCGATCGCACTGCTGCTCGCGAGCCTCGCGCTGCCGATGCTCGCAGGCCTCGTGAAGTTCGGGCGCGCGCCGAGTTATCACAGCTGGGCGGCGAAGAGCACCGCGGTGCTGCTAGCCGGCGCGATGCTCTCGGTCTACCTCGACGGGCCGGTCTGGCTCTTTCGCGTCGCGACCGTGGTCGCGCTGATCGCGGCGCTCGAGGAGTTGGTGATTACGGCGCTGCTGCCGGAGTGGCACGCCGACGTGCGCAGCTGGCGCGCGGCGCAGCGGATTCGCGCGGGCGAGAAGACCTGAGCAAGACGTCGAATCGGGCCGAGGCGCCGCTCACGTGGTCCGCAACACCACGCCTTCAGCTGGGCCGAGCGCGACGTGCGCAAGATCGCGCGGCAGCGCCGCTCCGGCGCGCGAGTGGATCCCGTAGAGCGCAGCGCAACTGCCGAGCGACGCGATCACCGGGGCATCGCCGAAGTTCAACGCCACCACGAAACGCTCGCCGCCGTGCGTGCGCTCGAACGCGAACGCGTCGTGCGGCGCGGGCAGCGTGCGCTGTTCGCCGCGCGAGAGCGCCGGGTGCGCGGCGCGCAGCGCGATCAGGGAGCGATACAGCTGCAGCAGCGAGCTCGCGTCCTCGCGCTGCGCTGCGACGTTGCGCTGCGCTGCGTCCGGGTGGAGCGGCAACCACGGTTCGCCGCGCGTGAAGCCCGCGCCTGGCTCTGCGTTCCACTGCATCGGCGTGCGCTCCGGGTCGCGCGTCAGGCTCGGGTGAAGCGTGAATGCGAGCGGGTCGCGGAGGCGATCCTCGGGAATCCGGACGCAGCGCATGCCGATCTCTTCGCCGTAATAAAGGAACGGCGTACCGCGCAGCAGCATCAGCAGCAGCGCGGCGAGCCGCGTGCGCGCTTCGCCGTGTTCGGGGTGGTCGTAGCGCGTGGCGTGGCGGTGCACGTCGTGGTTCGAGAGCACCTGGTTCGGCCAGCCCTCTCGCGGCACCGCGGCTTGGAAGCGCTCGACTTCGTGCTTGAAGCGCTCGCCCGACCAAGCGCCCGAGAGCAGCGAGAAGTTGAAGCCCTGATGGAGCTCGTCGCCGCGGCCGTAATACTTCGCGACGCGCGCGGGATCCATCAGGAAGACTTCGCCGATCAATACGCGCTCGTCGTATTCGTTCACGAGCGCGCGCATGCGGCGATACATCCCGTGCGAGTCCGGGTGATCCTCGTCGTGTGAGTGTTCCTGGCCGCCGTAGCCGGGATCGTCGCTGCCCGGCACGCGCGGGTTCGAGCGCAGCTCGGGGTCTTTCGCGATGCGGTGCGCCACGTCGATGCGGAAGCCGTCGACGCCGCGATCGAGCCAGAAGCGCAGCACGCCGTGCATGGCGCGCTCGAGCTCGGGGCTGCGCCAATTGAGATCGGGCTGTTCCTTCAGGAACGAGTGCAGGTAGTACTGGCCGGTCGCTTCGTCCCACTGCCAGGCGGGGCCGCCGAAGATCGAAACCCAGTTGTTGGGCGGGCCGCCGCCGGGGGCCGGGTCCCGCCACACGTACCAGTCGCGCTTCGGGCTGCTGCGGCTCGCGCGCGCTTCCTGAAACCACGCGTGCTGGTCGGACGAGTGATTGGGGACGAGATCGAGGATCACGCGGATGCCGAGCGTGTGGGCATCCGCGAGCAGCCGATCGAAGTCGGGGAGCGTGCCGAAGACCGGATCGACATCGCAGTAATCCGCGACGTCGTAACCGAAGTCTTTCATCGGAGACGGGAAGAAGGGCGAGATCCAGATGCCCGAGACTCCGAGCCACGCGAGGTGGTCGAGGCGCTGGCGGATGCCCTCGAGGTCGCCGACACCGTCGCCGTTCGCATCGCCGAACGAGCGCGGGTAGACCTGATAGATCACGCCGTCGCGCCACCACAGGCGCTCGGCGTCGCCGTTCGCGAGCGGGCGCGGGCGCGAGCCAGCAGCGCTCATCGCTGCTCGAAGCGCGCGCGATCGGCGGCGGAGATCTCCGCCGTGTGCGCGAGCCGCACGGGCGTGATCGAGACGACGCCGCGTTTTGCCGCGACGACGTCCGCGTGGCGCAGGCTGGCATCGCTGCGGCGCACGATGCCGCCGAACTCGTGGAAGTAGACGCCGGGTGCGCGCTCGAAGAACACGCGGTCGTAGCCGACGCGGCCGAGCTCAGTGATTTCGCGCGGCGTCTCGCGGTTCGCGCCCCACGCGAAGTTCACATTGAGCAGGTCCGCGCCCGCCGGCATGCCGTGCGCGAGCACGCTCGCGACGATTTCGGCGGAGAGTTCGCCGAGGGAATCCCAGCCGGCGCGTGCCGCGGGCGTGCGCCATTCCTTCGCCCACGCGTCGTGATTTTCGAGCACGCCCGCCGACAGCGCGATCGCGGGCAAGCCCGCGATCCAACCCTCGGTCGCGCCGCCCACCGTGCCGCTCGACATGAAGAACGCGAGCCCGTGGTTGAAGCCGAGGTTCGGCCCCGAGACGACGATGCTCGGCTGTTCGCCGAACAGCGTGTGCACCCCAAGCTGCGTGCAGTCCGCCGGGCACCCGCTCGTGCGCCAGATCTCGCAGCCCTCGCGATCCGCGCGCTCGACGCGCACATCTTCCCAGCGCGTAATCGCCTTCGCGATCCAAGAGCGCTCCCGATCCGGCACCACCGCGCGCACAGGCCCGAGCCTTTGCAGCGCGCGAACCAACGGCACGAGCGACGGCGATTCAACCCCGTCGTCGTTCGTAACAAGAATGAAACTCACGCTCCCCCCAAACAACGCGCAACCTACCCAAACGCAATGCGCGAAGCGCGCGCGGGAGGCGCGACTCAAAGCCGGACCGACCCGCGCCACTCCCTTGCAAGACAGTCGCTACGACGTCGAGCACAAGCAGGCGCGGCGGGGCCGGGGGCGGCGGAGGCGAGGTAAAAGCGCAGGCGCGGCCCAACGCGGTGTCCGCCTTCCCACCCGAAGACGCGCCGCCGCAAACGCCACATCCCTCCAAAGGCCGCGCCGAGCCACGAGCCTCCACCGTCCCCGGCCCCGCCGCGCCTGCGATTTCCGCGCGAGGATTCTCTCCTACGC
>JANNDT010000010.1:0-2300 GCA_031387905.1 Deltaproteobacteria bacterium
CGGCAATGCACCAAGGCGCCGGCACGCTCCCGAGGTGGCTCCCGCCGGTGCAGCCCGCAGCACGAACGCGCTCCTCGCGTTCTGCGAGCTGCTGCTGGGCTTGCTTGCGGGCTTCGGCGTCGAAGTCGTTTGGCAGTGAGATGTCGTAGGGCGCGTAGTAGAGCGACGGCAGCGCTAGCGCATGCACGAGATGCACTTCAGCCTGCGAGCGCGCCGCGATGTCGAGGGCGGTGTCGAGCGCACGGTCCGCAGCCGCGGAGAAGTCCGTGGCCACCAGCATTCTTCGCGGGCTGCGCATGGCGTGTGCCTCCAGCATCCTGCGGACAGCACGATGTGTGCCGCCGGTGTGTCACTGTTAGGCCCAGCTGCGACCGGAGGCGAGTCTTCGTGCCACGCTTCGTCGCAGACGGCGTCGCGCTTCGCCTCACCCCCAGCTGAGCGGGCAGCGGCGACTCGCGAGCCTACGCGGCGCGCGGTACGCGCTTTGCTTCATCGAACCGCGTGGAGCACGCAGCGATTCACAAGCGGCCGAAGCGCGCACCTGTTCTCACGAACTATGAGAGCGAGTGCGCCGCCTTCTCCTGGGCGAAAGCGCGGGCGCAGCTCGCCGGCCTGCCCGGCGGGCGCGGGCTCAACATCGCGCACGAAGCGCTCGACCGGCACTTGGAAACGCCGACGGCGGACAAGATCGCGCTGCGCTGCCTACCCAAGAGCGGCCCGCCGATCGACCTCACGTATCGCGCCCTCGCCCACTACTCAGCCCGCTTCGCGAACTTGCTCGGCCGCCTCGGCGTGGCGCCGGGAGAGCGTGTGTTCGCGCTCGCCGGCCGCATTCCGGCACTCTACGGCGCCGCGCTCGGCGCGCTCCGACACCGTGCGGTGTTCTGCCCGATGTTCTCGGCGTTCGGTCCCGAGCCCGTTCAGCAGCGGCTCGCACTCGGCGACGGCCGCGTGCTCGTGACGACGCCGGCTCTGTATCAGCGCAAGGTGCTGCCGATTCGCGCGCGCCTGCCCGGGCTGCGCCACGTGCTCCTCACGGGCTGCGTGCCAGGCAACGCGCTGCCACCCGACACGCTCGACCTAGACGCGTTGCTCGCGGCCGAGAAGAGCGAGCACGAGATCGCGCCGACGCGGCCCGACGACCCAGCGCTGCTTCACTTCACAAGCGGCACCACGGGCGCGCCGAAGGGCGCGCTGCACGTGCACGAGGCGGTCGTCGCCCACGTCGCGACCGCGCGTTATGCGCTCGACCTGCAAGCCGACGACGTGTTCTGGTGCACCGCGGATCCCGGCTGGGTCACTGGGACTTCTTATGGAATCGTCGCGCCACTCGCGCTCGGAGTGACTTCGATCATCGACGAAGCCGAGTTCGAGCCGCGGCGCTGGTACGAGCTGCTCGAACGCGAGCGAGTGAGCGTTTGGTACACGGCGCCGACAGCGGTGCGCATGCTGATCAAGGCCGGCAGCGCGCTCGCGCGCGAGCGACGGCTGCCCGCGCTGCGCTTCATCGCGAGCGTCGGCGAGCCGCTCAACGCCGAGGCCGTGCGCTGGGGCCTCGAGGCGTTTGACCTGCCGATCCATGACAACTGGTGGCAGACGGAGACCGGCGGAATCATGATCGCCAATTACGCCGCGCTACCGATCAAGCCCGGCTCGATGGGCAAACCGCTGCCCGGCATCGAGGCAGCGATCGTGCGCCGCGAGGGCGAGCGAGTCCAAGTCGTGGCGCCGGGCGACGAAGGCGAGCTGGCGCTGCGGCCCGGCTGGCCGTCGATGTTCCGCGCCTATCTCAATGAAGACGCGCGCTACCAGAAGTGCTTCGTCGACGGCTGGTATCTTTCGGGCGATCTCGCCCGAAAGGACGCGGACGGAACCTTCTGGTTCGTCGGCCGCGCCGACGACGTGATCAAGACGTCGGGCCATCTCGTCGGACCCTTCGAAGTCGAGAGCGCGCTGATGTCGCACCCGGCGGTGCTCGAGGCGGGCGTGATCGGAAAACCCGATCCGATCGCCGGTGCAGTCATCAAGGCCTTCGTCGCCTTGAAGCCCGGCTTCGAGCGCAGCGACGCGCTCGCGCGGGAGTTGCTCGGCTTTGCAAGGACCCGGCTCGGGCCGGCCGTCGCGCCGAAGGAGATCGCGTTCACCGATGCGCTGCCAAAGACGCGCAGCGGCAAGGTGCTTCGGCGGCTGCTCAAAGCGCGCGAGTTGGGTTTGCCCGAAGGTGATCTCTCGACGCTCGAGCCTGAGAAGTGAGCGCGCCGGGCGCGGGCATCGATCGGGACTCTGGGCTCGCGTTGTTG
>JANNDT010000024.1:0-15968 GCA_031387905.1 Deltaproteobacteria bacterium
GGCGCAACGTCGAGGCCGGCTTCCTCGCGCAGCTCGCGCGCAGCCGCTGCGATCGGCGCCTCGCCGCGATCGACGCGGCCGCCCGGCAGCGACCACCAGCTCTGATAAGTCGAGCGCACGAGCAGAATGCGATCGCCATGCCGCACGAACACGCCGGCGCCGCGCACGTGCGGGTGAACGGCGCGGTTGTAGAGCGCGAGCGCCTTCGCGGCGGCGCGGAAGGCGAAGCGTGCAAGTGGGCGCGGGAGGAGGCGGAGCGGGCTCACGGTTCGCAACCGATGTGGCCCGTGATCGCCCTGCCGTGCGCCGGAATCGCGAGGCTCTTCTCGCCGTGCTCGGCACATGCCTCGTCGCCGTAACTGACCACCAGCGCAGTGCTCCATGCCTCGGCGCTTGCGCCGTCCGGCGCTTCGACGCGCGCGCTTCTCGCGCTCCGCGTCGGCCTGCCCGTAAGGGGGTCGATGATGTGGCCGAAGCGCACCCCGTCGATCTCCACGAACTGACCCAAGCTCGATGAGATCGAGACGCTGCTCGTCGGTTGAAGATCGAGGAGTTCTCCTCCGTCGAGGGCAACGCGCCAGCGCTCGGCATCGAGCGGCGTCCCGAGCGCGAGCAAGCTGCTGCCACCGAAGTTCAACAAGGCGCGATCGGTTCGCTCGCGTCGTAACAACTCGCCCAGCCGGTCGAGCGTCCAGCCTTTCGCGAGGCCGCCCAGATCCACCGACATCTCCGAGGCGAGCGCGATCGTGCCGTGCTCCGCGTCGATCTGGATGCGCTCGGCGCCGACCCGCGCGCGTGTCGCTGTGATTTCGGCGTCCGTCGGGAGCGCGCCCCGGTTCCCGGCATCGCGCCATAACTCCACGAGTGGCCCAACGGTCACGTCGAACACGCCGCCTGTTTCGAGCGCAAAGCTCTGCGCGTCTCGGAGAATCCGGACCAGCTCCGGCGACGCGGGCTGCGGGCCTTGGCCCGCTTTCGCGTTCAGCCGCGCAAGCTCTCCATCCTCACGCCAGGTCGTGAAGATCAGCTCGAGCCGCGCGGTCTCGGCGAAGCAGCGCTCGATCAGCGCGTGCGCGCGCTCGGGGTCGCGCGTGACGAGCGTGATCTCGAGGATCGTGCCCATCGCCGGGCGCCCCTCGGTCACGTGCACGAGCCCGTTCGGCGTAGCGCATGCAAACGCCGCGCAGAGCGCGCCCGCCGCGAGCGCTACTCGAGCTGCGCGTCGCCGCTGTAATTGCGCGAGGAGCCGCGGAACACTGCCCATAGTGCGAGTCCGATCAGCGCCGCAAGGCTCGCTTGCAGCGCGACGAAGCCGAGGATCTTCACCCACGCGAACGCAGGGTGGACAAAGCGCACGAGCCAGCCGCCGCTCTCGTCGAGCGCAGCGCTCAGAAACGGGATCGCGACCATCAGCGCCTTGGTGCCATTCGAGACCGGCACGAACAGCACGAGGTGCGTCAGCACGAGCAGCAGCATGCCCATCGCGAACATGTGAAAGTGCGCGATCTCGAGCATCCCCTGATAACTGCGCGGCGGGCGGAACAGCTCCTCGCTCCCGAGGTAGTAGGCGATCACCGAATCGGGCGTGAGGCTCATCTTGTCGAAGTAGAGCAGTGCGTTCGTCAGCCAGAGCGCGGCGACGTAGAGCGCGTACAGGCCGATGATCGTCTGCAAGAGGCGATTGCGATTCCACTCGCCGGTGATTACGAAGCGCACTCAGCCGCCTTCCGCAGTGCGAGCGACTGTCGGCGGCCTGCTCGGCGCGACGAGCAGCGCATGCAGCGCGAGCGCGCGGCGCACGCTGTTGGTGACTGCGCGCGTCGAGAGCGTGGCGCCCGCGATGCCGTGCACTCTGCCGCCAACTCGGAGGTCCGGCGTGAGCGTGCGCTCATCGAACTGCCGGAGCCAGCGCTTAGGGGGCAAGTAGTCGTGCGGTTCGTAGAACGCGAGCATGCGCGTTGAAACCACGCTGCCTTCCGGCGAGATCACCACGAGCAGCGCTTCCGCCTGCGTTCGCACATTGTGGACATCGATGAACGCGTAGCCGACTGCGCGCCCGTCGCGCCAGGCTGTGTGCAGCGTGACGACGCGGCTCTCGAGCGGCGCCTGCGCGCTCTGCTCGACCGCGCGCGCCTGCGCCGCATCGAGCAGCACGGTTCGCTTCTCGATGCGCGCACCGGGGAACGCCGCGGCGAGCGCCTCGGCCTGGCTCGCGAACACCTCGCCGCGCGCGCCGCTCGCGAGGAGCAGCGCGGTCGCGAGCAGCAACGCGGTGCTAGTACGCAAAGCCCACGCCGAGCGCGAACTCATCCGGGCGCTCGCCGTCGCGCGCGTTCTGGTTCCGGTATTCCGCCTTCAGCACGACGTTCGGGTGTGGGTAGTAACTCAGGCCGGTGGACAGCACCGAGTAGGCGAGGTTTCGGTTCTCCAAGAACGCCGCCGCGACATCGCGTTGCGTGTCGATGTACTCGAAGCGCACGAACGGCTCGACGGCGTGCTCGTTGTCGGCGCCGAACAGCAACGGCCACACGTCGTAGGCGAGCTCGACGTAGCCGCCGAGCATCGAGTTCGCGATGGCGGCGTCCGGCGCCTTGCCGAGTGCGGTCGAGAGTGCGCCGGTGTTCGAGACATCCGTGTAGGCGAACAGTGCACGGCCCTGAAACGGACCCCGGCGGTACTGCACGTGGCCCTCGGCAATCCAAAGGTGAGTGTCGGGAAGGCCCTGATTTTGATCCGCCTTGCCGGCATAGAAGGAGCCGCCCACCAATAAGCCGGGAAGCAGGTCTGGCGTTAGGTCGAGGCGACCCACGAACGCGAGGTTCTCGGCGATCGACTCACCGCCTTCTTGGCGCCCGCCGCGAATGCCCTCGGCGCTGAAACCTGCGGCGTCGAAGCCGGTTACGACGTACGCGCGGTACTCGGCCTGTTCGCCGAACTTGCCGAACACGCCGACGCCGTTCTCGCGCCACGTCGCCGGCAGGATCACGCGTTCCGTGAGAGGTCTGAACACGCCGTAGAAGTACGGCGGCTCGTGCACTTCGTTGATGAATCCCATCGGCGTGAGCAGCAGGCCCGCGCGGAAGTTCAGTTCGGGCTTCCAAAGAAAATCGAGGCTCGCGAACTCGAGCGCGACCTCGCCTGGCGCGTCCTCGCTCTCGACTCTGGCGTGCTCGATCTCGATCTCGGAGTTGAACTGGATGCGCTCGCTGAACTTGTACCCGAGGTAGGTGATGAAGCGGAGCGCGTCGGTTTGCGCAGGCGATGTGCTGTCCGCGACCGGATTCACATAGTTGAGTTCGCCGTACCCGCCGATCGAGAGCCCGCGCGCGACGCCAAACACTTTCGACGCAGCCGGCGCGTAGCCGCGCTCGCCCTCGAGTGGCTTCTCCTCCGGCACCGCGGAGTCAGTTCGCATCCTGCCAAGCTCTTCAGTCAGGGCCTGGACTTGGTGCTCGAGCGCGGCGATGCGGTCCTCGCGGGCGAGCGCTTCGTCGGGTGTTTCGGCGAGAACCGCGAACGGGATCAGGGCCGCAGCGGCGATCAGAACTAGGAAGAGGGGGCGGGCCAAGGCGGTGAACCTCCGGTTGTACAGTCGAATTGAAAATGGATTTCATTTTCGACGGCACGCTACCGGGGGCTCCGAACCCGTGTCAACCCGCGGCGGGGCTCGCTTTTAGGCCTCGGGCGTGAACCGCACCGGCATGCGCTTGATGCCCGCGATGAAGTTGCTGCGCTGGAAGGCGGGGCGGGTAGTCAGGGCGATGTCGGGCAGCCGCGTCACCACTTCGCGCAGGATGCTGCGCAACTGCATGCGGGCGAGGTTGGCGCCGAGGCAGAAGTGTTCGCCGATCCCGAAGGTTAGGTGCGGGTTCTCGCGGCGGCGGATGTCGAAGCGCATCGAGTCGTCCCCGAAAATCTCTTCGTCGCGGTTCGCGGACGGGTAGGACATGTAGACCTTGTCGCCCTTCGCGATGCGCACGCCGCGGAGCTCCGTGTCCGCGAGCGCGGTGCGGCGGAAGTTCACGACCGGCGGCGCGCAACGCAGCGCCTCCTCGATCGCGTCCGGCAGGTAGCGATCGACGTCGCTCTTGAGCAGCTCCCATTGCTCGGGGTTTTCGCTCATTAGGCGCATGAACTGAGATGTCGCATTGCGCGTCGTCTCATTGCCCGCGACCGCGAGCAGCACGAAGAAGTTGTTGAGTTCGAGGTCCGAGATCGCCTCGCCTTCGACCGAGCCGTTCACGAACGCGCTGACCAGCGTCTCGTCGGGTCTCGCCTTTTTCTCGGCGGCGAGCGTGTTCGAGTACATCCACATCTTCATCGCGGTCGCCATCTGGTCGTCGCCAGCCTTCATGTCGGCGTCGTCCGCGCCAATCAGGTTGTTCGTCCACTCGAAGATCTGCTTGCGCATCTCCGACGGAATCCCCATCAGTTCGCAGATCAGCGTGAGCGGCAGCTCGCAGGCGAGGTCCTCGACGAAATCGCACTCGCCCTTCCTCGCGACGCGATCGACGATGTCGCGCGCATGCTGGCGAATCGTCGGTTCGAGCTTGTCCACCATGCGCGGCGTGAAGCCGCGCTGCACGAGCCGGCGATACTTCACGTGCTGCGGCGGATCCATCACGAGCATCGTGAGGCGCTGCCCCGCGAGCCCCTGCTCGTCCATGTCCCAAATGTACGGGCCGCCCTCGGCCGACGAGAACAGTCTCGGGTTGCGCGAAACGTCCATCACGTCCTGGTACTTCGAAAGCACCCAGAAGCCCTGCTTGATCGTCGTCAGCGTCTTCTGCACGGCCGGCGGCGGATTCCAGTGCACGGGCGCTTCGCGGCGCAGCACGCGCAGGTATTCGTGTGGCGGGCCTCCGTGCGCGACAAACATGTCCGGGTCAGAAAGATCAAGATCGCCAGGGCGAAGGCTCACGGGATTCTCCTAGAATTGGGCAGTCCCGAAGGCGCTATCGGAGCGCCGGAGCGCCGGATGAAGCCGGGGGGACAGCGTGTTCAGGGTATCAGACACATCGTCCGATCGAAAGGTTCAGATGCCGCCTACGCCCAACCCGGCGAAGTCGAAGGCCGACGTCCTGCGCGACTTCCGCACCGATCAGATCCTCGACGCCGCGACCGTCGTCTTTGGCAAGCTCGGCTACGCCGAGGCCTCGATCGAGCGCATCGCGGAGGAAGCCGGCGTCGCGCGCAGCACCGTCTACGTCTACTTCCCGAACAAAGAGCTGTTGCTGAACCACTGCCTCGCGCGACATCGCGTCGTGCTCGGCGGGCGCGTGCGCACGGCGGTCGAGAGCGTCAGCGGGCTCGAAGCGCGCCTCGCCGCGTTCTTCAGTGCGGTGCTGCTCTACGTCGGCGAGGTGAGCGAGTTCTTTCGCGCGCTGATGGGCGTGCGCGGCATCGATCCGTTCTTCGGCGCGAGCAGCAGCGAGGTGCCCACGCCCGAACTCGAGACGCTGCGCGAAGAGGTGCAGCTCGTGGTGGACAGCATCTTCGCGAGCGCGCTCGCGGTCGGCGAACTTGCGCCCGAAGCGGAGCTGCTCGCGCGCGATGCGCTGCCGCTCGTGCTCTACGGCGCGCTGATGCGCCGCACGATCGCGCCGGGGCCCGCGGATCCGTCGCGCGAGGCGTCGCAGCTCGTACGCATGCTCCTTCACGGCGTCGCGCCGCGCGCCTGAGCGGTTCGTAGCGCCCTAACACCGAGGCTCTCCATGCTGTTCGATCGCTATCGGGTCGTCGACATCGACACGCACATCACCGAGCCCGCCGACGTGTGGACGGCGCGCGTCTCCAACAAATGGGGCGCCCGAGTGCCGCACGTTCGCACCGTGAACGGCATCGATCTCTGGTTCATCGGCGACGAGATCTGCGGCATGCCCGGCGCCTATTCCGCCGCGGGCCACAGCGGCACCTTCCCTGACATGCGAAAGGGTTATCACGACATCCCGCCCGCGATGTTCGATGCGAAGGCGCGGCTCGCCCTAATGGATGACGAGAAAATCTGGGCCAACGTGCTGTATCCCAACGTCGGCGGCTTCGGCGCCGGCGGCTTTCTGCGCCTCGGCGACGCCTCGCTCCGGCTCGAGTGCGTACGCGCCTACAACGACTTCCTGCTCGAGTGGTCGAGCGCAGATCTGCGCCGCCTCGTGCCCGTGATGGCGACGCCGTTCTGGGACGTGCGCGAATCCATTCGCGAAATCGAACGCTGCGCCGCGCTGGGCTACAAGGCGCTGCTCTTTTGCAACCAGCCGCAAGACCACGGCGCGCCGCTCCTGCGCGATCGCCACTGGGATCCGATCTGGGCGACGGCGCAGGACGCCGGCATGTCGATCAGCTTTCACATCGGCGGCGGCGCGCTCGGCGCGGAGTTTCAAGACGTCGCGAAGATCGGCGTGAAGGCGAACTTCGCGCGCGTCTCGACGCTGGCCGTGCTCGAGAACGCGAGGTGTCTGACGGACCTAATTCTCTCGGGCATCCCGCACCGCTTCCCGAACTTGCCGCTGGTATCCGTCGAGAGCGGCGTCGGCTGGATCCCGTTCCTGATGGAGTCGCTCGATTGGCAGTGGAAGAACAACGGTGTGCGCGAGGAGCACCCGGAGTACGACCTGCTGCCGAGCGAGTATTTCCGCCGGCAGATCTACGCGAGCTTCTGGTTCGAGGAAGCCGGCATCTCGAAGGCGCTCGAACTCTACCCGGACAACATCTTGTTCGAGACGGATTACCCGCACCCGACTTGTCAGGCGCCGGGGCCCGCGAGCGCGGGCACGCATCCGCGTCTCTACGCCGAGCAGGCGCTCGCCGGCATCCCCGAGCCGATCCTCGCGAAAGTGCTTCAGACGACCGCGCAGCGGCTGTATCGCCTGAACTGAGGGCTCCCGCATGCACGGCCTACGCGATTTGCGCGTCGTCGATTTCAGCACGGGCATCGCGGGCCCGTACTGCACGAAGCTGTTCGTCGACGCGGGCGCCGAGGTCGTGCTCGTCGAGGCGCCGGGCGCCGCCGCGCCGCGCACGCCGCTGTTTCGCTTCCTGCACGCCAGCAAGCGCGCCATAACAGGTGCCCCCGCTGAGGCGCAGACGGCGGAACTGATCGCGGGCGCCGATCTCGTGGTCGAAGACTTCGGTGCGAGCGCTCCCTTCGATCGCGCAGCGCTGCTCGCGCGCCATCCGCAGCTCGTGCTTTGTTCGATCTCGCCCTACGGCCTCAGCGGCCCTTACGCGAACCGGCCCGCTACCGAGTTCACGATTCAGGCCGAGTGCGGATCGATTGCAGTGCGCGGGCGCCCCGGCCACGAGCCTTATCAGGCGGGCGGGCGCGTCACCTACTGGTTCGGCGGCGTGATGGCGGCGGTCGCAGCGGCCGCGGCTGTGCGGCGCGCGCGGAGCACCGGCCACGGCGAGCACGTCGATGGTTCGCTGCAGGAAGCCATGGCGCTCGCGACCACCACGTTCGCGGATCTCTCGTGGTCGCTGCAGGGCCGCGCGACGCCGCCGTTCGCCGGCCAGAGCGTGGAGACGCCTTCGATCGAGCCCACCGCCGATGGCTTCGTTGGCTTCAACACCAACACCGCGCAGCAGTTCAGCGACTTCTTGTTGTTGATCGAGCGGCCGGACCTGCGCGAGAGCGGTGAGTTCGGCTCGGTCCAGCAGCGTCTCGCGCGCCTCGCGGAATGGGAGGCGATCGTGCACGCCTTCACGCGCGAGCACACGACCGCCGAGGTGATCGAGCGAGCCGCGTTGTTACGGATTCCGGTTTCACCCGTGTGCAATGGCGAGACCGTGCTCGAGCACGAGCAACTCGTCGCGCGCGGCATCTACGCGCCAGATCCGAGCGGCGGCTTCTTACGCCCGTGCCCGCCATACAAGCTGAACGGCGCGCGGCCTCCGGCGCCGAGCGCTGCGCCGCAGCCGGGCGAGCACGACAACCGGCTCGCGCCCCGTGCGCCGCGCAACGCAAAGCCCAGCGGGGCGCGCGCACTTCCGCTCGCAGGCCTGCGCGTCCTCGACGCCACCACTTGGTGGGCGGGCCCGACGGCGGGGCACCTGCTCGCAACGCTCGGCGCCGAGACGATCCACCTCGAATCCATCCAAAAGATGGACGGCGGCCGCGCCGTCGGCTTCGTGTTCGCGAACGGTCGCGCGTGCCCGTGGGAATGCAGCCCGTTCACACTGAGCGCGAACACCAACAAGCGCGGCCTCACGCTGAATCTCGGCGACGCGCGCGGCAAGGAGGCTTTCCGCAAGTTGATCGCGAGCGCCGACATCGTGCTCGAAAACTTCAGCCCGCGCGTGATGGAGAACTTCGGTATCGACTGGGATTACGTGCGCGCTGCGAACCCGCGCACAATCTACGTGCGCATGCCGGCATTCGGGCTCGACGGCCCATGGCGCGAGCGCGTGGGTTTCGCGCAAACGATGGAGCAGATGGCGGGGCTCGCGTGGCTGACCGGGCGGCTCGATGACCAGCCGCGCATCTTGCGCGGGCCGTGCGATCCGCTGGCGGGCGCGCACGCCGCCTTCGCGGCGCTGGTTGCGCTCGCCGAGCGCGAGGCCACCGGCCGCGGCGTGTTCGTCGAGAGCGCGATGATCGAATCCGCACTGAACGCGGCGGCGGAGCAGGTGATCGAGTGGACCGCGCACGGCGTGCTGCAGCAGCGCGACGGCAATCGCTCGCTCTGGGCCGCGCCCCAGGGCTTGTATGCGTGTGCGGGGCATAATGCTTTGAAGCAGCCGCGGTGGCTCGCGCTCTCGATCGAGAGCGACTTGCAGTGGCGCGCGCTGCTCGGCGTGCTCGGCAACCCCGCCTGGTCTGCGAGCCTGCGAGATGCACCGCTCGCGGAGCGCCGCGCGGCGCACGACAGACTCGACGAAGCGCTGCGCCCGTGGTTCGCCGAGCGCGAGCGCGATGCGTGCATCGCCGAACTCGTCGCCGTGGGCGTGCCCGCGGCCGCGGTGCAAGACGCGCGCTTCCTCTCCGATCACCCGCAAATCGCCGCGCGCGGTTTCTGCGAGCGCGTCGAGCATCCGGCAATCGGCGCGTTCCCGACCATGAGCGTGCCGTTTCGTTACGCCTCGGTCGCGCGCTGGATCCGCACGCCGGCGCCCACGATCGGCCAGCACAATCACGAGCTGCTCAGAGAACTCGGTTATGGCGTCGAAGAGATTGCGGCTCTCGAAGCCGACAAGGTGATTGGGACGCGGCCAGTGGGGTTGTAATTCCCGTTCCGGGGATTCGCTCCGCAGCCTCAGCGCAAGTGAGCCGCCGCGGCTCGTGAGCTGCGAGCATCAGCGCCGCGCTCGCCACGCCAAACAGCAGCGGCGCCTGTTGCTCGGGAATGAACGCCATCGCTGCGACGATGCCGAGCATGCCACGCCGCAGCCGTGACTGTGAGAGCGCGATCAGCACGTAGACGAAGATCGCGACGGTGCCGTACGAATCGACGAGGAACTTGAAGACGGTGCCCGGCGACACATGACTCATTGCGACCGCGACGTAGCCGAACGCGGTGCCGGCGAGAATCGCGAGCACGGGTACGCCGCGCGCATCGCGCCTCGCGAACACGCGCGGCGCATCGCCGTGGCGCGCGAGCGCCATCAGCATCCGCGACGACGCGAACAGGCCTGAGTTCAACGCCGAGAGCACGGCGGTGAGAATCACCGCGTTCATCAGTTGGGCCGCTGCCGGGATGCCGAGCTTTTCGAGCGCGCTCACGTTGGGGCGCACGATACCGGCGTCGTTCCACGGCAGGATCGTTATGACCAGGAAGATCGAGCCGATGTGGAAGACGAGCACGCGCGAGATCACCGACTGCATCGCTTTCGCGACGCCTTGTTCCGGCTCCGCGGATTCAGCGGCCGCGATTGTTACGAGCTCGGCGCCGACGTAGAAGCCGGTGGCCGCGACGGCGCCTCTGAGAACCGGGCCGATGCCGTTCGGCAGGAAGCCGCCGTGCGCGCCGAGGTTCGCGAAATCGCCACTCGCGCCAGGCCAGAGGCCGAGCACCCACGCCGACCCGGCGGCAAGAAACGCGACGATCGCGGCGACCTTGATCGACGCGAACCAGAACTCGGTCTCGCCCCAGGAGCGCACCGAGAGCGAGTTCACGGCCATGAAGAGCGCGATGAGGCCGAGCGTGAACACCCACGGCGTGACGCCAGGCAGCCAGTACCGCAACAAGTCGGCGCCCGCGACCGCTTCGAGTGCGACCACGATCACCCAGAAGTATCAGTACATCCAACCTGTTAGGAAGCCCGCGCGCTTGCCCAGCGCGAGCCGCGCGTACTCGTAGAAGCCGCCTACCGCAGGGAACGCGACGGCCATCTCGCCGAGCATCCGCATCACGAGCACGACCAGCGCGCCGGTGATCGCGAACGAGAGGATCGCGCCGGGGCCCGCGGCTTGAATCACCACGCGGCCGCCGACAAACAGGCCGGCGCCGATCACGCCGCCGAGCGCAATCATCCGGATGTGGCGGCTCTGCAGCGTGCGCTGCAGGCCGGGCGGTGAACTCGCCGCTTCCCCGCCGGCTCCGTTCACGCGAACTCGCCGAGCACGTCGCGCAGCATCGCCACGAGCTCGTCCACTTGTTTGCGCTCGAACACGAACGCGGGCGCGAGCAATAAT
Organism: Deltaproteobacteria bacterium; assembly: GCA_031387905.1. Taxonomy (GTDB): domain Bacteria; phylum Myxococcota_A; class UBA9160; order UBA9160; family UBA6930; genus VGRF01. The sequence goes on from JANNDT010000024.1 coordinate 10,628, forward strand.
GAGTCGCCCGTGGCTTTCACGTGGAGGCCCGCGTCGAACAGGCGCTTCTGCAGTTCGTGGCCGGCGAGGCCAGGCTGGCCGCCCTTCACGCGCACGTCGACGCCGGCGAGCAGGCCGTAGCCGCGCACGTCGACGACGGCCGCGAGATCGCAGAGCGAGAAGACGCGCTCCTGGAAGTACGGCGCGAGCGCGCGCGCATTTTCGAAGCTGCGCTCGGCGTCGTAGAGCGCGAGCGTCGCGAGTCCCGCTGCGCACGCGGCGGGGTGTGCGCTGTACGTGTAGCCATGAAAGAACTCCGGCGCGTGGCGCGGGCCGCGCTCGACGATCGTGTCGTGCACAGCGCGCTTCACCGCGACCGCGCCCATCGGCTGCGCGCCGTTGGTGAGCGCCTTCGCCATCGTAATCAGGTCTGGCGTGACGCCGAACGCTTGCGCCGCGAAAGCGTGGCCCGTGCGGCCCCAGCCCGTAATCACTTCGTCGAAGACGAGCAGCATGCCGTGCTCGTCGCACAGCTCGCGCACGCGCTCGAGGTAGCCGCGCGGCGGCGGCAGGCAGCCGGTCGAGCCGGCAATGGGTTCGATGAAGACGGCGGCGATGTTCGCGAAGCCGTGGAGTGCGCCGAGCCGCGCGAGATCGTCGGCCAGTTCGCCGCCCTTCTCGGGCAGTCCGCGCGCGAAGCGGTTCTCAGGCAGGTGCGTGTGGCGCATGTGCACGACGCCGGGCACGCCCGCGCCGAAGCTCTCCCGGTTGCGGACGAGCCCCGAGAGCGCGACGCCGCCCATGTTCACGCCGTGATAAGCGCGCTCGCGCGAGACGAACATCGTGCGCTGGCCCTCGCCGCGCACGCGGTGGTAGGCGAGCGCGATCTTCATCGCGGTGTCGACGGCCTCGGAACCCGAGTTCGCGAAGAACACGCGGTCGAGGCCCGGCGGCGTGAACGCGGCGATGCGCGTCGCCAGCTCGAAGGCTCTCGGATGCGCGCGCGTGAAGGTGGGCGTGTAGTCGAGCGTCAGGAGTTGTTGATGGACCGCGTCGGCAATTTCACGGCGGCAGTGGCCGAGCGGTACGCAGAAGAGCCCGGATGAGCCGTCGAGCAGCTTGCGGCCGTCTGGCGTGAAATAGTGCACGCCCTCGGCGCGCTCGAACATGCGCGGCTCGGCTTTGAAGTCTCGGTTCGGCGTGAACGGGAGCCAGAAGTGATCGAGGACGGGTGCGGTCGCCATGCTGGCTCTCTCAGTTCTTTGCGTTCAGCGCGGCGTACTTCGGCAGGAAGCGCTTAGGTGGCTTCAGCGCGTCGCGGCGGAAGGGATCGCCGAGTTCGCGCGTGACCATGATCTCGAGCACCGTGGTGCGCCCTTCGCGCTGCGCGGCGCAGGCATCTCGGAGGGCCGGGCCCACGTCCGAGAGCTTCTCGATCGTCACGCCATGTGCGCCGAGCGAGCGCGCCACGTTCGCCCAGCTCGGGTTCTCGAGGTTCACGCCCACGAAGCGGTCGTCGTAGAAGTCGACCTGGTTCTTCTTCTCCGCGCCCCACTGCTGGTTGTTGAAGACGACCGCTGTGACGGGGAACTTCTCGCGCACGCAGGTGAGCAGCTCGCCGAAGCTCATGCCCCAGGCGCCGTCTCCCACATAACAGATTGCCGGGCGTTCGGGTGCCGCGGCTTTGCAGCCGATCATCGCGGGGAACGCGTAGCCGCAGTTCCCGAACATCATCGCGCCGAACATGCTGCGCGGGCGCTCGAAGCGCAGGTAGCTGTTCGCGATCTGGCAGACGTTGCCGATGTCGGTCGAGACCATCGCGCCCTCGGGCATCGCGCGTTCGAGTTCGCGCAACACCTGGCGCGGGTGCAGGTAGGCGGAGCCCGCCATCTCGCGCGTGCTCCAGGCGTCGGTCTCGCAGTCCCACGCCGCGCGCTCGTCCGCCCAGCGCTGCTTTTCGCTCGCGATGCGCGCCGCGCGCTCGCTGCGCGTCGCGTCGCCCGCGAGCGCGCGGCCCGCGAGCCGCGCTGCGAGCGCTTCCGCCGCCTCGCGCGCATCGCCGCACACCGCGACGCTGGTCTTCCTCACGAGCCCGAGCACGCGCGGGTCGGCGTCCACTTGCACGAGTCTCGCGTTCGCCGGCCAATAATCGAAGCCGTACTGCGGCAGCGTGCCGAACGGCCCGATCCGCGAGCCGAGCGCGAGCACCACGTCGGCCTCCGAGATCACGCGCATGGCAGCCTTCGAACCGTGATAACCGAGCGGCCCGCAGGCGAGCGCGTGGCTCGCGGGAAAGGAATCGTTGTGCAGGTAGCTGTTCACCACGGGCGCGCCGAGGCGTTCGGCGAGCGCGATCAGCGCCGCCGCGCCGTTCGACATCACCACGCCGCCGCCAGCCAAAATTACGGGGAAGCGCGCCTCGCCGAGCAGTCTCGCCGCCGCGTCGAGATCCGCGCTCGCGCCGGGACCGCGCGAGATTCGGAGCGGCGCCGCGATCTCGCACTCGATCTCGCCATAGAAATAATCGCGTGGGATGTTGAGCTGCGTCGGGCCGAGTTCGAGATGCGCGCGGTCAAACGCGCGGGCCGTCAGCTCCGCCATGCGCGCGGGCGCATTCACGTGCGCCTGGTACTTCGTGATCTTGGAGAACAGCGGCAGTTGCTCAGTCTCCTGGAAACCACCGAGCCCGACGCCGAGGCTGCCCGCCTCAGGCGTGATCGCGACCACCGGGCTGTGCGCCCAATAAGCCGCCGCGATCGCGGTGACGAAGTTCGTAACACCTGGCCCGTTCTGCGCGATGCACACGCCATGCTTCCCTGATGAGCGCGAGTAGCCGTCGGCCATGTGCGCCGCACCTTGTTCGTGGACCGTGGGCACGAAGCGGATGCCCGCCGTCGGGAACAGATCGAGCGCGTCCATGTAGGCGGAGCCGACGATCCCAAAGACGTGCGTCACGCTCTGCGCGACGAGCGTCTCTACGAACGCCTCGGACGGGGTCATGCGCTGCTTGGCCATTGGGTCTCCTCGCGAGAGCGGCGAGACAGTCTGACATAGCCCCCTCGGCGGATCGAAGCGGGGCGGCGCTCGGGGTGTTGGGCTGGGTGCTCGCGACGGACGAAGAGGGCGTGATCGCGCGGGCGACGGCGCAGGCGTTAGGGCGCTGACGGGGAGCCGTGCCGAGTTCGAGCCTCGCGGGCTAGTTGCCGCGCTCGAACACCACTCTCCCCCGCGAGACCGTCTCCTCCACGCGCAGGTCGAGCAACTTCGGAGGCGCTAGCGCGAGCGGATCCTCCGACAGCACCACGAGGTCCGCCTGCTTCCCCACCGCGAGCGTGCCCTTCCGCTTCTCCTCGAAGTACTGGTGCGCTCCGTTCACCGTCAGCGCGCGCAGAGCGTCCTCGATCGAGATGCGCTGCTCGGCGCCGAGCACTTTGCCGCTGCGCGTCAGCCGGTTGGTCGTCACCCATAACAGGCGGAGCGCGTCCGGCGGCACCACCGGCGCGTCGTTGTGGATCGTGAACGGGATGCCGCGCGCGAGCGCCGAGCGCGTGGGGCTGATGCGCGCGGCGCGCTCGGGGCCGAGCACAGAATCGCGGTGCCAGTCGCCCCAGTAGTAAGGATGCGCGGAGAAGAACGACGGGATCATGCCCAGCTCGCGCATGCGGTCGAGTTGATCCTCACGCAGCGTTTGTGCGTGAATCATTACGGTGCGGTGGTCCACGCCCGGCGCGAGCGCTAGGGCTTTGGTCACCGCTTCGATCAGCATGTCCTCGGCGGCGTCGCCGTTCGCGTGAGCGATTACGGGGATGCCTGCGGGCAGGAAGCGCGCGAGCGCGGCATCGACGAACGACTGCGGCGAGATCGGATAGCCGCGGTAGCCGGGCGGCTGTCCGGGCGGTGGCACGTGATAAGGCTCGCGAAGAAATGCAGTCTTGCCCTGCGGCGAGCCGTCGAGCAGAAGCTTCATGCCGCCCCACGCGACGCGGTTTTGGTACTCGCGCAGTCTCGCCTCGGGCAGAGGCTGCGCCGGGTCGCGCACGATCGGGAAGTAGACGACGTCGAGCTGCGGGCTGCTCTCCAGCGCAAAGCGCGTGAGCGCTGCGATGTCGCCCGGCCCGCTCGCGCCGTCCTGCACGGTGGTGAAGCCGAAGCTCGCGTAGACATCGAGCGCGCGCGCGAGCTGCTCCGATGTCACCGCTGCGGCGAGCGGGCTTTTCCCTAACACCGCGAACAGGGCGGCCTCCTCGAGCACGCCGTCGGGTTCGTTCGAGCCCGCGCGCCGGCGAATGTGCCCACCCGGCGGCTCGAGCGTCTCCGCCGAGATGCCGACCGCCGCGAGCGCTGCGCTGTTCGCGACGGCGAGGTGGCCGGAGACGTGCACGATCGCGATCGGCACTTCGCGCGAGACCGCATCGAGCTCGTCGCGCGTCGGGTGGCGCTGCTCGGTGAGCAGCGAGTCGTCGTAGCCCCAGCCCGCGATCCACGCGCCGGGCGCAGGCGGCTTCGCCGCGATGTGGGCGCGCAGGGCGTCTTGAAGCTGCGCGATGTCCGAGACCGGGCCGACCGGCGGCGCCGACAGGTTCGCGTGATCGACGTTGCGAGCGAGGCCCGTCACGTGCCCGTGCGCGTCGATGAAGCCGGGCAGCAGCGCGCGCGCACCGAGCGCGACCACGCGCGTGTTAGGAGCAACGTGGCGTTTGCAAGCCTCGTCCACGGCGACGCAGAGGATCTGCTCGCCGCTCACCGCGAGCGAGCGCGCGCGCGGAAGCGCCGGGTCGAACGTGAGGATGTGCTCGCCGACGTAGACGATGTCAGCGGGCGCGGGTGCGATCAGCGAGCCCGGCAGCGCGGGACGCGGCGGTGCGCAGGAGAACGCCAGCAACGCAGCGAGCGCGAGTGCGGGCGCGATCGGGAGCAAACGAGCGCGGGCAGAGAGCATGCGAGGCCTCCGAGTGCGCGCAGCGTGCCACGCCTCAACGCGCGCGCGCCTAGGACCGGGGACGTTCGTTCGCGAAACTGCGCTCACCCCGAATCCGCCCGTTCGTAGACGAACGTCCCCGGTCGAGACGCGGCGGCGTAGGATGCGGCGCATGAGACGGCGCGAACTTGGGCGCATCGCGGGCGGTGGGCTGCTGCAACGGCGCGCATTTCTTGCGGGCGCGGTGCTCGTGCCGGGCGCATTCGCGGCGCGTGGCGCGCGCAGCGAGGGGCTCGCGGACGCGCAGTGGTCGCGGCAGCCCGGCGCGGACGCAAGCGCGTACGGCGTGCCTGCGCCGCAGGAGAGCGGTGTCGCGCGCGTCCCGTACACGGAGACGCCGGGCATCGCGCCGGGCGCAGGCGTCTCGTTCACGCCGCTGCACCA
>JANNDT010000026.1:0-4878 GCA_031387905.1 Deltaproteobacteria bacterium
CGCGCCACCGCCGCGCCGCCCAGCGTGCCCGTAACAAACACGCGATCCCCCGCCCGCGCGCGGCTCCGCAAAAGCGCCCGCCCGCGCGGCAGCGCGCCCAGCACCGTAATCACCACGCTGATCTCGCTCGCCCGCGCGAGATTCCCGCCCACCAGCGGACAGCCAAAGCGCACTGCGAGATCGAGCATCCCGCGCGCCAGCCCGAGCGCGTGCGCGATCGGCGTCGTGCTTGGCGCCGCCAGCGCCACCACGAACCCGAGCGGCCGCGCCCCCATCGCCGCCAAGTCCGACAAGTTCGCCCCCAGCGCCCGCCGCCCCGCTACGCGCGGTGTCTCCTCTGCGAAATCAAAATGCACGCCCGCAACGAGCGCATCGGTCGTAACAACCACCTGTTCGCCCGGGCGCAGCCGAAGCAGCGCCGCGTCATCCCCGATCCCAAGCGCGACCGACGGAGTGCGCACCCCAGCAAACGCCGCGCGGGCGAGCGCCTCGATACGCGCAATCAGCGCAAACTCCCCGATGTCGCGAAGCCGCTTCACCAGCGCACAATACTTCGCCGCGCCAAGCGCGCAGCGTGACGCAAGCGCGCCTCGAAGGCGCGCGAGCGTCACTCGTCCACCTCAGTTTGCGCCCGAGCACTCGCGCCGAGGCGAGCGAGGGGCGGGAGCGGGGTGTGGCCGCGGAGGGCCGCTATGGGCAACGCGCCCGCACGCCAGAGCGCAGCGAACGCACAGCGGATCTCCGCAACCACCTCGCTGCAATGCGGAACTCGCCCGGATGTCCGCCCTACCCGCTGCCCGCACACCACGCGGCCAAGGCCCGCAGCCGGCCAGCACCCCTCCCGCCCCGAGCGGCGCCCGCGACGAGACTTCTGAGGCGTCGAGTCTTCGACGCCGCCGCTCCGGCGCCCTACCGCCGACCTACCGCCGCCCCTTGGCCTTCACGCTCGCCGCATGCCCGCGGGCCGCCATCCGCACCGGCTCCCGCCGCGCTTTCTTCCTAACAGCCGGGCTCCGCTCGAGCGCGTGCTCCAGCACTTCATCCATCTGCGCGACGCCCACGAACTTCATCTTCTTCGCGAGTTCCTTCGGCACCTCGCGCAGGTCGTCGAGATTCTTTTCCGGCAAGATCATCGTGTGAATGCCCGCGCGCAGCGCCGCCAGCGCCTTCTCGCGCACGCCGCCGACCGGCAACACGCGCCCGCGCAGCGTCACTTCGCCCGTCATCGCGACGTTCGGCCGCACCGGAATCCCGGTCGCGATCGATGCGAGCGCCGTCGCCATCGTGACGCCAGCCGACGGGCCGTCTTTCGGAATCGCGCCAGCCGGCACGTGCACGTGCAGTTCGCGCCGCGAGAACAAATCCTCGTCGACGCCGAAATCGGTGAGCCGCCAGCGCACCCAGGTGAGGGCTGCCTGCGCGGATTCCTTCATGACGTCGCCGAGCTGGCCAGTCAGCACGAGCCCGCGGCCGCGCGTGATCGCGGCTTCCACTCGTAACACGTCGCCGCCCGCCTCGGTCCACGCGAGCCCCGTCGCGACGCCGATCTCGGAGACCGAGCTCGCCATCGTCTGCTCGTGACGCGCCGGGCCGAGGAAGCGCGACAACGTTTTGGGCTCGACGCGCACCACGCGCGTGTCGCCCTCCGCCGCGCGCCGCGCCGCCTTGCGACAGATCGCGGCGACCTTGCGCTCGAGCTCGCGCACGCCCGCTTCGAAGGTGTGCTCGGTGATCATGCTGTTCAGCGCGCCGTCGCTCCAGCGAATCCGCGCGGCGGGTAGGCCGGCTTCCTCGGTCTGGCGAGGAATTAGGAACGAGCGCGCGATGTCGAGCTTCTCTTCCGGCGTGTAACCGGGCACGCGCACCACTTCCATGCGGTCGCGCAGCGGCGGTGGCACGCGCTCGAGCACGTTCGCGGTCGCGATGAAGAAGACCGCCGAGAGATCGAACGCGACGTTCAAGTAGTGATCGCTGAACTTCGCGTTCTGCTCGGGGTCGAGCACTTCGAGCAGAGCCGAGGACGGATCGCCGCGAAAATCCGCACCCAGCTTGTCGAGCTCGTCGAGCATGAACACCGGGTTGCGCGTCTTCGCGGTCTTCAGGCCCTGCAGGATGCGGCCCGGCAGCGCGCCCACATAAGTGCGGCGATGGCCGCGAATCTCCGCCTCGTCACGCACGCCGCCGAGCGAGACGCGCACGAACTCGCGCCCCATCGCGCGCGCGATCGAGCGGCCGAGGGAGGTCTTGCCCACGCCGGGCGGGCCGGAGAGGCACAGGATCGGGCCGCGCGAGTCTTGGCGCAGCTTGCGCACGCCGAGGAACTCGAGGATGCGCTCCTTGATGCCTTCGAGGTGCGCGTGATCGGCGTCGAGAATCTGCTTGGCGCGCTTCAGGTCGATGCGGTCCGGCGACAGCTTCGACCAGGGCAGCTCCACCATCCAGTCCAAGTAGCTGCGCACCACCTGGGCCTCGGGGCCGTCGGGGTGCATGCGCTCGAGGCGGCGCAGCTGGCGCATCGCCTCCTCGTGAGCTTCGGGTGTCAGGCCCACTTCGTCGAGCTTCGAGCGGTACTCGACGGAGTCTTCCTGACGTGAATCCGTCTCGCCGAGTTCGGCCTGAATCGCGCGCAACTGCTCGCGCAAATAATGCTCGCGCTGGCCGCGCGACATTTCTTCCTTCGCCTGCGATTGGATCTCCGCCTGCATCGAAGTCACTTCGAGTTCGCGTCGCAAGAGCGCGTCGACGCGGCGCAGGCGCGTCAGCCCGTCGATCGCTTCCAGAACTTCCTGCGCCTCGGAAAGCCGCAGCCGCAGATTCGATGCGATCAGATCCGCGAGCCGCCCGGGCTCGTGGATGTTCGCCGTGATCGACAGGATCTCGGGCGGCAGATTCTTCAGCGGCAGCAGCTCTTCGACGCGTCCGCGCACGGTTCGCGCGAGCGCCTCGGCCTCCGCGTTCCAATCGCCCTCTTCCTCATCCGGCACGACAGAGACTTGCGCCCACTGCGCCGGCTCGTTCTCCACGAACGAATCGATGCGCGCCTTTGCGATGCCTTGGACCAGCACCTTCACGCGCCCGTCCGGCATGCGCAGAATCCGCATGACCATCGCCACCGTGCCCACGCGATACAGATCGTCGGCATCCGGGTTCTCGAGTTCGGCATTGCGCTGGGCGACGAGCAATAACAAGCGGTCGGCGGCGAGCGCGTCCTCGATCGCCGCGATGGACTTTTCGCGCGTCACGAACAGCGGCAGCACCATGTACGGGAACACCACCGACTCGCGCAGCGGCAGAATCGGCAGCTCGTTCGGGATCTCGAAATCGGCAGCGCGCCCTGTCGTCATCTCGGAGAGTTTCGTCGCCGCGACGAGACGACTTGAGACGAAGCCGAGCCCTGAGAGCTCCCGGCGAGCGAAGTCGATTAGTCGGGCGCCGCGACCGGCGCGAGCGGCGCGCTGCGCGGGCGCATGAACGGCGCGCCGCCGGCTTCGTCCACGGACATGAACTCGCCGCGCTCGACTCCGACCAGGTGCGGGCGCTTCGTCACCCGGCCCGCGCGGTCGATCGCGATCACACCAGAGGCGCCCGCGAGGAGGGAGCCTTTGCGCAAGCGTTCGAGCACTTCGTCGCGTTCATTGGCGCCCGCGCTGATTTCGCGCACGAGCAGTTGCACTGCGTCGTAGGCCTGCGCTGCGAGGTAGCTCGGCGTGCGCGCGAAGGCGCGCTGGTAGCCGGCCTGGAACTCCACGAGCTGCGGCTGGCTGCTGCCTGCGAAGAATCCGCTCGGGAAGACCGCGCCGTCGACGTGCCGCCCGGCGAGCCGCAACAAGTCGGCGTGATGCCAGCCGCTCGTCCCGAGCAAGCGCACCCCGAGCACGTTCTGGAACGCGAGGTGCGGCGCGATCAAGCCAACGTTTTCAGACGAGTCCGGAATGAAGAGCGCCTCGAAATCCACGTAGGGCGGCAGCGGCGAGCCGTCCGGCGCTGTCAGCGCATCGGCCGCCGCACGCAGTTCGGACGCGGCTTTCGGCGCGAGGCGTTTCGCGCGCTTGCGCATCGCGTCGCGCTCGCTCACCGCCGCGAGCGTCGCCGACGGCAGCAGATCGAAGCCGACCAGGCGGCGAACCGCAGTCGAGAAATCCTGCGTGTCGGGCGCGTAGCGCGCCACCGCGACGAGTTCGCCGCCGCGCGCGACGAGCGCGTCCCAGAACGCGGCGCGCACCGAGAGGCCGTAGGCGTCGTCGGGGTAGAGCAGCGCGAAGCGGCGCAGGCCGAGCGTCGCCGTTGCGTACTCGGCGACGAGCTCCGCCTCGACGCGCGGCGAGAGCGCGAGCGGGAAGACGCTGCTGCGGCCGACGGCGAGATCGTCGCGACGCGAGAGAGTCATTAGGGGCAAGCCGTTCTCGTCCGCGATCGCCGCGGAGGCTTCGGCTTCGTCGCCTGCCAACGGGCCGACCACGGCGAGCACGTCCGGATCCGCAGCGAACGCTTCGAGCGCCGCGCGCGCGCCTTCGGCGCTGCCGCCGGTGTCGCGCACTTCGAGCCTTAGCGTTGGCGGGGGCGAACCCGGCGCTGCGAAAAACCCGGCCGCGAGCAGTGCGCCCTGCAGCGACTCCTCGGCGTACTCCGCGAAATCGCCGCTGAGCGGCAACGCGATGCCGATGACGCCTTCGGCACGCGCCGGGTCGATGCGCTCGAAACTCGCCGCCGCTTGCATCCCGAGCAGATCGCGCGCGCCTTGATCACCGGATAAGCGGCGCACGAGCTGCGCGAGCGCGGCGGCGTCGCCGCCCGCGAGCGGCGTGCGGCGCGCCTCGCCGAGAGCCGCCTCCGCGTCCTCGCGTGCGCCGCGCGCGAGTGCGCGCTCCGCACTGCGCA
>JANNDT010000067.1:0-27246 GCA_031387905.1 Deltaproteobacteria bacterium
GTGCTCGAAAACCAGTCATTTTCGCCTCAAAATCTTTTGAATGTCTACACATCCTAGATTTCCGGCCTATTATAAAGAAAATGACTGTTTTATTCCCCCCTTACAGAGCGTGATATGCCTTTGCCAAAAATATACAAACCAGTCGCCGCATGCGTTCTAGTATTATTTTCTGTGTTATCAACTGGCTGCACGCGGATTCTGGCGCATACGGTTAATATTCCCAGCTATTTCGCGAACATGAAAAAAGAAGCAGATGTTCCCTATGGCGCCCCGAATCAGACCCTAGACATCTACACCCCCACCCATGCCGCCGCCACCAAGCCATTTCCGGTGGTGGTGTTTATTTATGGCGGGCGGTGGACAACAGGGGCAAAGGAGCAATATCGCTTTGTTGCCGCCCGCTTAGCCAAAGCAGGTTATCAGGTGGTGATTCCTGATACTTGGCGCCGGTAGCGGGCGAGATCGACTCGATGTGGCCACGCCAGCTGCGGCCGGGGAACGCATCCACCGTGATCTCGACGGGATCGCCCGCCTTCATCGCACCGATCTGCGTCTCTTTGAAGTTCGCGACCACCCAGTTGCCGTGCGTCGCGACGATCGTCAGCAGCGGCTGTCCCGGGGCGACGGTGGCGCCGATCTCGACGTTCTTCTTGCCGATGCGCCCGCCGAACGGCGCGGGCAGGGTCGTGTAGCTGAGCGCGAGCTCGGCCTCGCGCAGCGCGGCCTCGGCCTGCTTCACCGGCGCAGCGCTCCCTAACATCGCGCGCTCCGCGGCCTCGCGGCGCTGCGCGGCGCGTAGCTCGGCGACGGCGGCATCGCGCGCGCTCTGGGCCGAATCGAGCGCAGTCGCGCTGCCCGCCCCCTGCGCGAACAAGCCCTGCGCACGCGCGAACTCTTGCTCCGCGTGCTGGAGGCGCGCCTGCGCCGCGTGCGCCTGCGCCTCGGCGGCTTCCGCCGAAGCACCTGTTTGCGCCTGCGAGTTGTGCGCCACCTCGAGGTTCGCGCGCGCGTGCGCGAGGCGCGCCTCGTAGTCCGCGGCGTCGATGCGCACGAGCGGCTCGCCGGCGCGCACCACCTGGTTCTCGCTGACGAGCACCTCCACCACCTGCCCGGCCACGCGCGGCGAGACGTAGACGAGGTGCCCCTCGACGAACGCGTCGTCGGTCGCCTCGCTGCCCCAGATCGCGCGCAGCGTGTGCGCGCCGTAGGCCAGCGCTCCGCCTAACAAGGCGAGCAGCAAGCTCACGCGCAGAATGCGCGCCGCGCTCCAGCCGGATGCGCGCTCCTCCGCATCCGAAGCGAGTGCCTCAGCCATGTTGGAACCTCCTCGGTGCGCGCCGCCGTGAAGGGGTCGCGCCCGGACGCTCGTCGCGGCGCACGCCGCGCAGGAAGATCGAGACGAAGCTCTCCGCCACTTCCGCATTCGTCTGCGGGTACTCGGCGTGCATGCCGTACACCTCGCGCACGGTCAGGTGGTCGATCACCATCCCGACGAACGCGCGCGCGGCGAGCACGGGATCGAGCTCGCGGAACGCGCCGCCTTTCATGCGCTGCTCGATGTACGCCGTGAGAAATTCGCGCAGGCGCCGCACGCGCTTCTCCTGAAACGGCCGGGCGAGCTGGTGGCCTTCGAGCGCGGAGAAAAGCATTAGGCGCAGGAACGTCGGGTCGCGCTCGACCATCTCGAGCAGCGCGTGCGCGAGCCCGCCGAACACCGCGACGTCATCGCCCGCACGCGCCGCGTCCTCGAACTTCGCGACTAGATCGTCCGCAGCGAGACGCTCATCGAGGATCGCGGTGTAGATCGCCTCCTTGCTCGGGAAGTAGCGATACAGCGCGGCCTCGGTGATGCCGATCTCGCGCGCGATGTCGCGCGTGGTGGTGCCGACGAAGCCGTGCGTCGAGAAGCACTTCGCCGCGAGCGTGAGAATGTCCGCGCGCCGCACGTCGGCGGGCATGCGCGCAGGGCGAACCGGAGCTTTGTGTCGAGGGGCCATCACGGCGCAAGTTAGCAAGCGTTAACTAACGGCCGCAGCGGGGGCTGCCGAGATCGCTCAAGTCCGCGATTTTGCGCGCGAATCGCCCACGCGGCGGCGTAGACTGCGCGCTCCCCCACGCCGGAGCCGCGCCCGATGTCATCGCCTACCGCCGCCGCAACCGCGCGCACTCCCTACCGCTGGACGGTGGTCGCGCTCTGCGCCGCCGCGACTTTCCTCTGTTACATCGATCGCGTGAACATGTCCGTCGCCATCATCCCGATGGCGGACGAGTTCGGCTGGGACATCGAGCAGCGCAGCCGTGTGCTCGCCTCGTTCTTCACCGGCTACCTGCTTACGCAGATATTCGGTGGCTGGCTCGCGCATCGCATCGGCGGCAAGCGTGTCCTGCTGGGCGGCGTGATGCTCTGGTCGCTGTTCACCGCGTTCGCACCGCCGGCCGCGGCGGGCGGCTTCGCGGCGCTGATCGCGGCGCGCATCGGGATGGGCCTAGGCGAGGGCGTTTCGTTCCCGGCGATCTACGCGCTCTTCTCACGCTGGATTCCGGCCAGCGAGCGCTCGCGCGCCGTGAGCCTCAACTTCAGCGCGATCCCGCTCGGCACCGTCTTCGCGCTCGTGATGACCCCCTTTATCATCCGGCACTTCGGCTGGCCCTGGGTGTTCTACTCGTTCGGCGCGCTCGGCCTGGTGTGGGTCGCCGCGTGGCAACTGCTCGTTACGGCGTCGCCCGAAGAGCACCCACGCGTCGGCCCCGAGGAACTGCGCGCAATTCGCGCGGGCGGTGAGGCGGCCACCGAGGCGCCGCGCCCGCCAGTGCGCGCTTTCCTCGCCAGCCCCGCGGTGTGGGCAATCATCGTCAGTCACTTCTGTAACAACTGGGGCGGCTACGTGATGCTGACCCTGTTTCCGACTTACCTGTACACGCAGCTTGGGGTTTCGCTCGACTCGGTCGGCTGGCTCAGCATGGCGCCCTCGATCGTCTCGTTCCTGTGTCTGAACAGCGCCGGCGCGATCGGCGACCGCTTGACCCGCCGCGGCATGCGCATCGTGACGGTGCGCAAGCTGATGCAGACGATCAGCTTCGGCGCCGTCGCGATCGCGATGCTCGCCGTCGCGCAGATCGAGACCGCGCCGCTCGCGATCGCGGTGCTGTGCGTCAGCTCCGCGCTAGGTGCCGCTGCCGGCGCCGGCTTCCTCACCAACCACCTCGACCTCGCGCCACGGCATGCCGGCGTGCTGATGGGCCTCTCGAACACCGCGGGCACGCTGCCGGGCATCTTCGGCGTCCTAATCAGCGGCTGGATCGTGCAAACCACCGGCTCCTGGGTGCTGGTGTTCCAACTCGCCGCGGCGGTGAACGTCGTCGGCCTGCTCTTCTTCCTGGCGTTCGCGAAAGGGGAGAAGGAGTTCGATTGACCGGCCCCGCGGTTTGATCGCCGCTCGGCTCGCTGGAGGAAACCATGAAGGGTCGCTCACTCTGTTTGACCCTCGGGCTCATGTTCGCGCCCGCGGCGCCTTCGCTCGCTGCCGAAGACGTGATGCGCCTCCACTTCATCGATGTAGGCCAGGGCGCTGCAACGCTCGTCGAGTTCCCTTGCGCCGCCATCCTCGTAGATACGGGAGGCGAACGATTCCCGGACTCCGGCCCCGCTCAGTTCGACTCGACGCGAGAACTGTCGAACTACTTGCGCGACTTCTTTGCGGGGCGCCCGGACCTGAATGGGCGGCTCGCTGAGTTGATCCTCACTCACCCTCACATCGACCACACCCGCGGCGTGCATCACGTGCTCACGACGTACCGGCCGGAGAACGTGGTCTACAACGGGCAGGCGACTGGATCCGGAGGGAGTCAGCAAGTCGAAGCGATCAACTATGCCAACACAGAGAAGGCGCGTGGCTGGTACGCGCTGCAGCGGTCGGTGACGAACCCGCTCTCAGGATTCACGAATGACGTGATCGACCCAATCTCGTGCGCAAGCACACACTCGACCGACCCGAGAATTCGCATTCTTTGGGGCCAGCTGACGGACCGTTCAGGCTGGGACGCCAAGAGTTATGCAGACGAGAACAATCACAGCGTCGTCGTGCGGATCGATTTCGCAGAGGCCTCGGTGATCTTTCCGGGCGACCTCGAAGAGCTGGATCGGGGGGTCCCGGGCGCGAAGGACGGCAGCATCGAACGCTTGCTCGAGCGGTTCAAGGGTTCTCCGCTGCTGGATGCCGACGTCTATCACGTCGGGCATCACGGCTCGCACAACGGCACAACGCTGCCCTTCGTGCGAGCGATCTCCCCCGAGATTGCAGTGATCCCTGCTGGCCCGCCTTGCAAGCGCGCTGGTTTCTCCGCGTGGGAACATGGTCACCCGCGGAAGGAGACGCTCGACGAGCTCGAAAGCGGCGTGACGCGGAAGCATGCGCGAACCGTGACTGTTTTCGATGGACCCCGAGACCCCCGTCCGCTGGGCATCCAGAAGGCGATCTACTCCACCGGATGGGACGGAACGATCGTTCTCGAGGGCAAGCCGACCGGAGTTTGGCGCGTCGTCAGCAGGTCCGGGCCTCACAAGTGTGTGACCATGCCGCAATGACTTCCACCGCCATCACCACCGCCGACCTGATGGATCCGGATCTCTTTGTCTCGCGCGGTTACCCGCACGAAGCGTGGCGAACGCTGCGGCGCGAGGCGCCGGTGAAGTGGTTCGAGTTCGAGGGCGCGCGGCCGGGCTTCTGGGCGATCACGAAGCGCGCAGACGTGGTCGCGCTCTCGAAGGAGCCTGAGAAGTTCCTGATTGCGCCGCGCACGGCGGTGTTCGCGGACAGCCCGCCTTCGAGCGAACGCACGATCCGCATCCGCCACCTGCTCACCATGGATCCGCCCGATCACGGCGCGTTCCGCAGACTCGCGAGCGCGTGGTTCACGCCGCGAGCGATCGAGACGCGGCGGCCGGAGATCACGAAGCTCGCTTGCGAGCTGCTCGATCGGCTCGCGCCCGAGGGCGAGTTCGATTTCGTTACGGACTTCGCGGCGCCGCTCACGCTCTCGGTGCTCGCCGACATGCTCGGCGTGCCGCGCGAGGATTGGCCGCGCTTGTTCGACTGGACGAACCGGCTGGTGGGCTCGGCGGATCCCGAGTTCCAGCACGGACAAGAGAAGTTGAGCGATGAGCAGGCGAGCCGCGAGCTGTTCGCGTATTTCACCGAACTCGCGGCGCAGCGGATGTTCGCGCCGACCGGCGACCTCACGAGCGTGCTCGTGCAGGCGCGGCTCAACGGGCAGCCACTCGCCGCGAACGACCTGCTCTCGTATTTCCAGTTGTTGGTGGCCGCGGGCAACGAGACGACGCGCAACGCTGCGAGCGGCGGCCTCATGGCGCTGATCGAGAACCCCGCAGAACTCACGAAGCTGCGCGCGAACCCGCGCATCGTGAACTCCGCGGTGGAGGAAATCGTGCGCTGGACGACGCCGGTGATCCAGTTTTGCCGCACTTCCACCGAGGATTTCGAGCTGCGCGGCCAAAAGATCCGCGCGGGCGAATCGATGTGCTTGTTCTACGCGTCGGCGAATCGCGACGAGGAAGCTTTCGCGGAGCCGGACGTTTTCCGCGTCGAGCGCGCGCCCAATCCCCACGTCGGCTTCGGCATCGGCGAGCACTTCTGCCTGGGCGCGAACCTCGCGCGGCTCGAGCTGCGCGTGATCTTCGCCGAGCTAGCGCGCCGCTTCGCCAGGCTCGAACTCGCCGCGAAGCCCGAGCGCATGCGTTCGAGCTTCATCGGCGGGGTGAAGCGCATGCGCGTGCGCTACCGCCTCGCCTGACCGACTCCGGCGTTTGCGCGTCCGAGGTCTGTGAGCGTTCCGGGGGTGCGGTCGGCGCGATACGGTGCGCAGCTCGATTGGAGGTGCCCCGTGCACATCGCGCTTCGCGTTTCCGGCGCCCTGCTCGTCTCGCTTGTCGCCTCGGGCCCCGCGCGCTCGGCCGAGCCGCCCTTCGCGCGCACC
Organism: Deltaproteobacteria bacterium; assembly: GCA_031387905.1. Lineage (GTDB taxonomy): Bacteria > Myxococcota_A > UBA9160 > UBA9160 > UBA6930 > VGRF01. The sequence goes on from JANNDT010000067.1 coordinate 5,995, forward strand.
GAAGAGCGCGCCGCGTGCGCCGCGTACGACGCACAGCGCCGCCCGCTGTTTGGCGACACGCACGTGCACACGGCGTTCTCGCTCGACGCGAATCTCGGCGGCACCCGTAACACCCCGCGCGACGCGTATCGATTTGCGCGCGGCGAAGAGGTCGGCCTACAGCCCTACGACGCGAGCGGCAAAGCGCAGCGCAGCGCGAAACTGCGCCGCCCGCTCGACTGGACCGTGGTCTCGGACCACTCGGAGACGCTCGCGGAGGTGCGCATCTGCTCGCAGGAAGGCTTGCCCGGGCACGACTCCGACATGTGTTGGGTCTACAACAGCCCGAGCGTGCGCGCGCTCGCGACGCCACTGTTCCTCGTACGCCTAATCCCTGGACGCGAGCGCTTCCACCAGATGTGCGGCGAGAACGACCGCGACTGCATCGCGCAGCAGGGCGTGGTTTGGCGCGAGATCCAAGCTGCTGCAGAAGAGGCCTACGACCGCTCGGCGGCTTGCAGATTCTCGAGCTTCGTCGGCTACGAGTGGACGGGAACCATTGGGGCGGGCGGGAACCTTCACCACAACGTCGTGTTCAGGAACGAGAAAGTACCCGCGCTCCCGATCAGCTTCATCGACAAGGGTTCGCCGATGGAACTTTGGCAGGAACTCCAGAAGCAGTGCGTAGAAGGCATTCCGGGCTGCGACGCGGTCACGATTCCGCACAACTCGAACTTGTCAGGACCTGGCTACATGTTCGAATCGGCGCGCAACTCGCGCCCCGATCAGGCCGGCAGCCCGATCGACGCCGAGGAAGCGCGCTGGCGGCAGCGCTGGACGCCGCTGATCGAGGTCTCGCAGCACAAGGGCGACAGCGAGTGTCTGCTCGGCGGCGAGACGACCGACGAGGCCTGCGGCTTCGAGAAGCTGCCGTATAACAGCTTCTCCGGCGTGGGCAGATTCCGCGGCCTTCAGCCGGCGAGCGATCTCGCGCCGACCCAGAAGGCGATGATCCGCGACGCGCTCAAGAAGGGCCTCGCGATCGAGCAGCAGACCGGCGTGAACGCGCTGAAGTATGGCCTGATCGGCAGCACCGACACGCACCTCGGCACGCCCGGCATGACGGACGAAGACACGCCGAGAGGCCACGGCGGCGCAGGCGTGATGGGCCAGGTGGCGGGCTTGCCCGACGACATCGAGTTCAACCCCGGTGGACTCGCGGTGTTATGGGCCGAGGAAAACTCGCGCGATTCGCTGTTCAGCGCGATGCAGCGGCGCGAGGCCTACGGCACCAGCGGCACGCGCCCGATCGTGCGCTTCTTCGGCGGCTGGAATTATGGCGCGGAGCTGTGCAGCGATCCGGCGCTCGTCGCCAAGGGCTACGCCGGTGGCGTGCCGATGGGCGGCGACCTTCGCGCCAAGCCGCGCGATGCGAGAGCGCCCGCGTTCGTGGTGTCGGCGTTGCAAGACGCCGGCAGCGCCGAGCGAGCCGGCACCCCGCTGCAGCGCGTGCAAATCGTGAAGGGCTGGGCCGATGCGAACGGCGCCGTACACGAGAGAGTGTACGACGCGGCCGGCGGCGAGAACGGCGCGAGCGTCGATCTCGCGACCTGCGAGCCGAAGGGCGAAGGCGCGAAGCAGCTGTGCAGCGTCTGGAGCGACCCGAGCTTCGATCCGAAGCAGCGCGCGTTCTATTATGCCCGCGTGCTCGAGAACCCGACCTGCCGCTGGAGCCAGCATGTGTGTGTCGCCAACAGAGTCGATTGCTCCGATCCGGGCAGCGTCTCGCCGGGCTTCGCGGCTTGCTGCTCGCCGGACCCCAAGCCCACGATTCAGGAGCGCGCCTGGACGAGCCCGATCTGGTATTCGCCGAAGCGCTGAGCGAGCGCAGGGCCCGGTGCCGCCCCGGCCGCTTCCCAGCCGGGTTCCGTTCCGTATCTTGGGCAACCGATGGCAGTTGCAGCCCTACAGCCCGGCGCGCTCGCCGAACCCGAGACGCTCGGGCGCGATCTCGCCGCCGCGCACCGCCCGCGCCCGGCGATTTATTGGGGAGATTTTCTCTGCGCCGCGACGATCGGCTGGCTGGCGTTCGGCTTCGCGGCCACGCACTGGGGAAGCCGCGGCGCGGCCCTCGCCTTCGCGCTCGCAGTCCTTGCGCTCTACCGCGCCGCGCTCTTCATTCACGAACTCACGCACTTGGCGCGCAGCGCGGTGCCCGGCTTTAACGTCGCGTGGGATTTGCTCGCAGGTTTTCCGCTGCTGGCGCCGAGCCTGATGTACGTCGGCTCGCACGGCGAGCACCACAAGGCGCAGATCTTCGGCACCGCTGAAGATCCCGAGTACGCGCCGCTCGCGCACTGGAGCTCGCTCCGCCTGCTCGGCGCGACGCTCGGCTTGTTATTCGTTCCGGCCGCGCTCGTCGTGCGCTGGGGGCTGCTCGTTCCGCTCGGCTGGCTGTTCGCGCCCGTGCGCACGTTTGCGCGCGAGCGGCTCTCGACGCTCGCTATCAACCCGGACTACCGGCGGAAGGCGCCGATGGGAAAGCTCAAGAAGCGTTGGCGCAACGAAGAACTGTGCTGCGCCGCGCTGGTGTGGGCCGCGTGCGCCGCGCTCGCGCTCGGCGCCCTGCCGCTCCGGCCGTTCGTGGTCTGGTACGCGCTGCTCGCGACGATCCTGATGCTGAACCACCTGCGCACTCTCGGCGCGCATCGCTACGAGAACGAAGGCGCGGTGATGACGGAGAGCGAGCAAGTCGCGGATTCGCTCAGTTTGTGGGGGCCCGCTTGGCTGCGGCCGCTCACCGCGCTGGTGGCGCCGGTCGGCTTGCGCTTCCACGCGCTCCATCACTGGTTCCCGACGCTGCCCTATCACAGCCTCGGCGCCGTTCACCGCTCGCTCACTCGAGAACTCCCGGCGAGCGCTGTCTACCGCAGCACCCTAATGCCTTCGCTAGCGAGCGCGCTGCGCTCGCTGTTCGCGCGGCGCGGCTAGCGCAATACGCGCGAGCGCAGCAGGCGAAAGATCACCGGCCACGCGTAGATGAGCGGGCGGCGGCGTTGGCGTTCGCTGAGCGCGATTTTCGCGCCGCTGTGGCGTTCGAGCTTCCACACCACGTAGGGCAACCAGCCCTCGAACGTGAAGGCGGTCTTGAGCAGGCCCGCGATCGCGAGCGCCTTCGCGACCGGGCGGCGCACGCGCCACGCGCGCCGCGCACGCGCGAGCGCGGCGGGCGCTTGCGCGATCCGCAACGCGCCGCCGGTATCCTCTAACAGCTCGAGCTGACCGCGCTCTGCAAGCGCGCCGAGCGCGGCGCGCGCGACGGCGTCGTAGCGCGCGGGCTCCGCGGCCGCGATCGCCCCGATCGTCTCAGGCTGCTCGCTGCGCAGCTCGGCGCGATACGTCTCGCTGAACCCGCGCGCCCAGAGTGCGCGCGGCTCGAGATCGCGTTCGCGCGCATCGCCCGGCGCCCACGCGAGCATGCGCGCCGCCATCGTGAGCGCGGCGTCCGCGGCCGCGCCGACCAGCGCACCTCGCACCGCCTCGTCGCGCGTGTACACGATGCGCGCGGGCTGGCAGAAACGCGACCAGATGCGGCAGTCGAGGCTCGCGGGCGTGGCCTTGCGCGCGAAATCGGCCAGCGAAATCAGCGCGTACTTCGCGCGCAGGTTCTCAGCGGGCAACTCGACGTAGTGCACGTTCGGCGGCAGCGCGGCGCCAAGCAGCGCTTGCAGTGGCGAGCGATATGCGGCGCGATAGCCGGACGTGATCGCGTAGAAGTCGAGCACGCCCTCCGTCGTGCCGCGGCGTAGGCACGAGCCGTAGAACAACAGCGCGACGACGGCGGCGCCGTGCCGCTCGCGGATTTCTGCCGCGAGCCGCTGCGCCCCCGATAACACCGCGCCGCTGAGCTCCGCGCGGAAAATCTGTTCGAGCGCCGTGCGAGCCGCCGCCAAAGAATTAGGCGCGCGCGAAGGGCACGCGCTCCTCCGCGGTGATCGTGTACGCGGCATCAGGCTCGACCGGGAACAGCTCGCCGTCCACCGTCACCTCGCAATCGACGCGCATCTCCACGCGCGAAACGTTCGCGCTGACGTAGCCGTGCTCGGGCGTCGCGAACGCAGGCGCGCGGCCAGCGAGGATGCGCGGAAGCGTGCTCGCGATGCGTTCCGCACCGCCGCGGACGAGCGTCGCGCGAATGGGCCCGGGCTGCGTTCCCCAATAAGGCCGAATGCCGAAGATCAAGCGCTCGAGCGTCGAGAACAGCGTGAACACGCGTTCTTCGTCCGGCAGCGCTACGCCGTCGAACACGAGGCGCACCTTGTCAGGCCGAAACAGCTCGTCGCGTGCGCCCGACATGAGGCGACCGAGCAGGGTGGCGGTGACTAGGCCGATGCCGGCGGTCTCCTGTGCGCGACCTTTCGGTAAGTACCGCGTCGTGAGCTGCACGGAGCGCCCGAGAAAGCCGGCTGCCACGAACATCCCGCAGCGAGCCGCGCCGGCGCGGCCGGGTGCGACGCGCAAGACTGCGCGCAGCACGCTGCGCTCGGCGAGTCGCCCGGCACGCGCCGCTGCGATTACGTCGTGCAGCCCGCGCACGGAATTGCGTGCGGCGCCGAGATCCGCGGCGGTCATGTTCGTGCGCCCGCCGCGAATCGGCGCGATTACGGGAAGCCACGCGGGCCGCCCCTCGGCGAGCAATTCCGTGAGCACGTGCTCGACCGTGCCGTCGCCGCCGTTCACGATCAGCAACTCGACGCCAGCGCGCTTCATCTCGCCGAGCGCATCCGGGACCATCGCCGCGGAGGTCGTGGCGAGGTGCAGCACGTCCTTCGCACTCTCGACCTCGCCGAGAATCTTGCGGACGCGCCGCGGGCTCCGCCCAGCACGCATGTTATTGAGCAGGCCGATGCGCAATCTCTACTCCGCGTAGAACGTGTAGCTGGCGATCGCCGTGCCTGCGCGCCGTTGTACGCGCGCGCCCACGCGCACGCTGACGTCGAACGGTGACGCGGTAAAGGCCGAGCGCAAGCGCAGCCCGAGCACGACGCGAATCAGCCCCGGGAGCTCGGCGAGCGGGTCGTAACTGGTGAGCAGCTTGCCGGCGAGCAACGCGCCTTTCGCGACGCTGCCGCTGAACGCGAGCCTCGGCGACACGGCGCCGAGTTTCTCGCTCACGGCGAGCTTCGCGAAATCCTCTCCCCCGACTGCGCCTTCCGCATCGAGCGCGACGACCCAGCGCTCCGCGCTCTTGCCCTTCGCCACCTCGACCACGTAGAGCGGCTCGCTCGCGAGCGAAAAGGCTTCGAGCCGCCGCGCGGCGAGCCTCGCCTCGGGGCCCTCGATGCGGCGCCGCGAAACCGCGACGCGCCCACGCGTGCGAAGCGGCTGCGCGAAGCCCGTCTTCCAGAGCGACGCCTCCGCTTCGGCGCTGCCCGTCCATAATTCCTGCGTCCATTTTCCGGCAGCAAACTTCCTCGTTGCGATCGGTTGCGCGGCCAGCGGGAAGTCGAGCGCAATGCGGAGGCTCTTCTTCTCCACGCGCAACTGCGCGCGCGCTGCGCTGCGATCGAACACGAACTTGCCGAGGTCGATGCGCCGGCCATCCGGGCTCGGCTTCCAGTCGCTGCCGAGCTTCGCGCGCTGGAACGGCGTCAGTGTTCCGTCCTTCGCGATCCAGTGGCCGATCGCCGCGGCGTTTCGTTCGCCCGGCCCGACATCTGTGAGCGTGAACTCGACCAATAACTGGTCGCCCGAATCGAAGCGCGCCACGACCACCCACCATTCTGTGGTGGCCGCTTGCGCGGCGGACGCGGCCCCGGCCGCGAGAGCGGTGGCGGCGATCCAGTGCAGGAGCGCGCGAAAGAAACGGTGCATCGAGAGAACCTTCATTGTTGCAAGCTCGCGCTCGCGACGCGGGCCGCGGCGGGCTGCTCGCGCCCGCCCTCGCGCGAGACCAGCAGCAGTTCGCCGCTCGCGAGTAGCGCCTTCACCACGCGGTCGTCGATCGCGACATCGCCGCGAACGAGGCGCGCATCGCAGCGCTCTCCGAACCAGTCCGCGACCACCCGGCCCGGCGCCCTAACGACCCTCGCGATTCGCACTCCACGCATCATCTCCCCGGTACAGCTCTGATCACCGCGCATCGGTTCGAGTTCGCTCGAGGCGACGCGGCTCGAGCGGCGCGTATGATAGGCGCGCGTTTCTCGGAGGTCGCCGCGCTGTTCCGTCTCGCCCACGTTTCCGATCTGCACGCGACGCGCGTGCGGTTCAGCGGGCTCGGCGAACTCAACGCCAAGCGCGCGCTCGGCTGGCTCTCCTGGCAAACGCGCCGCCGCCACAGGTATCTGCCGCGGATCGCGGAGCGCGTAATTGCGGATCTCGTGGCCTCCTCGCCCGATCATGTGGCCGTCACCGGCGATCTCACACACATGGGCCTCGCCTCGGAAATCGCCGAAGCGACGACTTGGCTCGCGCGACTCGGGTCGCCTGAGCGCGTCACGCTCGTACCTGGCAATCACGATGCTTATGGCGGCACGCTCGACCACGGCGTGGTGGACGCGTGGCGCCCCTATCTGGATTCAGACGCGGGCGCCTCGGGCGCTGCGCCCTTTCCGAGCGTGCGCTTGCGCGGGCCCGTGGCTCTCGTGGGCCTCAGCTCCGCCGTTCCCACTCCGGTGCACCTCGCGACCGGAAGAGTCGGTCGCGAGCAACTCGCGCCACTCGCCGATCTGCTCAGCGATCTCGGTACGCGGGGGCTCTGCCGCGTCGTGCTCGTGCATCACCCGCCCACGCGCACTCACGTTTCCTGGCGCCGCGGCCTCGAAGATGGCCCCGAGCTCTGCGCAATCCTCGCGCGCGCCGGCGCGGAACTCGTGCTGCACGGCCACACCCACCGCGCCGCGCGCGACGCGATCGCCAGCGCGCGCGGCCCGATCCCGGTGTGCGGCGTGCCGGCAACTTCATCAGCGGTGAGTTCGCGGCCGGGCGCTCATCAGGTATTCGCGATCGAAGAACGCGCGGGCAGGTTCGAGATTGCTTGCGAGGTGCGGGAGATCAACGCTGCAAGCGAAACGCTCTTCTCGCGCCAGCGCGAACTGCTCGGAGCCGCCGGCTAGCCACCCCCACGGTCAGCCCGCTTCGCCGTGATCTGACTCCCGCTCGCCCAACAATTTCTCCACCAGCGCGAAATCTGCGGGCGTGTCGACGTCGATGCCCGCGTGTCCATCCGTGAGCCGCACCGCGCTGATGCTTGCGCCGGTGGCTTTCGAGATGGCAGCGAGCGCGTCTTCGAGCGGGAGACGGCCCGCGAGGAAGCGCGCCAGCGTGATCGCGCCGAAGACCGCGGCGAGGCGCCACGGCTCTTTGCGGAAGCCCTCGGCTCGGCGCCAGAACGCCGCCACTTTCGCGGCGCCGGGCGAGCGCGCCAGGAACAAGTTTGCGCCGGTGAAGCGCTCGCGGCCGAGGCGCAGCCAGGTGCGCTTGTTATTCGGCGCCACGCTCAGCACCGCAGAGTCGGGCACCAGCGCGAGGGTGAGATCGCTCCCGCTCGCGAGCGCGCTCGCCAGGAACTCGTTGATGGCCGCAGAGGTGAGCAGCGGGTGATCGGCCGTGGTCACGAGCACGAGACCGCTGCCGCACTGTTCGACGAAATCGCGCACGCTGTCCGCGGGCGATGTGCCGCTCGCGTGCAGCGCGAACTCGCCGGCTGCGAGCGCGGGGCCGAACTCCGGGTGACTTCGCAGCGCCTCCGGGTCGTCGATGCTGATCGTCACGCGCGCGACTGCGGGCACTGCGCGCAGTGCGGCGAGCACGTGCGCGAGCAGCGGCCGGCCGCCGAGCTTTGCTAGCGCCTTGTGCGAAATGCCCGCCGCGTGCGCGACCGGATCTTCGCCGCCGCGACGGCCCGCGAGCACAAGCGCCTCGACACGCTCGACGCGCGGGCTCGCGCTCCTCGCTTTGCTCGAACTGACCACGCTGCCGGAATACCGCACCTCTCCGCGTCCGTCACTCGCGATATCGCGCGCGCACGCCGGGAGGGAACTGGCGGCCGAGCGGAAGCGTTATGCGATTGGGATCGAGCGGCCCCAGGGCGAGCGAACTGCGCGTCTTCGACATGAACCGCGGCTAGCGGCGATCTGCCTGCGCGCATCGAACGCGCGCTCGCCTAGCCGCCGCGCCCCTAATCGTTCTCTCCGGCGATGCGATCCTCGATCGCGCGTGCTCAGCCTGCTCGTCATGGGCACGGATTGCGCCTCACACCCAGCGCGGTCGAGCCCCAAATCGCGAACTTGCACCGCAAGCACGCGCAGCTGCACTTCGAGCAGCGTGCGGTCGCCGTCGACTGGCACGAGGCACTTCGGCAGGTGTCGGGTCACGGGGAACAGGCGGCGCCCTGGGTCCGCGCTCAGGAGGATCGCTCGCAACCGGTTCCCTCTTGAATCCCCGAAAGGGGCGCGTTGTGATGCACAGGCCCAATTCAACAAGGTGGGTACTCTGCGCCGCGCGTGACGGCAGAAAGCAAGAACGGAGAAGCGGCGAAGGCCGCTAAGGCGTTGACGGGCGGGCATCGGCCGCTCGGTTGGACGCTGTTCACCTACATCGCGCGCGAGGCGCTCTACCCGACTGCGCTCGCGCTCGGCGGCCTCTCGCTCGCGGCGCTCACGAAGAGCCTGCTCGGGCTCTCGGATTTGCTCGTGAACCGCGGCCTCAGCTTCGCCGATACGGGCGCGTTCGTCGGCTTCGAGATCATCGTGCTCGCGGCGCGCATCCTGCCGTTCGCGGTGTTGCTCGGCGCGCTGATCGCGCTCGGGCGCCTCGCCGCTGACAAGGAACTACTCGCGCTCGAGACCTGCGGCATCTCGCCGGGCCGCCTGATCGGGCCGGTGCTCGCAGTCGGCTGCCTCGCGACGCTGTTCGGGCTCGCGCTGTCACTCGAGTTGGTGCCCGCGACGCTGGCGGCGCGCGAACGACTGCTGATCGAGAGCACGCTCGAGCAGCCCGGCTCGGTGCTGCGCGCCGGCGTTGTGCAGCGCTTTGGCGATCGGCGGCTCTCGGCGCTCGAAGCCTCGAGCCGCGGCGACGACCTACGCGGCGTGCTGCTGCATGCCGAAGACCTCGACGAAACGTTCTTCGCTGAGAGCGCGACGCTGCGCGTGCCAGAGCCGGGCAAGATCGAGGTGACCCTGCGCGACGGTGTGGTTGTCACGAGCGCCGGCCCGCGTTCGCAGTTGGTGCGCTTCAAACTGTTCCGCACGCAACTCGAGGGCGACGACGCCGTAGGCAAGCCACAAGGCGACGAAGGGCGCTTCGCGACGGCACCGACTCGCGAGCTGTGGTCCGCTGCGCCCACGACGCGCGAAGACGAGCGCGCCCTCCGCAGCGAGCTCGCGCGCCGCTTCTCGACTCCGTTCGCGGCGCTCGCGCTCACCTGGCTCGCGGTGCCGCTCGCGCTCACGCTCGGTAGCGGCACGCGCGGCGGCGGCGGCGTGGTCGGCCTCGCAGTCACCGTCGTTTATTATGGCCTCCTGCAAGCCTCGAACGGGCTGCTCGAGTTCCCCGACGTGCCAGTCGCGGCGGCGGCGTGGCTACCCAATGCTGCCGCCCTGCTCGGCGGCGCGGTGCTGCTGATTCGCCGCTTCGTGCTGCTGCGCGAGCAGCAACCGAAAGCGCGCGCCGCGGATGCGCGCGCCCCGAAGTCGCAGCGCGCGCGCGGCGGCTACCGCTTCGCGCTCACCCGCTACATCGCGCTGCGCTACGTGACGCTGGCGCTGCTCGCGTTCGGCGTGCTGCTGCTCGCGTACCTGCTGGTGGACGTGCTCGAGCACCTCGAGAAGTTCGCGGAGTTCGGCGCGGAGTTCGCCGAGGTCGCGCGCTTCTACGCCTTGCGTCTCCCGCTGCTCGCGTCGCGCGTGCTGCCGATGGCCCTGCTCGTCGCGGTAGCGATGCTCGTCAGCGCGATGTCTGGCGACGGCGAACTCATTGGGATGGAAGCGAGCGGGATTCGCCTGCTGCGTGGTCTCGCCTCGGTGCTGGTGATCGCCGGCCTCTCGATACCGGCCTACTTCATGCTCATCGACCGCGTGCTTCCCAAGACCAACGCGCTCGCGGATCGCCTCAAGGACACCGAGATCAAGAACAAGACGCCCGGCGGCTGGGAAGAAGTCTGGGCGCATACGCCGCGCACCGCGCTGCACGTGGGAGCGCTCAACTCGCGAGCCGGCATGGCGCGAGATGTCACGCTCTACGAACTCGGGAGCACCGGCCTGCCCGAGCGGCGCCTCGACGCACGCGTCGCGCGCTACCGCGGCCACAACGAATGGAGCCTGGTCGACGCGAGCCAGGTGCTGATCACGCGCGAGGGTCTGACCGACACCCCGGTGGGTGCGACGAGCCAGATCCCAGAGATCGAGTCGTCGCTGAGCGACCCGGGGCATCTCGATCTGGCGCAGCTGCGGAGGCACATCCGCGACGCAAGGGCCGGTGGCTACAACGCCACCGCCTTCGAGGTCGACTACCAGGTGCGGCTCGCGCAGCCGCTTCAGTGCGTGCTGCTGCCATGGCTCGGGCTGCTCGTTGCGCTCGGCGTGCGCAAGCCCGCGCCGAGCGTGCTCTGCGCCATCGGCATTGGCGTCGGCTTCATCCTGGTGACAGGAATCGCGGGCGCCCTCGGTTACGGCGACACGTTGCCACCGGTCGTGTCGGGCTGGCTGCCCTCCGGCGTCGTCGCTGCCGCTGCCACCGCACTTCAGCTGCGCCGCTGACAGCGGATCGCGCCCTGACAGCGCCCCGATCGGGGCTACTCTGCGCCTCCGCGCGCCGCGGCTCCCCTTCCGCGACGGGCCTCGCCGGGAGACCCGCATGTTCGGCCGCCGTTCGGACGCAACCGTTGTCCGCAATTTGCCGAAGCTTCGTCGCTTCATGCCGTTCGCGTCGCCGCGGCGGAACGACTCGCTCTTCTGGTACGCCCACGAGATCGAAGTCGATGCGGCGCTGGCGTTTGTGGAGCAGCACAACAAGAGCCGACCCGCAGACAAGCCGCTCACGCTGTTCCATCTCTACCTGCGCTCGGTCGCGCTCGGGGTTCACGAAAATCCCGAGATCAATCGCTTCGTTGCGGGCGGCCGGATCTATCAGCGCGACGGTGTGTTCCTCACCTTCAGCGCGATGAAGGAGTTGCAAAAGGGCTCCGTGCTGATCACGGTGAAGCGCGAGTTTCCGGCTGGCGAGCCGCTCCACGGCATGGTCGATCGCGTGCTGGCCTCACTGGTCTCGCGCCGCAGCGGCAAGAAGACCCAGGCCGACAAGGAGATCGACCTCGCGCTCTACCTGCCGTCGTTCCTGATCCGCGGCGTGATGAAGCTGCTGAATTGGGGCAACGCCCTCGGCGTCCTGCCCAAGGCGATGATCGACGACGACCCGCTCTTCACCTCGCTGTTCGTGGCCAACATGGGCTCGATCGGGATGGAGACGGGCCAGCATCACCTCTGGGAATACGGGACTTGCTCCGGCTTCTGCGTGATGGGGAAAATCCGCACGCGATCGGACGGATCGCGCTATGTGCAGTGCAGCTACACCTGGGACGAACGCGTCGCAGACGGTCTAGCGACGAGCTTCGCTCTGAACGCGTTCAAAGAACGCGTCGAGAACCCGGAGAAACTCCTCTGACGGATCTATTCGACAAAGTCGCCAGCTACGACCGCGCGCAGAGCCTGCGCGACCAGGCCATCTACCCGTACTACCGGGTGGTTTCGTCGGGCCAGGATCCCGTCGTCACGATGAGCGGCCGCGACGTCGTGATGCTCGGTTCCAACAACTACCTCGGGCTGTCGAGCCACCCCGAAGTGAAGGCCGGCGCGGCCGCCGCTCTCGAGAAGTACGGCACTGGCTGCGCGGGCTCGCGGCTGCTGAACGGCACGCTCGACATTCACGTCGAACTCGAAGACCGCCTCGCGCGCTTCATGCGCCGGGAAGCCGTGCTCACCTTCGCGACCGGCTTCCAGGTCAACATCGGCGTGCTCTCCTGCTTGCTAGGGCGCCACGACTGCGTGTTCCTCGACCATCTCGACCACGCCTGCATCATCGACGGCGCGCGGCTCGGCTTCGGCAAGATCCTGAAGTTCCGCCACAACGACATGCGCGACCTCGAGAAGAAGCTCACGAACGCGCCGCCCAGCTTCGGCAAGCTGATCGTGGTCGACGGCGTCTACTCGATGGAGGGCGATCTCGCGGACCTGCCGCGCATCGTCGAACTCGCGCGGCGCTTCAAGGCGCGCGTGATGGTGGACGAAGCGCACGGCCTCGGCGTGCTCGGCACTCACGGCCGCGGCGCGTGCGAGCACTTCGGCGTCGAGAGCGGCGTCGATCTCGTGATGGGCACGTTCTCGAAATCGCTCGCGGCGGTGGGCGGCTTCGTCGCCGGCTCGCGCGTCGTGATCGACTACATCAAGCACAACGCGCGCTCGGCGATTTTCTCCGCCGCGCCCGCGCCGCCGGTGATTGGGGCTGCCCTCGCCGCGCTCACGATTCTCGAGCGCGAGCCTGAGCGCCGCAAACATCTGTGGGAAAACGTCGACTACATGAAGCGCGCGCTGCCCGCGCTCGGCTTCGACATTGGCAACCCAGATTCGCCGGTGATTCCGATCATGGTCGGTGAAGACGCGATCGCGTACGAGATGGCTGTGCGTCTCCAAGACGAGGGCGTGTTCGTGAACCCGGTCGTCTCGCCGGCGGTGCCGCAGGGCAGCGCGATGATCCGCACCTCGTACATGGCGACGCACACGCGCGCGCATCTCGACACCGCGCTCGAAGCGCTCGCCAGCGTGGGCCGCCAGCTCGGCGTGATTCGCTAGCCGGCGGCGAGCGCGCCGTGAGTTCCGCATTGTGAGCGCCGCACAGCGCGCGGTGCTTGTTACGGGCGCGTCGAGCGGGATCGGTGCAGCTGCCGCGAAGCTGCTCGCCGCGCGCGGCTTCCGCGTCTACGGCACGAGTCGCAGCGCGCGCGCCGAGAGCGACGGCGTGCGCTGGCTCGCGCTCGATGTGCGCGACGAAGCGTCGGTGCAGCGCGCGGTGGCGCAGTTGCTCGCGGCGGAGGGCGCGCTCTACGGCGCCGTCTGCAACGCGGGCATCGGCATCTTCGGCAGCATCGAAGAGACGCCGATGGCGCGCGCCCGCGAACAGTTCGAGACGAACCTGTTCGGCGTGCTGCACACGCTGCGCGCGGTGTTGCCGGCGATGCGCGCTGCGAAGACCGGGCGCATCGCGATCGTGGGCTCGCTCGCGGGCCGCGCGCCGATTCCGTTTCAGGCGCACTACTCCGCGACCAAAGGCGCCGTCGACGCGCTCGCGCTCGCGCTGCACAACGAAGTGCGCGCGTTCGGCATCCACGTCGCGCTGATCGAGCCGGGCGACATCAACACGGGCTTCAACGACGCCACCGATTGGGGCGGCGCCGCAGCCAAGAGCGCTTATGGCGCGGCGATCCAGAGCTGCGAGCGCGTGATCCGCGAATCGCTGCCCAAAGCGCCGGGGCCGGAGGTGGTGGCGCGCGCGATCCTGCACGCGCTGGGCGCGCGCCGTCCGCGCGTGCGGTACCCGGTGGGGCCGGACTCCTTGCTCGTGCCGCTCGGCAAGCGCCTGCTGCCCGAGCGCAGCGTGCTCGCGCTGATTCGGGATCACTTCGAGATGTGAGCGAGCGCTACTCCGCGTCCCAGGCGTAATTGATTTGCAGACCCCACGTGCGCGGCGGGCCGAAGGTGGAGAGCGTGCTGCCGGTCGTCGCGTTCGGGGCCTTGTTCGTCACGTAGTCCACATCGCCGATGTTTTCGACATAGGCCTGGAAGCTCATGCCAGAAACGAGGCTCTCGGGGACGCGCCAGATCGCGCGCAAGTTCCCCATCGAGAAGCCCTTCTGCTCCGCGAAGTCGTTGTTGAAGATTGTGTGGGACTGGTCCGCCGTGTACGCGTACTCGCCTCGCAGCGAGAGCACGCCTGCGGACCCGATCTCGAGGTCATATTGCGCGGCGCTCGAGAACTTCCACTTCGGGGCGCGGAGAAGGGTGTTGCCCTTGATACTCACGACGCACGCCCCAGGTGGCGGGGCGCAGGTGCCAGCGAATGGGTTCATCGGATCGGTCGCACTCGCGCTGCCGTAGGTGGCGTTCAGATAGGACACCGACGCGTCGATGCGCAGCGGCTCGATTGGCACCCAGCTGCTCTCGAGTTCGACCCCGTAGTTCTTCGCCTTCGCCGCGTTCAAGACCAACGAGGCATTGTTGGTGAACAGGCGGACCTGGATGTCGGTGTAGTCGTAGTAGAAGGTCGAGATGTTCAGCTGGACGCGATCGTCGAGGAAGCGCGACTTCGCACCCACCTCGTACGCGACGATGTACTCGGGTTGGTAGACGTTTCCGCAGAAGCCGGCGTTCGCGCCGCCCGCCTTGAAGCCGCGCGAGACCGATCCGTAGAGCAGCACATCCTCGGTCAGGTCGAAGTCGAGCCCGCCCTTGAGCGTCCAGTCGGCCCAGGTGTTGTCTGTGTCGAGCCCCTGGCGGCAACCGGCGCCGCCTAGGTTGTCGGCGAGAAATTGCGTGATGCGCTTACGGTCCTTCGTCCACCTGAAACCAGCGGTCGCCCGCAAGCGATCCGACAGATGCGCGGTGCCCTGGGCAAACGCCGCCCAGGAACGCAGATCCTGCTCGAGCCGGAAGTTGAGGAACGGCACCGGCGAGCTGTTCCCCGCGAGGTCCGTGCCGAAGAAGGCGAGACTGCCCGGCGGCAGCGGCGGGCCGCCACCGAAGATTCCGAAGATCGCTTCGAACGTCGCTTGCAGCGCCGGCAGCGTGTAGAGGTACTGCTCCGCGATATCGGACTTGTAGTAGAAGAATCCGGTGATCCAATCGAGCCGCTCACCGAATGCGGTGCCACTCAGGTTGAGTTCCTGCTGCCACTCGTCGTTGAATTGCACGTAGTCGCCAACCAGGTATTCAATATCGACGCCGTCGTTGTTGCTGGGATGCAAGCCCTGGTCGAGCGTCAGGTACGACGAGACCCACTTGGCGGTCATGCTGTCGCCGATTCGCCAGGTGACGGTGCTGTTCACGTCCCATGTGTCGCGCTCGTAGGACTGCCCGCCCTCGTAATTGACTTTGCGAGGGTTCGACGTGCCGACGCCGGGCGGCGAGAGGTTCAGGCCAAAGACCTGCGTGCAGGTCAGCAACGGATCGCAAACGCCGGGGAAGTTCAGGAGGCCACCTGGATTGCCGGAACTCAGGAAGAGCGGTCCGGCCGGGTGGTCGTCGGTCTTGATGAACGGCGGGCCGCCGGTCTCGTTTCGAAGCCAGTTGAAACGTAGAGAGATGTCAATGTCCTCGTTGGGTGTAATGACCGCAGCCAGCTTCGCCTGGCGCGCGTGGAGGTCGTCCTCTTTCTGGCCGGTAAACGAGTTCTTCGTGTACCCCTCGCGCCCCTCGTAAGCGAACACGCCGCGCACTTTCAGCAGATCCGGGATGAGCGGCACATCGAGGCCAGCCTGCGCGCGGAAGCGGTCGTACGATCCGTAGAGGGCCTCGCCATCGAGATGGAGAGTCTCACCCGGCAGCTTCGTAATCACATTCACGCTGCCGCCAGTCGAATTGCGCCCGTAGAGCGTGCCCTGCGGACCGCGCAGCACCTCGATGCGTTCCAGGTCGAAGAGGAGCGCGGAGGAGGAAGTGAGACCGCCGCGATACACGCCGTCCTGATACAGAGCGACGCCGGGCTCGGCGTCGATCGTCGAGACGTCGACGCCCACGCCGCGCATCGAGATCTGCGCCATGTCGGCAATGCCGCCATAAACGAGCGCAGGGGCGACGAACTGGATCTGGTTGAAGTCTTGCAACCCCTGTTCCGTGATCGCGTCGCTCGTGATTGCGGTCACCGCGATCGGCGTGTCTTGCAGGTTTGTCTCCCGCTTCTCGGCGGTGATCGTGATCTCTTCGATCCCGCCTTTCTGCCCGGGCGCGGGCGGCGGCGCCGCCTCCTGGGCGAATGCTGCGAGGGCGGCGAACAGAATCGCGAACGCAAGGCAAGCTCGGAAGCGGCGCATCAGTGGCACTCCTGTGGCGTGAAGTCGCGTGCATTCTGTTCCGGACTTGCGCCGGTTTCAAGCCCGAAGCTGCGCAAGCTGAAGTTCCGTCTCCGGAGTCGCGCCAATTCGCAGAGTCCTCGGTGCCCGCGGTAGCGTAGGCCCCAACCTTCGGGAGGAGCCCTGCTGTGGCCTACGAGATCCACCGCTTCCCCTATCCGGGCACGATCGACGCCGACGGCCACATCCTCGAGCCGCCCGACCTTTGGGAGAACTACCTCGAAGCCAAGTATCAGCCGCGCGCACTGCGCATCGGCGTGGACGCTCGCGGCTTCGAGTACCTCGAGATCGACGGCAAGCCGAGCCAGCGCTCGCGCCACGGCTCACTCGGATTGTTGGGGGCGATGGGCGATGAGGACATGACGCCGCGCCCCGATCGGCGCTACGCGGAGAACTTCCCGTACGGCGCCTCGGACGCGAAGCAGCGCGTCGACCTGCTCGATCGTGAGAATCTCGAGAAGGCGCTGCTCTACCCGACGCTCGGCCTGCTCTGGGAGTGCGAACTCAGCGATCCCGAGTTGAGCCTCGCCTACGTGCGCGCTTATAACCGCTGGATCGCGGACCTGTGCCGCGACACGCGCGGGCGTCTCGTGCCGATCGCGCAGCTCACGCTGCTCGATCCCGAGGGCTCCGCCGCGGAACTCGAGCGCGCGGTGCGCGACGGCTGCCGCGGCGCGTGGGTGAATCCCTTTAATCACACGCGCGTGCCGCACGGCTCGGAGAAGCACGACGTGTTATTCCGCAAGTGCGTCGAGCTGGACGTGCCGCTCGCGATTCACCCGACCTTCACGCCGCTCGAGAGCCAGCCCGGCAACTTCGATTGGCCCGGCCCGAAGCGCGGCATCGCGGACCTAATTCGTTTGCGCGGGATCGTGCAGGAAGCGCTGTTCTCGTTCTTCGTGCTCGGCACGCTCGACCGCTTCCCGACGCTGCGGCTCGGCGTGCTGGAAGCAGGCTCGGGCTGGCTCGGTGCGATGCTCGATCGCGTCGAAGCGCTGCAGTTCGCGATGGGCCGCGGCGCGGCGGGCAAGCGGCCGACGCCGCGCGAGTATTTCCGCCGCCAGTGCTTCATCTCCGGCGATCCCGACGAGACGGCCGCGCCGCTCACCTTCGATCACGTCGGCGCGGACTGTTTCATGTGGGCGACGGATTATCCGCACCCCGATCACCCGCACACTTGGGTGCCCGATCTCGAGAAGCTCGTCGCGAGACTCTCGCCGGAGACGCGCGCCAAGGTGCTCGGCGGAAACGTGCGCCGCATTTACAAGCTCGGCTGACGAGCGCGGAGCTGGGAGACCGCATGAGACGCACTCGTTATTGGTCGATGCTACCGCCGTCGCGCTCAGCCGCGAAGTACGCGCAGGCCGCGCGCGAGGCAGAGGCGCGCGGGCTCGAGGGCGTGTTTTCGATCCAACTCGCGTCGAACCCTTGGGTGCCGCTTGGCGCGGTCGCCGCGAGCACGACGCGGCTGCGCCTCGCAACCGGCATCGCGCTCGCGTTCACGCGCTCGCCGCTCGAGACTGCGCTCGCCGCGCTCGATCTCGATCGACTCTCGGAGGGACGCTTCACGCTCGGGCTCGGCACCGGCGTCGGCTGGATGCACGACGAGCATTATGGAAGCCCGTACTCGCGCCCGGTGGCGCGCATGGCCGAGATCGTGCGCATTGTGAAGCTCGTGCTCTCGGGCGAGGCGCGGAGAGCCGGGCGCTTCGACGGCGAGTTCTTCCAGCTCGACTTCTCGCGGCTCGCGTTGCCGCGTCCGCTGCGCACGAGCTTGCCGGTGTGGGTCGCGGCTTTGCGCGAACCGCTGGTGCGAGTCGCGGGAGCGCACGCCGACGGCCTAATCGGTCACCCCTCGTGGTCGCTGCGCTGGGCGATGGAGCAAGTGCGCGGCCCCTACGCCGAGGCGCTGCGCGCTTCGGGCCGAGCGCGCGACGCAGTCGAAGTGAACCTCTGGCAAGTCGTCGCGCCGAATCCCGATGCAAAGGAATCGGTGCGCGACGCGAAGCAGCACGTCGCGATCTACGGCGCCGTCGCGCAGTACGAGAGCTACTTCGCCGCGCACGGCTTCGGCGAGCAGGCTCGCGCACTCGCTGCTGGCGCCGCCGCGGGCAGACGCGATCTCGCGGAGCTCGTGCCCGACGAAATGGCGCGCACTTTCGTCGTGTGCGGCACGCCCGCGGAGGTGGCGAAGCAGCTCGCGCCGCTGCACGAGGTCTGCGACTCGCTCTGCCTGCAACCGCCTCCGGTCGCGGGCGACGCGCGCAGAGCCTACGAAGCGCGCATCGCCGAGACGTTCTACTCGTAAGCCTGCGCGAAGGCGACGGCGCGACGAAGTTCCTCACTGCGAGTGCCGACGACCGCGGGCTCGGTGCGTGCCGCAAGCGGCGAGCGCCCAAGCGGTGGGTGCTCGGTGCATGACGCCGCGCGCAGCGAACCGGAGTCTTCGGAGGCGAGCGAAGCACAAGGAAGATCTTTGATTGCGCGCTTCGCGCGATCAATAAGCGCGTGGCAACCCAAGCACGTGTTCTGCAATGAAATTGCGAATCATCTCGTTGGATATCGGCGCGATGCGAGATAGCCGCGACTCGCGCCAGTAGCGCTCGACATGGAACTCGCGCGCATAGCCGAAGCCCCCGAACGTCTGCAGCGCCACGTCGCAGGCGCGGAAGCTCGCTTCGCTGGCGCGCAGCTTCGCCATGTTCGCGAGCGGGCCGGCGGGCTGCTTCGCGTCGTAGGCCCAGGCGGCTTTCTGCCATAACAGGTCGGCGGCTTCGAGCTCCGAGAGACAATCCGCGAGCGGGTGCGCGATCGCCTGGTTCTGCCCGATCGGGCGGTCGAACACGATGCGCCCCTTGGCGTAACGCGTCGCCACTTCAATCGCGCGCCGCCCGATGCCGGCCGCTTCGGCGGCGATCACGATGCGTTCGGGGTTGAGCCCGTCGAGCAGGCAGTAGAAGCCGCGGCCGACTTCGCCGACCACGTCGCTCGCCGCCACCGGCAGATCCTGGATGTAGACCTCGTTCGAGTTCACGGCGTTGCGACCGAGCTTCGGGATCGGGCGGATCTCGACGTGGCGCGGGTCGAGGTCGGCGAGAAACAACGTCATGCCGTCGAGCGGGCGTTTGCACTCTTCGCGCGGCGTGGTGCGCGCCAGTAACAAGATCTTCTGCGCCTGTTGGGCCTTCGTGTTCCAGACTTTCTTGCCAGTAACGAGGAAGCCGTCGCCGTCGCGGCGCGCGAAGGTACGAATGCGGCTGGTGTCGGTGCCGGCGTCGTCCTCGGTCACGCCGAACGAGACGTGCAGCTCGCCCGTCGCGGTCGGCGGGAGCACGCGGCGCTTCAGTTCCTCAGTGCCGTGATGAATCACGGGGCCCATGCCGAAGATCGAGAGGTGCAGCGCGGAGGCGGCGTTCTGCGCGCCCGCGCTCGCGCCCACGGCGTTCAGCAGCGTGGCGGCGTGGAGGACGCCGAGCCCGCCGCCTCCGTACGCCTCGGGCACGAGGATCCCGATCCAGCCTTGGGCAGCGAAGGCGCGATAGAACTCCCACGGAAACTCGTGCGCCTCGTCGCGCGCGCTCCAATAATCATCATCGAAGCGCTCGCACAAGCGTTTCGCTTCGCTGCGAATCGACTCGAGTTCCGTGCCGAGGCTGAAGTCCATCGCTGCATCTCCGCTGCTGCGACACAGCGTAGACCGGCCCGCTCGCAGATTCCGCGCGCTGGGCTCAACGTCGTTGCGTCATCTCCGCGAGATCCGAGGGCGGCCCGGCCGACGCCGTCCAGCCGCCGTCGACGATCACGGTCGTGCCGGTCACGAACGACGAATCGTCGCTCGCGAGCCAGAGCGCGGCGTGCGCGATGTCGCGCGGCATGCCGGCGCGCGCGATCGGCTGCACGCGCTTCAGCTGCTCCTCGACGACCGAGGGACTGAGCGGCTCGGGCAGCCCCGGGTTCGCCCAGAGCAGCGGCGTCAGCACGCCGCCCGGGCAGATCGCGTTCGCGCGAATGCCATACGCCGCGTACTCGATCGCGGCGACGCGCGTCAACTGCACCACGCCGCCCTTCGCCGCGCCGTAAGCGCCCTGATACTTCATGCCGAGATGCGCCGAGACCGAAGCGGTGTTCACGATCGAGCCGCCGCCCGCGGCGATTAGGTGCGGCACGGCGTGCTTGATGCCGAGCCAGACCGATTTCAGGTCGACCGCGAGAATGCGGTCGAACACGTCCTCGGGCGTTTCATGGATCAGGCCCTCGGTGCCGCCGATGCCCGCGTTGTTGAACATCACGTCGAGACGCCCGAAGCGCGCGACGGCGGCATCCACGAGACGCTTCACGTCGGCGCTGCGGCTCACATCCACCGCGAGCGCCATCGCGCGATCCCCGAGCGATTTCGCGACGGTCTCCGCCAGCTCGGCCTGCACGTCGCCGATTGCGACGCGCGCGCCCTCCGCGACGAACAGCCGCGCCGAGGCTTCGCCCATCCCAGAGGCTCCGCCTGTGATCACCGCGACCTTGCCGTCCAGCCTTCCCATCTCTGTTCCCCCGTCTCGCAAGCCGGCCCGAGCGGCCGTGGCCTGCCAGTTAATTTTTGCGTATCTGAAGCTCCAGCTCGAGGCGCAATCTTGAAACTCTACTGCGTTTCGTGGTAGTTCCGGGTAGGAGGCACACGCCATGACCGAGCAAGAACGCCGCAACCTCGAGGCCGTGAAGCGCTGGGAGGAGACCTACAACCACGACGTCGAGAAGATGGTCGACGAGGTGTACGCCGCCGACTGCGAGGTGGTCGACGTGCTGCGCGGCGTGACGCTGCGCGGGCGCGAACAGCTGCGCGCGCTCGAGCGAAAGATTTCCGAGGCGGCGCCGACCCGCGCCTTGCGCGTGCTGAAGGCGGTCGCGAGCGGCGACACCGTTGCGCTCGAATGCGAGGGAATTTTCCCGACCGGCTCGTTCCCCGCGTGCGTCTTCCTGGTGTTCGACGCGCACGGCCGCGTGACGCAGGACCACACCTACGCGCCCGATCCCGCCGGCACGACCGCGAGAGCTCACGCAGTGAGCAACTGAGCCGCGCGGATGTTCTTCCCTAATCAGCGAGGCGAGCGAGCGTGAACGAGCGGCGCGTTGCGGTAGTGGGCGCCGGCATCGGCGGGCTC
>JANNDT010000077.1:0-28525 GCA_031387905.1 Deltaproteobacteria bacterium
CGCTGCGAGGCGCCGCGGCGGTCAGTCGCTGAGCATGAAGCGCGCGAAGAACTTCCAGGCTTCTTCGGCGGCGCTGATGATGTTCGAGTGCGGGCCCATCACGCGCTCGGGAAGCGGGCCGGGTTTTTCGCCGGCCAGGCGTGGCCGACGCCGGTGAGTTTCCAGAGCTCGACGGCGGAACCTTTCGGGCAGTTTGCGGCGAGGTGGACGGCGACTTGCTGGCCTTTGCCGCTTGGCGCGGGGGTCCTGCGTCGCTCGAGTTCGGTGCCCGCGCCGCTGCACTGGTTGTGTCTCTCCCAGAGCTGCAGCGAGCTGAAGACGGGCTCGTGGTGGATGGTCGTGCCTGCGAACGACTTGTTATCGCCTCCGGCGTAAAGGGCGCGCGGGTCGTCAAGGCTGTGGATGTGCAGGACGGCGACGGCGCGGCTCGGAGCGAACGCGCGCTTCAGGTTCATGGCGCTGGCGACCGGGGCGATCGCGGCGATTCGGTCCGCGGCTTCGGCGGCCAGGCGGTAGGCCATCATCGCGCCGTTCGAGTGGCCGGTGGCGTAGACGCGGCGGCGGTCGATGTGCGCGAGCTGCGCGACGGAATCGATCACGCGCAGCGTGAAGCCGACGTCGTCGACTTTGTTGTCGAGCGCCCAGCCGCAGCAGCGCCCCGCGTTCCAGGTCAGCAGGCGCTCGGAACGCAGTGGGTGTCCCGTCCCGTTCGGGTAGCCGACGGCGAAGCTCTCGCGATCGGCGACCGCGTCGAGGCCGGCGTACTTCTGAAAGCCTTCGGCGTTGCCGCCGCCGCCGTGGGAGGCGATCACGAGCGGCAGTGGCGCGGCGTTCGCTGCCGCGGGCGGAAGGTGGAGCACGTAACTGCGCGCGAGGCGTTTGTGATTGAGCGGGCGCGCGTAGTCGCCGGGCGGAAGCAATGCGCGATCGGCGAACGCGGCGCTCGCGAGACTGAGGCTGAGCGCGCTCAACGTGATGACCAACGCGCGGAAGCTCGCGGTCATCGGCAACTCCTCGATTCTGCGCTGGGGCGAGCTTGCGCCGCCGCTATCGTCCCGCGCCCATGAATGAGTTCTTCGAATCGTTGCGTGCGCTCCTCGGGGACGCAGGCGCCGTCGCACTCGCGGGCACAGTAGCCGCGCTCGCCACGTTCGGTTTTCTGCGCGCGAGGCGGAGATCGGCGAAGCCGGGCGCCTCGGCGGCTCGCGAGCGCGCGACTGAAGCGCAGGCCCCTGCGCCGCTCGTCGAAGTCGTTTCGGCAGCGCCCGCGCCGGCCGCGCCGCCGCGCGCTTCTCTCCGCGAGCGCCTCGCGCGCACGCAGGCCGCGCTGATCGGCCGCGCGCTCGCGCTGATCGGTGCGCGCACGCTCGATGCGGAGCTCGAGAGCGAACTCGAAGCGCTGCTTTTCACCGCGGACCTCGGTGTGAAGACTGCCGAGGATCTGCTCGCGCGTGTAAAGCGCGAGGCGGCGGGCGGCAGCGGCGAACAGGTGCGCGCTGTGCTGCGCAGCGCGATCGCGGAGAAGCTGCGCTGCGTCGAGCCGAGCGGCGAGCCGCTCGCAACGAGCGCGAAGCCCCACGTGATCGTGGTGCTCGGCGTGAACGGCAGCGGCAAGACGACCACGATCGGCAAGCTGGCTGCGCGCTACCGCGGCGCGGGCAAGACCGTGCTGTTAGGCGCGGGCGACACGTTTCGCGCCGCGGCGCGCGAGCAGCTGCAGGCCTGGGGCGAGCGCGCGGGCTGCGAGGTGATTACGGGCGCGGATGGCGGCGACCCCGCGGCGGTGGCGTTCGACACCGTGAGAGCCGCCGTCGCGCGTGGCATCGATGTCGCGATCGTCGATACCGCGGGCCGCTTGCAAACGAAGCAGCCGCTGATGCAGGAGCTCGCGAAGATCGTGCGCATCGTCGGCCGCGAAGCGCCGGGCGCGCCGCACGAGACGCTGCTCGTGCTCGACGCGAACACCGGCCAGAACGCGATCTCTCAGGCGCGCGAATTCACCCAGGCCGCGGGGGTTACGGGCATCGTGCTCACGAAGCTCGACGGCACCGCGAAGGGCGGCGTGATCATCGGGCTGGCCGACGAGTTCGGGATTCCGGTGAAGTTCGTCGGCGTGGGCGAGGGCGTCGAGGATCTGCGCGACTTCCGCGCCGACGAGTTCGTTGACGCGCTGTTTTCGACCTGAGAAGTTCGCGCGGTCGGGCGCGAGGAGGGAGCGATGCCGGGCCGTTACGTGATGGCGCTGGATCAAGGCACGACTTCGTCGCGCGCGATTCTTTTCGACGAGCGCGGCGCGATCGTCGCCGTCGAGCAGTTCGAGTTCACGCAGCACTTTCCGCAGCCGGGCTGGGTCGAGCACGACGCGAGCGAGATCTGGGAGACGCAGCTGCGCGCGGCGCGCGGGGCGCTGGCCAAGGCGAAAGCCCGCGCGAGCGACGTCGCGGCGCTCGGCATCACGAACCAGCGCGAGACCACGGTGATCTGGGACCGCTCGACGGGCGAGCCGATCCACCGCGCGATCGTTTGGCAGTCGCGCCAGACTGCGCCGATCTGCGAGGAGCTGCGCGCGCGCGGGCTCGGCGAGGAAGTGCGGCGCAAGACCGGCCTCGTGATCGACGCCTACTTCAGCGCGACGAAGGTGCGCTTCATCCTCGACGCGGTGCCCGGCGCGCAAGCGCGTGCGGAACGCGGCGAGCTCGCTTTCGGCACGATCGACAGCTGGCTGATCTGGAAGCTGACGTGCGGCCGCGTGCACGCGACTGAGCCCAGCAATGCCTCGCGCACGATGCTCTTCGACATCCACGCGCGCAGTTGGGACGACGCGCTGCTGCGCGAGCTGCGCATCCCGCGCGCGCTGCTTCCGGAAGTGCAAGAGTCCTCGGGCAGGTTTGGCGACGCAGATGCCGCGTGGCTGGGCGCTGCGATCCCGATCGCGGGCGCCGCCGGCGACCAGCAAGCCGCACTCTTCGGGCAGGGTTGCTTCGCGCCAGGCCGCGCGAAGAACACCTACGGCACCGGCTGCTTCTTGTTGATGAACACCGGCCGCGAGGCGCCGCTGTCGAAAAGCGGACTCGTGACGACGATCGCGTGGGGGCTCGGCGGACAAGTCGAGTACGCGCTCGAAGGCAGCATCTTCGTTGCGGGCGCCGCGCTGCAGTGGCTGCGCGACGGGCTCGGCATCGTCGCCAGCGCCGCAGACAGCGAAGCCGCCGCGCGTTCGGTGCCCGACACGGCGGGCGTGTACCTCGTGCCCGCGTTCGTCGGCCTCGGCGCCCCGTACTGGGACGAGCGCGCCCGCGGCGCGATCCTCGGCCTCACGCGCGGCACGACGCGCGCGCACGTGATTCGCGCGACGCTCGAGGCGATCGCGTACCAGAGCCGCGACGTCGTGGATTGCTTCGCCGCCGACGCAGGCGTTGCGCTCGAAACGCTGCGTGTCGATGGCGGCGCCTGCCAGAACGACTGGTTGATGCAGTTCCAAGCCGACGTGCTCGGCGTGTCGGTGCGCCGGCCGCCGATGCTCGAGGTGACCGCGCTCGGCGCCGCCGCGCTCGCGGGCCTGGCGGTCGGGTTCTGGCGCGATCGCAGCGCGCTCGAAGCCGCGACCGGCGTAGGCGCGCGCGTGTTCGAGCCGCACATGAGCCGCGACCAACGCGATGCTCTGTATGCGGGCTGGCAGCGCGCGGTCGAGCGATCGAGAGGGTGGGCGCAATGAGGCGAGCGACGTCGCGCGACGATCAACAACTTCGGTTCCGAGGAATGGAACAATGAAAGTCATCGCGCATCGCGGAGCATCGGGCGAGCGGCCCGAGAACACGATGTCGGCTTACCGGCTCGCGGTGGAGCAGCGCGCCGACATGATCGAGATCGACCTGCACCGCACGCGCGACGGAGCCATCCCGATCGCACACGACGCGATGCTCGAGCACCTCGGTGGCGTCGGTGAGATCGCGGACGCGACCCTCGCGGAGGTGCGCGCGCTCGATGCAGGTGACGGCGAGCACGTCCCGCTGCTGCACGAAGTGCTCGACGTGTTCGGCCCGCAGATTCCGTTCAACCTCGAACTGAAAGTGGGCGGCCGCGGGCCGTATGCGGGGCTCGAGGCCATTGCGGTCGCGGAAGTCGAGCGCCGCGGCCTGCTCGCACAAACGATTTTCTCTTCGTTCTACGACGGAGTGCTCGCGACTTTGCGCACCGAGAGCGAAGCAGTGCGCATCGCGTTGCTCATCTCGCGGAGGTCAGACGCGAGCTGGCCGCAGCGCGCTCGCGCTCTGCGCGCCGAGGCACTGAACCCCGAACTCGCGCAGGTGACGCCCGAGCTGGTGCAGGCAGCGCACGCTGAGGGGCTCGCCGTCTACGTGTTCACCGTGGACCTGCTCGATCAGATGCAACGCATGCTCGATCTCGGCGTCGACGGCCTCTTCACGAATCACCCCGCAAGGCTCCGCAGACTGCTCGATGGCCGCCCAATTCCTTGACACTGAAAATCCGATTACATACGGTGCGATTTCGGAAAAGCCTTGGACTCTCGCGGACTTCCGTGAGCCCAAGGCTCTCCTTCGAGCGATCCGATCCGCGACTTCGAACCCCCCTTCAAAGCACTCGCCTTGCGAGCGCGCGCGGAGGTGTGTCGAGCGAGCGGACGGGAAGCAACCGGATTGGAAAAGCAACCGGGTCGGGACGACAACCGAACCGGGACCGCGGCATCTCTCCAAATCGTGCGCCGAACTCCCCAATAACCGACGGACTTCCCTCGATGAGCGAACCCGCCGCGCAAGGCAGCTGGCCCAAGCAAGGCCTCTATGACCCGGCCTTTGAGCACGATGCGTGCGGAGTCGGCTTCGTGGCGAACATTCGCGGCGAGAAGTCGCACGACGTCGTAGAGAAAGGCATTCGCGTACTCGAGAACCTCGAGCATCGCGGCGCGTGCGGCTGCGATCCGGATTCGGGTGACGGCGCGGGCTTGTTAGTGCAAATCCCGGACGCGTTCCTGCGCCGCGAGTTCGCGAAGCAAGGCCTCTCGCTACCCGCGCCCGGCCGCTACGCGGTTGCGACGCTGTTCGTGTCGATGGACCCGGCGGCGGCGGCGCGCCAGGCGGAGATCTTCGAGCGCGCGGTCGCCGAGCAAGGCCAGCGCGTGTTCGGCTGGCGCGAAGTGCCGACGCATCCCGAGACGATCGGCCGGCTCGCGCGAGCGGCGGCTCCGCGTGTGCGGCAACTGATCATCGAAGCGCAGGGCGAGGCTGCCAGCGATCAGGATGCGTTCGAGCGCAAGCTGTATGTGGCGCGTCGCGTCGCAGAGCGCGCGGTGCTCGCGGAGCACGCGCGCAAGTTCTTCTTTTACGTGCCGAGTTGCTCGAGCCGGACGCTCGTCTACACGGGCATGCTCGTGCCGCGACAAATCCGCGGCTTCTATCCCGAACTCGAAGACGCAGAGTTCGCGTCGGCGATGTGCCTCGTACACTCGCGCTACAGCACCAACACGCTCGGCGCCTGGGATCTCGCGCATCCGTTCCGGTATCTCGCGCACAACGGCGAGATCAACACGATCAAGGGCAACCAGAACTGGATGCGCGCGCGCGAAGGCACGCTCGCTTCCAAAGCGTTCGGCGCCGATCTGCAGAAGCTGTTCCCGGTGATGCGCGAGGGCGGCTCCGATTCGCAGCGCATGGACAACGTGCTCGAGTTCCTGGTGCTGACTGGCCGCGAGTTGCCCGAAGCGATCCAGATGATGATCCCGGAGGCGTGGGAGAACCGGGACGACATGGATCCCTCGCTACGCGCTTATTACGAATACCACTCGTTCCTGCTCGAGCCGTACGACGGGCCTGCTTCGATCGCCTTCACGAACGGCCGCGTGATCGGCGCGGTGCTCGACCGCAACGGCCTGCGACCGTCGCGCTACACGGTCACGAAGGACGGCTTCGTGGTGATGGCGTCGGAAGTGGGCGTGCTCGAGATCGCGCCCGAGAACGTGCTGATCAAGGAGCGCCTGCACCCCGGGCGCATCTTCATGGTCGACCTCGAGCAGGGCCGCATCATCGAGGACGCCGAGATCAAACGGCGCGCGGCTGCGAAGCGCCCGTATCGCGAATGGGTGGAGAAGAACCGCGTGGTGCTGTCGCGGCTGCCGAAGCCGCAGACCGCAACGCCCGCAATGAGCGACGCGGAGCGCTTCCGCTTGCAGCAGGTGTTCGGCTACACGAGCGAAGATCTGCGCTTGTTACTGGCGCCGATGGCGTCGCAGGGCAAGTGGCCGATCGGCAGCATGGGCGAAGACGCCACGCTCGCCTGCCTCTCCGACCGTCCGCAGATGCTCTACCGCTACTTCAAGCAGCTGTTCGCGCAGGTCAGCAACCCGCCGATGGACTCGATCAACGAGCGTCCGGTGATGGCGCTCTTCTCGACGCTCGGGGCCGAGGGCAACCTGCTCGAGGAGACACCCGAGCACGCGCGCATGCTTCGAGTCGAGCATCCGGTGATTACGGACGAGGAACTCGAGAAGCTGCGTGAACTCGATGGGCCGGGCTTCAAGTCGCACACGCTGCCGTGCTTGTTCAAGACGTCCGAGGCCGGGGCGGGATTGAAGAGCGCGCTCGACCGGCTGTGCGCCGAAGCGGAGCGCGCGGTTCGGGGTGGCGCGAGCATCCTGATTCTCTCGGATCGCTTTGTAACTCCCGAACTCGCGCCGATCCCGATGCTGCTCGCGACCGGCGCCGTGCATCACCACTTGATCCGCACCACGCTGCGCACGCGCTGCGGCCTCGTGTGCGAGACCGGAGAGGCGCGCGAGGTCGCACACCTGGCGCTGCTGATCGGCTACGGCGCGGGCGCGATCAATCCGTACTTGGCGTTCCAGTCGCTCGACGAGATTGTTACGGACGGCAGCTATCTGCCCGAGCAGGTGGACATACCGACGGCGCGCAAGAACTTCATCAAGGGCTGCGACAAAGGCCTCCTGAAGACGTTCGCGAAGATGGGCATCTCGACGCTGCACTCGTACCGCGGCGCGCAGATCTTCGAAGCGGTCGGCCTCGACCGCGAGCTGGTGGCGCGCTGCTTCGCGGGCACCGCGTCGCGCGTCTCCGGGGTCGGCTACGACGTGCTCGCGAAGGAAGCGTCGCTGAAGCACGCGCGCGCTTTCCCCGGCGACAGCTTCGTGTACCCCGAACTCGATCCGGGGGGCCTCTACCAATGGCGCACGCGCGGCGAGCGCCACACGTTCAACCCGGACACCGTCTCGCTGCTGCAGAACGCCGTAAAGACGGGCAACTACGACGACTACCGGGCGTTCTCGAAGGCGGCGGACGGCGACACGGAGACGGCCAGCACGCTGCGCGGCCTGTTCCGCTTCAAGTCGGAGCGCGCGCCGGTTCCGCTCGCCGAAGTCGAAGCCGCGACGGACATCGTCAAGCGCTTCTGCACGGGTGCGATGTCGTACGGCTCGATCTCGCTCGAGGCGCATCAGACGCTCGCGATCGCGATGAACCGGCTCGGCGGCAAGAGCAACACCGGCGAGGGCGGCGAGGACCCGGATCGCTTTTCGCCCGATCCGAACGGCGATTCGCGTCGCAGCGCCATCAAGCAAGTCGCGTCGGGCCGCTTCGGCGTAACAAGCTGGTACCTGGTCAACGCCGACGAGTTGCAGATCAAAATGGCGCAGGGCGCGAAGCCCGGTGAGGGCGGCGAGTTGCCCGGCCACAAGGTGAACGAGACGATCGCGAGAGTGCGGCACTCGACGCCGGGCGTGGGCCTGATCTCACCGCCGCCGCACCACGACATTTACTCGATCGAAGATCTCGCGCAGCTGATTTACGACCTGAAGAACGCGAACCGCAAGGCGCGCGTCTCTGTGAAGCTCGTGTCCGTGTCGGGCGTGGGCACGATCGCGGCTGGCGTCGCGAAGGGGCGCGCGGACGGCGTGCTGATCAGCGGCCACGATGGCGGCACGGGCGCCTCGCCGCTGGCGTCGATCAAGTACGCGGGCATGCCCTGGGAGATCGGGCTCGCGGAGACCCAGCAGACGCTCGTGATGAACGACCTGCGCGGCCGCATTCGCGTGCAGACCGACGGCGGGCTGAAGACCGGCCGCGACGTCGCGATTGCTGCACTGTTAGGGGCCGATGAGTTCGGCTTCGCGACCGCGCCGCTCGTCACGCTCGGCTGCATCCTGATGCGCGTCTGCCACCTCAACACCTGCCCGGTCGGCGTCGCGACGCAGGATCCCGCGCTCAGGAAGCGCTTCGCAGGCACGCCCGACAGCGTGGTGCGATACCTGATGTTCATCGCGGAAGAGACGCGCGAGTACATGGCGCGACTCGGCTTCCGCAACGTGAGCGAGATGATCGGGCACGTCGAGTGCCTCGATTCGGATCGCGCGCTGGGGCATTGGAAGTCGAAGGGCCTCGACTTCAGCGAGCTGTTCCATCGGCCAGATGTTCCGCACGCGATTCACAACAACTCGCGCCAAACCCTGATCGACGATCTCGACGGCGTCGCGGACGTGGAGCTGCTCGAGCGCGCGCGCCCGGCGCTCGAGCGCGGCGAGAAAGTCACGATCGAGCGCGAGATTCATAACACCGACCGCACGCTCGGCACGATCCTCGGCTCGGAGATCTCGCGCCGCCATGGCGAGGCGGGGCTGCCCGAAGATTCGATCACGCTCAAGCTGAAGGGCAGCGCGGGCCAGAGCCTTGCGGCGTTCTGTCCGAATGGCCTCACGATCGAGGTCGAGGGCGAGACCAACGATTACTGCGGCAAGGGCCTGTGCGGCGCGAAGCTGATCGTGAAGGTGCCGCGCGCCGCGACCTACGAGCCGTCGGAAAACATCATTACCGGCAACGTGGTGCTTTACGGAGCGACCAGCGGGGAGGCGTATTTCGAAGGCGTCGCCGGCGAGCGCTTCTGCGTGCGCAACAGCGGCGCGACCGCGGTGGTCGAGGGCGTCGGCGACCACGGCTGCGAATACATGACGGGCGGGCTCGCGGTCGTGCTCGGCAAGACCGGCCGCAACTTCGCCGCGGGCATGAGCGGCGGCATCGCTTACGTGCTCGACGAGGATGGCAGCCTGGGTTCGCGCGTGAATCTCGAGACCGTGGATCTCGATCCCCTGAACGACGAGGACTTCGAGAAGTTGCGGAAGCTCGTCCGGCGGCACCGCGACTACACGCGCAGCCGCAAGGCTGACGAAGTGCTGCGAAAGTGGGACGCGTACGCGCCGAAGTTCGTGAAGGTGTTCCCCAAGGACTACAAGCACGCGCTGTCGGAGCGCATTGCTGCGGGCAGCGGCAATGGGTGACGCGCGCGGATTCCTGAAGTACGGGCGCGAGAAGACCCACTACCGCAGAGTCGAGGAGCGCCTGCACGACTATCGCTCGGTGCAGGAGGACTTCGCGCCCGAGAAGACGAAGGAGCAGGCGGCGCGCTGCATGGACTGCGGCATTCCGTTCTGTAACAACGGCTGCCCGCTCGGGAACATCATTCCCGACTTCAACGACCTCGTGTTCCGTGACAAGTGGGAAGACGCGCTCGCGCGCTTGCACTCCACCAACAACTTCCCCGAGTTCACTGGGATGGTGTGCCCGGCGCCTTGCGAACAGGCCTGTGTGCTGGGCATCAACGCGGACCCGGTAGCGATCAAGCAGGTCGAGTGGGAGATCGTTCGCAAGGGCTGGGACGAGGGCTGGATCAAGCCGGTGCGGCCGAACCGGCGCAGCGGACGCTCGGTGGCAGTTGTTGGGTCCGGGCCGGCGGGCCTCGCCGCGGCGCAGCAGCTGAGCCGCGCGGGGCACACCGTCACGCTCTTCGAGAAAGCCGACCGGATCGGCGGCTTGCTGCGTTACGGCATCCCCGATTTCAAGCTCGAGAAGTGGGTGATCGACCGGCGCCTCGAACAGCTGCGCGAGGAAGGCGTCTCGTTCCAGACGGGCATCCACGTCGGCGCCGACTATTCCGTCGCGGATCTGCGGAAGAATTTCGACGCGGCGCTGCTCTGCGTCGGCGCCGAGAAGGCGCGCGATCTCGAGCTGCCGGGCCGCGAACTCGGCGGGGTCCACTTCGCGATGGAGTTCCTGCCGCAACAGAATCGCCGTGTCGCGGGCGACAGCGTCCCGGATCACGAGGCAATCCTCGCGACCGGCAAGCACGTCGTGATCCTCGGCGGCGGCGACACCGGCTCCGATTGCATCGGCACCTCGCACCGGCACGGCGCCAAGTCGGTCACCTCGATCGAACTGTTGCCGCAGCCGCCCGAGGAGCGCCACACGTCCGAGCCGTGGCCGAGCGCGAAGAAGTACTACTTCAATGTGTCGAGTTCCCACGCCGAAGGGGGTGAGCGCAAGTACGCGATCGCGACAAAGCGGCTCACGGGCGCGAATGGCCGAGTGGAGAAACTGATAGCGACGCGCGTGGAGTTCGACCGCGACGCGCTGGATCGCCCTCTCATGAACACGCTGCGCGAAGTGGGCGGCGAGTTCGAGATGCAGGCGGACTTGGTGCTGCTCGCGATGGGGTTCGTCGGGCCTGTGCACGATGGACTCGTGAAGGGGCTCGGGCTCACGCTCGATCCGCGCGGAAACGTGCGCGCCGACACCAGAGGCTTCGCGAGCAGCGAGCCCGGTGTGTTCGCGGCGGGGGATTGCCGGCGCGGGCAGTCGCTCGTCGTGTGGGCGCAGTGGGAAGGGCGCGAGGCCGCGCGCGCGGTCGACGCCTACCTCGCGGGCGACTCGCGGCTTCAGTCGCGACACCAGTTCGTTTAGCTCTCACCGTCGGTATCGGACGCGAGAGGACAGCTTCGGGCGCAAGCGGTCGTGTTACGATCGCCCCGTCCGGAGGCCTCCACATGGGTGATCGCGCAGCGCGTCCCGATGCATCGCAGTTTGAACGGCTCGAGGCGCTCGTGCGTGCGCTGCTCGATCGTCATCGCGCGCTGAATGAGGAGCGAGAGCAAATGCGCGCTGGTCTCAAGGAGCGCGACACGCGCATCAAATCCCTGGGCGTGCAGCTCGTTCAGATGAATCAGACGCGCAGCGATGCCGCGAAACGCATCGACGAACTGATCGCTCAGCTCGATCGCGTCGAGGTGGAAGTTGGCCGGAGGCTCGAAGGCACGGTGCCGAGCGAATGAAGGCCGTGGCGAATCGAACGGTCGAAGTGAAGATTCAGGGGCGCCCCTACCGGATCCGGGCGGAGGGCGAAACGGACTCCGCCACTGTGAATCGCGCCGCGGCGCTTCTAGACGAGACGATGGAGCGGGTGCGACTGCGCGCCGGCACGGTAGACAGCGTCGACATCGCGGTACTCGCCGCGCTCAACCTCGCGAACACGCTGGTCGCGGAGCGCGAGATGAAGACGGGAGCGAGCGTGCCTGACGAGCGTGTTAGGGCGATGCTGGAGTTGATCGAAGCGGCGCTGGCGCCCGGCGGAGTCGGACCGCGCTGAGCGTGGCCGACGCAAAGCGCACGCTTCGCCGCGAGTTGCACGCGCGGAGGCGTGCGCTGACGCCCGAGGCGCGCGAAGCCGCAGGCGCGCGGATCTCCGAGTTGCTCACCCAGACCGCGGAGTTCGCAGCGGCGCGGCGAATCGTGATGTACGCGGCGCTCGAGTTCGAGGCACCGACCGCGCTGTTGGCGGAAGCGGCGCTCGCGGCGAACAAGGAGTTGTTGTGGCCGCGGGTGAGCGCGGCTGCCGGTATCGAGGTGGCAAGCGGGGAGCGGCTCGACGAGTTCGAACCCGACGCGGCCGGAGTGCTCGCGCCGGCTGCCTCGATTCGCGGCGGGCGCATCGCGCCGCATGACCTGCTGCTCGTGCCTGGCGTGGCGTTCACGCGGAGCGGGGCACGGCTCGGCCGAGGGGGCGGGCACTACGACCGCCTTCTCGCAAACGCGGGCGAGGCCATCTCGATCGGGCTCGCGTTCGATATACAACTCGTCGACGAGATCCCGGCGGAATCGCACGATCGCAGCGTGGACATCGTTGCGACCCCGAGCGGCCTTTGGAGGAATACGCGGTGACCGATCTGCAGCGCGAAGTCGACCGGCAGATCGCGCGCATGAAGCTCGGCAGCGTCGATTTCATCGGCGAATCCGAACTGCGTACGCGGCTCGCGGAAGCAATCCGCGATGGCCGCCCGTTGCGCGTGAAGCTGGGGATGGATCCCTCTGCGCCGGACCTTCATCTCGGGCACACGATCACCCTCGAGAAGCTGCGGATCTTTCAGGATCTCGGGCACACGCCGATCTTCCTGATCGGCGACTTCACCGCGCGCATTGGCGATCCCACCGGCAAGAAGAAGACGCGACCCGCGCTCGACGAGGCGGCAGTTCGCGCGAACGCGGAGACCTACGTCGAGCAAGTGCGGCGTGTGCTCGACGTTGGGCGCGCGGAAGTTCGCTTCAACAGCGAGTGGATGGACGGCTTCTCAGCCGGCGATTTCGTGCGGCTGTGCTCGAAATACACGGTGGCGCGCATGCTGGAGCGTGACGATTTCTCGAAGCGCTATCGGGAAGAGACCCCGATCTCGATTCACGAACTGCTGTATCCGCTCGTGCAGGCGTTCGACTCCGTCGCGCTCGAAGCCGACGTCGAACTCGGCGGGACGGATCAGCTTTTCAACCTGCTCGTCGGCCGCGAGATTCAAAAGGACTACGGGCAGAGGCCACAGGCCGTGATTACGCAAGCGCTGCTCGTGGGCCTCGACGGCAAGGAGAAGATGTCGAAGAGCCTCGGGAACGTCATCGGGATCACCGAGGCGCCAGCCGATGCTTACGGAAAGACGATGAGCATCCCCGACGCCCTCATGAGCAACTGGGCGGAAATACTGGGGTTCGGAGCGTGGGCGGATCTGGTCGGCAGAATTGAGGCCGGCGGCGCCCCGCCGATGGAAGTGAAGCACGAACTCGCGCGCCGCGTGGTCGCGCAACTTCACAGCGAAGAGGCTGCCCGCGACGCGGGGGACCGCTTCCGCCGCGTCATTCAGCAAGGCGAAAGGCCGCTGGAAATTCCGCGAGTCGTCGTGGGAGCGACAGCGGCCGGTGACATCGGGCTCCTCGATCTGCTGCGCACGGCGTTTGCGTTGCCGTCGAACGGCGAAGCGCGGCGGCTTCTCGCCCAAGGCGCGGTGCAGATCGACGAGAAAACCGAGCGAGACGCGACCCGGAGGCTCGCAAAGGGCGTTTACGTCGTGCGCGCCGGCAGGCGGCGCTACGCGGAGGTCGCCGTCGAAGGCGACTAGCCCCGCGGGGCAGATGAAAAAACCTCCGCGCGGGGTTGACGCTGAAACGTGACCTACTAACTTGCCGCTCCCGCTGGCGCCGACGGCTTCACTCGCCGATCGGTAGCAGTGATCGGCTCCCCTCATTGGGCAGCCTATTGTCCGAAAGATCCCGAACAGGTCTCTTCGGTCTTTGGTCGGTCTTTGAAAACCGAATGACGTGCAGATCGAGTGGGCCTACCCGGCCCGCTCGAGACGAATGGGCAAACGTCAAATGACAACAACGATACGTTCGCTTCGCAGCGACGGATCGTTTCCGAACAACGGAGCGAGGCACTTAGGTGCCACGCTCTGTGCCAAGTTCAAACTGGAGAGTTTGATCCTGGCTCAGAACGAACGCTGGCGGCGTGCTTAAGACATGCAAGTCGTGCGAGAAAGTTCCTTCGGGAGCAAGTAAAGCGGCGCACGGGTGAGTAACACGTGGGTAATCTGCCCGCGGGTCTGGGATAACTCCGGGAAACTGGGGCTAATACCAGATAAGACCACGGCGTCTGCGGACGCTGCGGGAAAAGGTGGCCTCTGCTTGCAAGCTACCGCCTACGGATGAGCCCGCGTCCCATTAGCTAGTTGGCGGGGTAACGGCCCACCAAGGCTGAGATGGGTAGCTGGTCTGAGAGGACGACCAGCCACACTGGAAC
The DNA here is from genome assembly GCA_031387905.1 of Deltaproteobacteria bacterium. Taxonomy (GTDB): domain Bacteria; phylum Myxococcota_A; class UBA9160; order UBA9160; family UBA6930; genus VGRF01. The sequence continues at coordinate 13,909 of JANNDT010000077.1, forward strand.
TGAGACACGGTCCAGACTCCTACGGGAGGCAGCAGTCGGGAATTTTGGGCAATGGGCGAAAGCCTGACCCAGCGACGCCGCGTGAGGGATGAAGGCCTTCGGGTCGTAAACCTCTGTCGGAAGGGACGAAAGGCAGCCGGGCGAATAGGTCGGCGGCTTGACGGTACCTTCAAAGGAAGCGCCGGCTAACTCCGTGCCAGCAGCCGCGGTAATACGGAGGGCGCAAGCGTTGTTCGGAATTACTGGGCGTAAAGCGCGTGTAGGCGGCCTAACAAGTCGAATGTGAAATCCCGGAGCTCAACTCCGGAACTGCATACGATACTGTTAGGCTCGAGTCTCGGAGAGGGTGGCGGAATTTCCGGTGTAGAGGTGAAATTCGTAGATATCGGAAGGAACACCAGTGGCGAAGGCGGCCGCCTGGACGATGACTGACGCTGAGACGCGAAAGCGTGGGGAGCAAACAGGATTAGATACCCTGGTAGTCCACGCCGTAAACGTTGGGTGCTAGACGTCGGGGGTATTGACCCCCTCGGTGTCGAAGCTAACGCATTAAGCACCCCGCCTGGGGAGTACGGCCGCAAGGCTAAAACTCAAAGGAATTGACGGGGGCCCGCACAAGCGGTGGAGCATGTGGTTCAATTCGAAGCAACGCGCAGAACCTTACCTGGACTTGACATCCGCGGAACCCCTCGGAAACGAGGGGGTGCCTTCGGGAGCCGCGAGACAGGTGCTGCATGGCTGTCGTCAGCTCGTGTCGTGAGGTGTTGGGTTAAGTCCCGCAACGAGCGCAACCCCTGCCAATAGTTGCCACCAGTTCGGCTGGGCACTCTATTGGGACTGCCGGTGTTAAGCCGGAGGAAGGTGGGGACGACGTCAAGTCCTCATGGCCTTTATGTCCAGGGCTACTCACGTGCTACAATGGCCGGTACAAAGGGCAGCCAACCCGCGAGGGGGAGCCAATCCCAGAAAGCCGGTCTCAGTTCGGATTGGAGTCTGCAATTCGACTCCATGAAGGCGGAATCGCTAGTAATCGCGGATCAGCATGCCGCGGTGAATACGTTCCCGGGCCTTGTACACACCGCCCGTCACACCACGAAAGCTGGTTGCACCAGAAGCCGGTGACCGAACCCGCAAGGGACGGAGCCGTCCAAGGTTTGACTGGTGATTGGGGTGAAGTCGTAACAAGGTAGCCGTAGGGGAACCTGCGGCTGGATCACCTCCTTTCTAGGGAGATGCCGCGCAGAGCAATCTGCAAGGCAACCTAGGTCAAGTCGACCACGGGACCTCAGTCCCGAGACTCTGTGAATCCCGGGTTCTCCCGGTAACTCGTTCAATCGGGGCAGTGTCCGGTCGATCCATTCGTCATCCTGCACGTCATTCGTTTTTCGGGGACCGAGTTTGGAGCGGTCGCTCGACCGGATCGCTTACTGGGGCCTGTAGCTCAGTTGGTTAGAGCGTCCGCCTGATAAGCGGGAGGTCGGCAGTTCAAATCTGCCCAGGCCCACCATGCCGGCCCTCGAGCTGGGGCTGTAGCTCAGCTGGGAGAGCGCGGGCTTTGCAAGCCTGAGGTCGTCGGTTCGATCCCGATCAGCTCCACCAAACCGTTCGCGATTCTTGATTCCGCACGCCCCTTGGTGGGGTGCGCCGCCCTAGACAGGCGGACGGGCGAGAAGCCCGGCGGATTCGGCTCGGTCATTGACAATCGAATAGCTTTCTGGGTCCAAGCGGAGAAGAAAGCAGTGCCTTGGCAAGTGCGAAGCGAACCCGCGTTCGCTTCTCTGCGATGATGAATTCAATTTTGGTCAAGCTACGAAGAGCAGACGGTGGATGCCTTGGCGCCAGGAGACTATGAAGGACGTGGGTAGCAGCGAAATGCTCCGGGGAGGCGCAAACCATCCTGCGATCCGGAGATGTCCGAATGGGGAAACCCGGTCGGGGTCATGCCCGATCATCGCGGTTCTGAATTCATAGGAACCGCGAAGTCAACCCGGGGAACTGAAACATCTAAGTACCCGGTGGAACGGAAATCAACTGAGACTCCCCTAGTAGCGGCGAGCGAACGGGGATCAGCCTAAACCGGCGGGAGGTGACTCCCTCCGGGGTCGTGGGACTCCGACGTGGGACTCGTATGGGTAGCGGAACGATCTGGAAAGGTCGGCCAGAGAGGGTGATAGCCCCGTGCGCGAAACCTAATGCGAGCCCTAGGAGTATCCCGAGTACCGCGAGGCACGAGAAACCTCGTGGGAATCTGGGTGGACCATCATCCAAGGCTAAGTACTACCTGGCGACCGATAGTGAACCAGTACCGTGAGGGAAAGGCGAAAAGAACCCCGGTGAGGGGAGTGAAAAGATCCTGAAACCGTCTGCTTACATTCAGTGGGAGCACTATGGTGCTTGCACCAAGTGTGACTGCGTACCTTTTGTTTAACGGGTCCGCGAGTTACTCCTCAGCAGCATGGTTAAGCCGTTAGGCGTAGCCGTAGCGAAAGCGAGTCTGAATAGGGCGATACGTTGCTGGGGGTAGACCCGAAACCAGGTGATCTACCCATGGCCAGGTTGAAGCTCGGGTAAAACCGAGTGGAGGACCGAACCGCAGTAGGTTGAAAACTACCCGGATGAGCTGTGGGTAGGGGTGAAAGGCCAATCAAACCTGGAGATAGCTGGTTCTCCCCGAAATATATTGAGGTATAGCCTCGTGCGATCACCATCGGAGGTAGAGCACTGGATGGGCTAGGGGCCCCACCAGGTTACCGAACCCAACCAAACTCCGAATGCCGATGAGTGCAGCACGGGAGTCAGACTGCGAGCGCTAAGGTTCGTAGTCGAGAGGGAAACAACCCAGACCGCCAGTTAAGGTCCCTAAGTTCACGCTAAGTGGAAAAGGAAGTGGGAGCGCTCAAACAACCAGGAGGTTGGCTTAGAAGCAGCCACCCTTTAAAAAGTGCGTAATAGCTTACTGGTCTAGTGAACCCGCGCCGAAAATGTAACGGGGCTCAAGCGCGACACCGAAACTGCGGGCTCAGCAGATCCTCGGATCAGTTGAGCGGTAGGGGAGCGTTCCAGTTGCCTGCGAAGCCCGATCGAGAGAACGGGTGGAGGTTCTGGAAGTGCCTATGCGGACACGAGTAGCGATAAAACAGGTGAGAAACCTGTTCGCCGTAAGCCCAAGGGTTCCTGGGTAAAGCTAATCTGCTCAGGGTCAGTCGGCCCCTAAGCTCAGGGCGAAAGCCGTAGGCGATGGGAAACGGGTTAATATTCCCGTACCACTAGATATCCGTTCGACCGAAGGGGGGACGGAGAAGGGTAACCGAGCCGGGTGTTGGATGTCCCGGTTCAAGCCTGTAGGCGGGTGGCGTAGGCAAATCCGCGCCGCCATCCAACGCCGAGAGGTGACGTCGAGTGAGCTTCGGCTCGCATAGTCGGCGATCCCATGCTCCCGAGAAAAGCCTCGTAGGGAGGATGTCTGGTGACCGTACCGTAATCCGACTCAGGTGGGCGGGCAGAGAATGCCAAGGCGCTTGGGAGAACTCTGGTCAAGGAACTCGGCAAATTGACACCGTAACTTCGGAAGAAGGTGTGCCTAGGAAGGTGAAGGGACTTGCTCCCCGAGCGTTCCTAGGTTGCAGAGAGCAGGGGGTAGCGACTGTTTACTAAAAACACAGGACTCTGCGAAGTCGAGAGACGACGTATAGGGTCTGACGCCTGCCCGGTGCTGGAAGGTTAAGGGGACTTGTCAGCCGCAAGGCGAAGCGATGAACCGAAGCCCCGGTAAACGGCGGCCGTAACTATAACGGTCCTAAGGTAGCGAAATTCCTTGTCGGGTAAGTTCCGACCTGCACGAATGGCGTAACGACTTCCCCACTGTCTCGACCAGAGACTCAGCGAAACTGAATTGCCGGTGAAGATGCCGGCGACCCGCGGCAGGACGAAAAGACCCCGTGCACCTTAACTACAACTTCGCAGTGATCGTCGGTTCAGCATGTGTAGGATAGGTGGGAGGCTTTGAAGCCGGGACGCTAGTTTCGGTGGAGCCAACGTTGAAATACCACCCTTGTTGTGCTGCCGATCTAACCTGAGCCCGTGATCCGGGCTGGAGACACTGCGTGGTGGGTAGTTTGACTGGGGCGGTCGCCTCCTAAAAAGTAACGGAGGCGCGCGAAGGTTCCCTCAGGCTGATTGGAAACCAGCCGTAGAGTGCAAAGGCATAAGGGAGCTTGACTGCGAGACCTACAAGTCGAGCAGGTGGGAAACCAGGTCTTAGTGATCCGGTGGTTCTGAATGGAAGGGCCATCGCTCATCGGATAAAAGGTACGCCGGGGATAACAGGCTGATCTCCCCCAATAGTTCACATAGACGGGGAGGTTTGGCACCTCGATGTCGGCTCGTCGCATCCTGGGGCTGAAGCAGGTCCCAAGGGTTTGGCTGTTCGCCAATTAAAGCGGCACGCGAGCTGGGTTTAGAACGTCGCGAGACAGTTCGGTCTCTATCCGCCGTGGGCGCAGGAGACTTGAGGGGCGCTGTCCCTAGTACGAGAGGACCGGGATGGACGAACCACTGGTGTACCGGTTGTTCCGCCAGGAGCACCGCCGGGTAGCCATGTTCGGAAGGGATAACCGCTGAAAGCATCTAAGTGGGAAACCCACCCCAAGATGAGGTCTCCCGGGACGTGAGTCCCCTAAAGGGCCGTCAGAGACCATGACGTGATAGGCCGGAGGTGGAAGCGCGGTAACGCGTGAAGCTGACCGGTACTAATCGCCCGTGAGGCTTGACCACTCGCCTCGCGCGCTCGCACAGGCGCTGATTTCAGAAACTCCGCGAGGATCCAGAAAACTATTTGATTGACCACTGACCGTGGTTCGATCCTTTGAATTTCCCACCGTCCATAGAGCAGGGGCCACACCCGTTCCCATTCCGAACACGGAAGTTAAGCCCTGCTTCGGCGATGGTACTGCCGGGCTTCCCGGTGGGAGAGTAGCTAGACGGTGGGATCTCTAAGCGCGGCGCCGACTCGAGGAATCGAGTCGGCGCCGTTTCTCGTTTCGGGCTTCCTACCGTGACGAGGCCCGGGCAGAGCGGCCGCGCAGCACTTCCCAGGTTCGGGCCGTGTTTCGCATGGTTTCCGTCCAGCCGCGCTGGTTGTCGACGGCGAGATTGATCGACGTCACGAGGTTCAGCCTCCTCAAGGCGACTCTCTTCGGTCCGGCGATCTCACCAAGGCTCTGAAAGATTTCGCCGCGTTCTAGCTCGCCACTCGCGATCGGCTCTGCGCTCAGCCAATGGCCGAGTAGCCCTCTCACGTCGCTCAACGCGAGCGGCGCGGGAAGCTGCGAGCGCATGCCGCGAACGACGAACGGAACGCGCGTCTGCTCGTCATCCAACGCTTGCCCGTGGCCGAGTTGCCCGTGTTCGTAGAACGCTTGCCCGTGGTCCGCCGTGACCAACACCAATGCCTCGGGCCCGACGCGCTCGTCCACCAGCGATAGCAGGTCGCCAATCGCGCGATCGACGTTCGCGGCCGCGTTCAAGTACGCCTTCCAGACCGCCTCGCGGTTTTCGGGCCGGATCGCGCTTCTCGGCAGCTCTCCGGTTCCAAGCATGTCGTCCATCTCTCGGTGCCAGTACGGGAAGTGCGTGTCGACAAAGTTGACGTAGAGAAACAGCGGAGACGGCGATGTACGTGTTTCGAGATACGCATTCACCCGCTCGTAGACGGTCTTCCACGACACCTGCAGACTGATCGGCTGCATGGATCGAGAGGTCCGGCGATCGGTATCGCTCCGCGCGTCATAGAAGAAACTCGCGCGCTCCGTGCCGAGCCGTGCATCGCTCGCCCGGATCCCGTCGTGTTGGCCCGAGAACCACGCCACTTCGTAACCGCGCGCAAGAAAATCATCGACGAGCGTCGCAGCGTTCGCGGTCGGCACTACTCGCCCTTGCATCAACGAAGCCCGGGAGGCCCAGGTCACCGGGAACTGGGTGTAGGCGGAGTCACTTCTCATTCCGCTCGCTGCGAGACGATTGATGTTCGGCGTTACCTCGCGACCGCCCTCACGGAGGCCCACGAGATCTGCGCGAAAACCTTCGAGGAAGATCAGCACGACGCTCGGCGCCCCGGGGCGCGGGCGCGGCGTCGGCACCGAGATCGGTTGCGGAACCTCGAAGTCGAGCGGCAGATCGCCTGCGAAACCATCCTCGTCCACGCCGTTTCCAGGGATCTCGATCGCCCAGGGGTAGATCCCAGGGTCGAATGGCGCGGGATCGCCGGGCCGCGAAAGCCAGCCAACGCCATCGCGATCGAAATCGGTCAGCACGTCCACCGCTTCAGCAATCAGTCTGCCCGCGGGTTTGGAGCTGAGGCCAAATTGAACTTGCGGGGATTTTGACTCCGTCACTCCCAGCGTCGTCCCGCCAGCAAGCACGCACGCTGCCACAGCAAACGCCAGCCTCGACGCGCGCGGTAACTCGAGCGGCGCGAGATCGCTGCGCATGCGTTCCAACTGACGCACGAACAGCGTTAGCCCGAGGCAAGCCACGCCCGCGATCGCCGAGAGAAGCGCGAGCGGCGGGAGATCTTGCGCGGCCTCGCCGAGTGCCGCGCGCCAGCTGCCTGCCGCGAGATCCAGCATCAGCCCGAGTTCGAGCACGTCCCCGAGCACGCGATGGAGGCGATGCATGGCGAGGTCAAAGGCCAGTGGCGCCGCGACACCGAGCACGCTCGCGCACGCGAGCGCGCGAAGCGGCTTCGCCCGAAGAGCGCGCGCGATCCCGAGCACGATGAACCACACACCCGCGACGGCGCCAACATCGAGGATCGCCCCGCTCGCGAAGAACAGCGCACGCTCGCCTAGTCCGTGCAACGCGAAGCCGTTGTAGCCGCTGCTGAAATACGCCTTCGTGAGGTCGAGTACGACGGCGTCGGCGACGCCGATCGCCACGACGCTGGCTGCGAACAGCGCGCGCCAATCAATCCAGGCGGGCCGGCTCATCGCTCTCTGCACGCGTGCGCGAAGTAGCGCCAAGCGTCACCGAGCCACGCTGCGGCTGCATCTTCGACGACCGAGGCGTTGTCGGGAGACGCAACGCCTGACACCAACACGAGGGTCGTCGGGCGAGGCCCACCGAGCGCCAAGCCGGCTGCGCGCCGCAATTGCGCCGCGAGCGGTGAGCGCACGGGGCGCCCGTCGAAGGCGAAGAAGTACGCGACGAGGCGGCTCGGAAGCTGAGTGTGGTCCCAGGCGATGTGAACCGGGATGCGCTCAGCGTCCACTTCGACCTCGCGAACGCGGAGTTCCTCGGGTTCGAGTCGAGCGCTCGCGAATCGTACAGGGTTCTCGTAAAGAAACGGTCCGTCGAAGGAGCGGATGACCTGGAACTGCATCGGCGTTTTCGCGAGCGCGGGGTTCTCGATTTCACCCTCACTCCACTGGAACGTCGCCGGCCCGAGCGACTCGAGGCGCTCGCCGAGCGCAAGCGTGCCAGGAATCATCGACGTCGCCTTCATCGCACCCGGCGCGTTGCAGAGATCGTCGCCGCGGACGCCGCGGTAAGCAGCGATGCGAGGCGCCGCGCCCACTGCGAGCAGCGCGAGGAGCGCGACGGCGTACTTGCCGGATACACGCATTAGGCGAGGTCTCGGAACGGGTCTCGTCCCGCCGCGAGCAGCAAGCCGCCGACGACGATCGCGAAAGTCGCGACGCCCGTGAGCGGGTGGAGCGGACTCTCCATGATCCACTTGCCGATACCCGACGACATCAGGATCAGCGCCAACACGCGAACGATGTTCGCGGCGATCGCGAGCGGCGCCGCTGCGAGCAACAGAAAGATGCGGCGCCCGTGCGATCGCGCATAACAAGCGAGCACGACCGCGACCGCGACGCCGGCGTAGAGCGTCGCGATGCCGCTGCACGCGTTTGCGACGACGAATACATTCCCTTCGCCCGCGAGCTGGATCACGGTCCCCTTGCGCAGCGCCGAGACTCCGAGCGCATGCAGCAGCGGCTCGACGCCTTCGGCCGTTAAGTGTCGCAGGCCGACGCTCGTCGCGAGCGCGTTGGGTACGGGCACCATCAGCAGCCCGAGCGACAGCGGCACCGCGAGCAGGCGGGTTCGGCGCGCGCCGAGCAGGAGCATGCTGAAGCCCGGAAGGCTCGCGATGAGTGCGAGCACTCCGAGGTAGCCGGTGTGCAACGCGGAATCGATCGCGAGCAGAATGAGGGCGCCGATCATCCACACGAAGCCCCAACGCGAACTCTCGGCAGCATCGTCCGGATCGTCGCGTAGCGCGTTGTACGCCAACAGCGCGATCAGCGGCGGCATGAAGACGCCGTGGTTATTGATCCAGACGCTGGCTGTCCAGTAACGCCAGAGCCACGCCATCGTCGGCCAGAATGCGGCCGCCCATATGGCGAACGCCGCCCACACGGCGAGTGGAACCGCAGCTGCTTTGGCTGGGATGGCCTCGGCGCCAACCTCGTCGTCCTTGGGCAATCCGTTCCGCACGCGGAAGCCGAACACCGCAGCGGCGATTGCGAGCCCCGCCGCCGCTGCTCGCCCGAGCCCGTCCCCGGTCAGCGGGCTCGCAGTGAAGAGCCCGCCGATGACGCCGGCGATCGCGAGTTCTCTGACGAGTCGGCGGTGTCGCACGGGTCCCTTTTCGGCGACGCGCGGACGCTGGCTGAGCGTCTGCGCAGCGTGTCAGCTTCCGAAACGATCGAGCACGTAAGCGGCCAACTCGCGCCGGCCGGCTTCGTCGAGCGGCGGCGGCGGCATCGGTGGAGTCGGCGCGGCGAAGAAGATCACGAGCGAATCGAGGTCGAAGCGCTCGCCGAGCTTCTCGAGCTTCTTCGTGACCATGCCGGGCGCAGCCGAGGCTGCCTCGTGGCAACTCGCGCAGGCGAGCCCCTGCCAAGCCGCGGCGCCTTTCGCGACCAAAGCCGCGCGTTCTTCGGCGCCGAGGGCCGCTAGCGGATCCCCTCGCGGGCCGGCCGCGGTCGTCAGCTTAGGGGGTGGCACCGGAGCGCCTGCGCTCAGCGCGCCGCGCCGGCGGATCGCGTAGATCGCGCCGCCGTAGTCGTCCGACACGAAGATCGTGCCGCTGTTCGGCGCCTCGACCACATCGACGGGACGGCCAGAGACTTCGTCGTCGACGAGAAAGCCGCTGAGAAAATCCTCGGCGCGGATCGCGCCGCTCGCGTCCCAATGCAACGAGACGACGCGGTAGCCGTCCTTGCGCGAGCGGTTCCACGAGCCATGCAAAGCCACCAGCGCCGCGCCCTGATAATGCGCAGGTTGCGCCGGGTGCTGCAAGAACGTGATGCCGAGCGGTGCGTTGTGCGCATTGAAGCCGAACGCCGGCGGCGTCGATGCCGCGATGCGGGCCTCTTGGCCGCCGCCGTTTTCGGGATCCGGCACGCGATCGCCGTTCGCGACCGGCCAGCCGTAGTCAGCACCCGCCACGACGCGGTTGAGCTCGCAGGGCGGGAAGTCGTCCCCCAATAAGTCGCGGCCGTTGTCGGTGGCGAACAGTTCGCCAGTTTCGGGCCGCCACGCGAAATCGACCGCGTTGCGCAGGCCGCGCGCATACAGCTCGAAGCCGCTGCCGTCGGGCGCGTAACGCAGCATCGCGGCGCGGCGCTCGTCTGTCTCGACGCACGCGTTGCAACTCGAGCCGACCGTCACGTAGAGCTTGCCGTCGGGGCCAATGCCGACGTTGCGAGACCAGTGGTTGCCGCCTTCGGGGAGGCCCGTCACGACGTACTCGAGCGCGCCTTGCGTCGTACCCGTCGCGACGTCGAAGCGCACCCGGCCGATCGCCGAGCCTTCACCGATGTACAGCCAGCCGTCGGCGGACAGCGCGAGCCCGTGCGGCAGGTTCAGGCCCGTGAACAGCTCGCGAACCTCGTCGGGCAGGCCATCGTCGTTCTTGTCGCGAGCGAACAGGACCACGCGCCCTTCGCGCGGCAGGCTCGCGAGCAGGTCCCCGCGCGGCGTTGCGAGCAGCATTCGCACCCCGGGGAGGAGCGCGTAAAGCGCGACCTCGTACTCGGCTGGCACCTTCAAGCGCTGCGGAACCTCGCTCTCCGCTGGCGGTTCCCCGGCCCAGCCGAACAGCGAGTTCGTGATCGGCGCATTCACCGCGTACTTCTCCGGCAAGAACGCGCGCAACACCGCGCATCCCCCGAAGGCGAGGACTGCCGCGATCGCCACGAACTGGAGCCAGCGTGCTTTCATGGGCGAGCAGCATACCGGCGCAAAACGCCATCGGTGCGCAGCGGGTTGACCCGCACTCGATAAGCGGGAAAACTGCGCGCTCTTTTGAGGCGGGCCCCCGCCTGGCCCGCCTTCGTGGCGATGGCCAACGCTGCCCGCCAGACACTAGTTCGCAAAGGAAGCTCCGATGGCTCAACGCATTCGCAAGGGCGATCTCGTGCAAGTGATCGCCGGCAAAGAACGCCACACCAAGAAACAGGGCAAGGTGATCGACGTCGACACCGAGCGCGATCGCGTGAAGGTGGAGGGCGTGCGGATTCAGAAGCGACACTTCAAGCCGGGCAGCCCCGGGCACCGCGCCGGCGGCATCGTCGAGCGCGAGGGCTTCATCCACGTGTCGAACGTGCAGCTCGTCGATGCGAAGACGGGCAAGCCGAGCCGCGTGAAGATCGAGGAGCGCGACGGCAAGCGCGTGCGCGTATTCAAGAAGAGCGGCGCGCTCGTGCCACTGCCGGCGAAGAAGTAGGGGATGCAAGTCCGCGCTCGGCGCGGACGCGCAGCGAGCCGCAGGCGAGCGGAGTCGAACAGTGGCCTCCGCGCTGTTGACCGACAGGAAGCTCGCGAACCCGACTGAGTCAAGAGAGGGCATTGGAAATGGCCAAGAAGAGCAAGCGCGAGAAGATCAAGCTCGAGTCGACGGCCGGAACGGGCCACTACTACACGACGAGCAAGAACCGCATCAACACGCCGGACAAGCTCGAGTTCAAGAAATACGACCCGGTGGTGCGGAAGCACGTGGTCTACAAAGAGGCCAAGCTGAAGTAGCCAGCTTGGGTGCTCTCGGTCACGGTGGGCGCGCCGCAGTCGCGCGAGTAGATGCAGCCGGCAGCGCTTCGCGCTGCGGCTGATCCTTCTGACGGGCGTTGTTAGGGGATGCTCGCGCGGTCGAAGGCGTCGGCGAGCACTTCGGCTGCGACATCGCGCTCGGTCCAGATGCGCAGTTGCTCGCGCGCCTGCTCGATCAGCATCCACTTGCCCGAGATGGGCTTCGCGCCGTGGCCGCGCGCATCGCGCAGCAAGCGCGTCTCGAGCGGGTCGTAGACCGCGTCGAGCACGACGCTGCCTTCACGCAGCGCATTCGCCGCCACCGGCGACACCTCACTTCGGAGCCCCACGCTCGTGGCGTTGATCAGCACGTCGTGCGGGATCTGCGCGAGTTCTTCGAGTGCGCCTGCGCGTTCGGCGCCGAACTCCGCTGCGAGCGCCTCGGCCTTGCCCGGCGAGCGGTTCAGCACGACCCCGCGCGCGCCGCGCTGCCGCAGCGCGTAGAGCGCCGCGCGGGCGGTGCCGCCGGCCCCTAAAACCACCGCGAGTTTTCCCGCGAGCTGCACTTCGCGCTCGAGCGCGCGCGCGATGCCAATCCAGTCGGTGTTGCTGCCGACGAGTTCGCTGCCCGCGCGCGTAACGGTGTTCACCGCGCCGATCGCGCGCGCGGTGTCATCTACGCGATCGAGGTGCGCGCCCACCGTCTCTTTGTGCGGGATCGAGATCGCGAGTTGACGCACGCCCAGCGCGCGCGCGCCGGCGATCGCGGCGCCGAGCTGCACCGGCGCCACGTCGAACGCGAGGTAGACCGCGTCGAGGCCGAGCGCTGTGTACGCGGCGTTGTGCATCGCGGGCGAGCGCGTGTGGCCGGCGGGGTGCAGGAAGATCCCGCACAGCGCCGTCTTCGCCGAGATGGGGGCGCGCGTCACAGCGCCGGGCACGCGAGCACCTTGCCTTGCCCGAGCGGCGTCGCGAGCGCCGCGAATGCCGCCGGCACGCCAGCCAGCCCGATGCGCTCCGTAATCAGTGCGCTCGGGTCGATGCGTTCCTGCGCGAGCATGTCGAGCGTGTACTGGAAATCGTCCTTCTCGTACGCGAGCACGAACTGGAGCGACGCTTCTTTCATCACGCCCGACAGCGGCGTGAACGAATCCGCGCCCACGCACACGCCTGCGACGATCACGCGCCCGCGGAAGCGCACGCGGCCAACGCAGTCGTCGATCAGGCCCGGCGCGCCGACGGCCTCGAACACGATGTCGGGCCCGCCCGGCGCAGCGCGCTCGAGCGCGGCTGTCAGGTCTTCGTGCAGTGGGTCGACGACGCGGGTGGCGCCGAGTCTCTCGGCGAGCGCGCGACGCCCGGCCGCGCGTTCGGAGACGATCACCTCGCGCGCTCCGAAGTGGCGCGCCCAGAGCGCGATCGAGAGCCCGATCGGGCCGGCGCCCACCACGAGGCAACGGTCTCCGCGCCGCATGCGGCTCGCGTTCACGGCATGCACGCCCACCGCGAGCGGCTCGACCAGCGCCGCGAGACCGCTGCTGACTCCGCTCGGCACGCGCACGGCCTCGTGCGCAGCGACTACGACGTACTCCGCGAACGCGCCGTTCGGCTGCCCGAGCCCGATCGGCGTCTGCGCCCCGCAGTACGCGCCGAGCCCCGAGCGGCAGCGCTCGCACGTCCCGCACGAAAGATTCGGGATCGCGCACACGCGTTCACCCGCGCGCAGCGTGCCGACCGTCTCCATCACTTCGCCGCAGAACTCGTGGCCCATGATCGCGCCCGCTGGCAGCAGCTTGTGCTGATGCAGGTGCAGATCGCTGCCGCAGATGCCGCACGCGACGACGCGCAGCAGCGCCTGCCCCGGGCCCGGCGTCGGCTCCGCGACGTCCTCGAGCACGAGCTCCCCAGGCGTTCTCGAGACGACAGCGCGCATCATGTCTCCCCGGCAGCGGCGGCGTAGCTTACCTTGCGCGCCTTCCAGTACGAGGAGTTCACATGGCGGCGCGCGTCGGAATCTTGATGGGCAGCGCGAACGATTATGAGGTGATGAAGGCCGCCGAGGACGCGCTGCGCGAGCTCGGCATCGAGAGCGACGTGCGGGTGATCTCCGCGCACCGCACGCCGGACCGCTTGGTTCGTTTCCTCGCAGACGCGGAGGCGAACGGCATCGAGGTCGTGATCTGCGGCGCCGGCGCGGCCGCGCATCTCGCGGGCGTCACCGCCGCGCACACCGTGCTGCCCGTGCTGGGCGTGCCAATCGATTCGTCGCCGCTGCAAGGCCTCGACGCGCTGCTCTCCACCGTGCAAATGCCCGGCGGCATTCCCGTCGCGACGTTCTCGATCGGCAAAGCGGGCGCGAAGAACGCGGGCCTCTTCGCCGGCGCGATCATCGCGGGCCGCGACCCCGCGGTGCGGAAGAAGCTCGAGGAGTTCAGGGCAAAGCAGAGTGCGAGCGTGCCGGAGAGGCCGTAGTTTTGCGGAACAGGCGGCCAGGACTTGCGGCAGCATTGATCGCCGTGTCCGCGGTCGCGTGCGCGACCCGGCCGCCTCAACTGTTGATCGCGACCCGCGAGGCTGCGGACGAGTTGTTTACGGGCTGCGAACTGCTCTCGGCGGAAGAGGTCTTGTCACCACCGCCCACGTCCCAACGTCAGAACGTCTGTTTCACTGGACGGATCTACGCGGACTCGGAGTACTTCTACATCGACGTTCCCCCGGAGAGCGCGTCGAGTCCGAAGGTCGGTGTCGACGGTGCGGTCCGTATCCCGCGCTGGGTCGATCGCCGCTCGCTCAACGGCCTCTTGGTATGGGTCGTCGGAGATATCGAATACGACGCGGACTGTTGGGCCCCAAGCGACCCGCCTGAGGAGAGCGAGGTCATCTGCCTGCCCATCCAAAGGCCAATCAAGCATCGGCGCGGCTATTGGGTTGTCGTCCCTGGCGGCGTTCGCTGACACGCAAACCGGTCAAGAGCGCTTGCTCTTCTCCAACGCCGCCTTCAGATCCTCCCACACCAGCCGTCGGTTCTCGGGGGTGTACTGCCGGAGCAAGAACGCGGGGTGGAAGGTGGGCATCACGGGGAACCCGCGGTAGTCGTGCCAGGTGCCGCGCACGCGGCTGATGGCGACGTCGCGGCCTAACAGCAGGCTCGTGGCGGGCTTGCCGAGCGCGACGATCACCTTGGGCCGGATCGCGTCGATCTGGCCATCGAGGAACTCGCGGCAGGCCGCGACCTCGTTCGGGTGGGGCGTGCGATTTTCGGGCGGGCGGCACTTCACGGCGTTGGCGATGTACACGCTCGCGCGCGGGATCTGGAGGCCGGCCTCGATCATCTTGGTGAGCAGTTCGCCGGCGCGGCCGACAAAGGGCAGCCCCGAAAGATCTTCTTGTTCGCCCGGGCCTTCGCCGACGAACATGATTTCAGCGGAAGCAGAGCCGTCTCCAAAGACGATCTTCGTGCGGCCAAGGTGAAGTGGACAGCGCGTGCACTCGCCCAAGTGCTCGCGCACCTGCTCGAGCGTTCGCGCTTCACCGAGCCGAGGCGAGGGCGCGCTCGGAGTCGGCGGCGGCGCAGAAGCGCGTC